>NZ_JBMMUF010000002.1:0-435592 GCF_049257235.1 Pseudoalteromonas maris
TAAAATTTCATTGAGCTTTCTCCTTTTGGTTTGGTCGCCTTGAAGTTTAGTATTTCGCTAAACTTCGGGGAGAAGGTTCAATAAGTATCAAGTTACTCAAAAGGACGCAAAACGCTTGGCTTGTGCTCCTTCGTCGCTAATTTTAGCCAAGCATTTATGCGCCCATTAGTAAGGCGTTATAAGTTACTCAAGTATTGGTGTTATGAACTGTCCGGAATGTCATCATGAATTTGGTTACCTGCATTTAGATAAACTCGAAAAGGTGGGAAAGCTAACTGAATTTAATTGCCCCAACTGTAGTCAAAAACTGAATAATCGACCAATCAAAGAGATTACTCAGAAGGCAAGTTGGTTAATCTATGGTGGATTAATTTTGTTTTTGTCGTTGTTATTGGTTAATTACCTAGTATACGGAGATCAAATCAATAGCATCATAAAATACCTATTACTCTTTGTTGGTGTAGGTAGTTGTTTGCTCGGCTACATACATTACGGCAAGCTAAATAAAAAGCTAAACTATGAAAAGGTATCTGTAGGTAACTTATAACAAGGCAATTATGTTTGGGACGTCTAAAGCTTGGCTGGCGCTCATTCTTCGCTGATTTTAGCCAAGCTTAATACGCCCCATATTGCGGCGTTAGGCATCAAGGAGGATGGATGAATCGTCGAGAGAACAAATACCTCATAGCATCTTCAGCGTGTTGCTTTTTGGCAGCATTAGCTCATTTGGGATGTATTGTGTTTGGAGCTGACTGGTATCGAATGTTTGGGGCCGGAGAAGCGATGGCACAAATGGCGGAGCAAGAGCTTTGGTACCCTTCACTGGTCACGCTCACAATAGCAGCAATTTTGTGTTTTTGGGGTATTTTTGCGTTAGCTGGGGCGGGCGTAATAAAGAAACTTCCATTTACGCGTTCCATTTTAGTAGTGATAACAAGTGTTTTTCTCCTCAGAGCATTTTCATTCCCAGTACTAATGCCAAGCTTTCCAGATAATACCTTAACTTTTTGGCTGACAAGTTCAGGTATCTGTTTGTTAATAGGTAGTTTGTTTGCAGTGGGTACAAAGCAAGAGTGGTCGAGGCTCACTCAGGCAAATGCCTAACAAACGGTCTTTAAATTCTTGCGGATATTTATTTCTCATAACACCTTCTATCTTACTTCATTTTCAAAATAAAAGATGTCTAGTTGTTTGAGGGGAGATCATTCCAAAATCTCATCGTGCCGTAGATTCTCATTTTGAATGGCACTCGCCACTACGCATTTGAGAGTTGCAATTATCCGTTATCTCATATTTACTGGTACGATGAGTTAAATAATGAGAACTAAGTATGTCAACTCCACCATTACTAAAAACCTATAACAAAATGATCGGTTGGCCTTTTGGCCATTGGCTGTTTTCTAAAGCAGTGTGTATGAAAGCGCCGTATTTTGGCTCCATTAAGCCGAGAATTACCTCGTTAGAAGCAGGGAAATGCGTCGCACGAGTTAAAAACCGAAAGGCAGTGCATAACCACATAGGCACGATTCATGCGATTGCGCAGTGTAATTTAGCTGAACTCGTTGCTGGGGTAATGACGGATGCTACCGTACCACACAAAACTCATCGCTGGATCCCAAAAGGGATGACTGTTGAGTATTTAAATAAAGTAGAAACAGATATGCAGGCAACGGCGCAAATACCTATGCCGCATGAGTTCAGCGATAAAGAAGATTTAATTGTGCCTGTAGAAATCACTAATGACGCAGGGGAATTGGTGTTTCGCGCAGCAGTCACCATGTACATTACTGCGCGAAAGAAGGCTGATTAAGACTCAGCGACGAGGACGTCTTCTTCGTTGCTGACAACCGAAAGCGCTTCGTGTTGCGCAAGTTGCTTAATTTGACCTTCCATTTGTGCGCCAGCAGCAATACTCAGGGTGTTGTGATACACATCACCTTTGACTGTTGCTGAGCTTTCAATCGCAACCTTGTTTGCGCTGATCGAGCCACTTACTTCGCCGTGAATGGTTACTTCATTTGCTTGCACACTGCCATCAACTCGGCCTTGGCTGCCAACAAGTAATACGTCGGCTTTGATGTCGCCATCGATGCGACCATCTAATTGAACTTCGCCTTGACTGATAAGTGAACCAGTCAGTCGAACGTCTGCAGAAATCAGGGAAGGGGTGTTGTTGCTCTTATTATTCACAATAGGGCTACTCTTCTGTGTATCTTTGTTCTTTGAAAACATCGGTTAATGCCTTGGTGATTTTTACCGGGTTGATGTGCTTATTGTTATGTAACACCTCATAATGCAGGTGCGTCGCAGTACTGCGACCGGTACTACCCATTAAAGCGATGACTTCGCCTTTTGATACCATGTCACCACGTTTCACTTTAATCTTGTTTAAATGACCAAAGCGCGTAGTAAAACCATTTGCGTGCTCAATTTCGATGAAACGACCGTAACCACCGTTACGTCCAGCGCGCACAACCGTACCATCGGCTGGTGCAAAAATTTCGGTATTGCGCCACGCTGCTAAATCAACACCTTTGTGCATTGCGCGAGAGCCGTTTATTGGGTCTTTACGCAGTCCAAAGCTGCTCGAGATATAGTAGTCAGCGGCAGGAAGCATATGCGGTACTTGCTCAAGCATGTTCTCAAGTTGATTCAACGTCAGTAGCTTATCTACCACTGACATTGAGCTCAGGTCTTGTTCATCAGCATCTAATGGTTCGAGTGGGCCGCCTTGGGCAACTTGTTGCGCACTTTTGGCAACAAGTTCTTCCATCAGAGTTTGCGGAAGGCTTGCTCGAGCAATGGCCTCTGAGAGCATGACCTCACGCTTTTCAATTGCTTGGTCTAGTACAAAGAAGGTATTGCTTTGACGTTGTTCTAAGTTAGCAAGTCTTTGCTCAACGCCAGAGTCAAACTGATTGTCACTGGCTTCAAAAGGCACACCTTGCTGTGGCATCAATGATGCGGGTAGGGAAGCAAGTACATTATGAGTGAGTTGTTGGCGCTGCTCTAGCTTTGAGAGCTGGGCAACAAATTGTTCATGACGTTGCTGCGCTTGTTCTAATTGCAGGCGCAGTTCGTTGTTTTGTGCAATGACATCGCCACTGCTCAATTGCAGTTGGCTCTGTTGCCAAAAGTTATAACCGCCAAACGCAGCTAAAGACGCGACACATACAAATGCACCAAGAGCAAAACCACACTGTTTTGTAGTCGATAACTCAAGGACTTTTACTTCACCGAGCTGGCGAATTAACAGTTGTCTTGCAGGAAACAACTTAGTTACAAAGTATGATTTTACTCGCTTCATATATACAAACTTCTGACAAAAACGTAGCTAAGATATCAAGGTGAGATTAAAAAGCCAGCAAAAAATTGTAACTCAACCCAAAAAAATGCAGTTTATCTCAGGTACACAGAGATAAACTGCATTATTTAGACCGAACTGTATGGTGGTGTCATTGAGGCATTATGTGTGCACTATTCCAAGGTTTACATAGAATAGCTATGTTGCGCAGGTCTAGCCGTGCCAAAACACCCCAAAAACTTACAGCAAAGGCCAACATGCCCTCGCTTTACTTAGCAGGTAATACTGTTGAGCGACACTCACCGAAGCCGATGCGGGCAAAACCTTGCTTTTCACACCATCCGCGCATGATCACCGTGTCACCATCTTCTAGGAAAGTACGGCTTTCACCATTACCTAAATCCAATGACTCTTTACCACCACGTGACAGCTCAAGCAGTGAGCCTGCTTCTTCGTGCTCAGGACCTGATTGTGTGCCTGAACCAAGCATATCACCAGCGTTAAAGTTACAGCCATTTACCGTGTGGTGAGCAACCATTTGTGCCACTGTCCAGTATGAGTGCTTGAAGCTTGACTGTGAAAGTTTCGCCGCTGGGGTGCCTTGTTCACGCATTTTTTGAGTTTCAACAGCCACATCCATTTGGATATCTAACGCACCTAGCTCGCGGTTTTTCGCAGACTCTAGATACTCAAGTGGCTGTGGATCGTTCTCGTCACGCGTCCACGCCATGCGATATGGCGCTAAAGCTTCGTTAGTAACAATCCAAGGAGAAACGGTTGATGCAAAGTTCTTTGCTAGGAATGGACCAAGAGGCTGGTATTCCCACGCTTGTAGGTCACGTGCAGACCAGTCATTGAATAAACAAAAACCAAATACGTGTTCGTCAGCGTCATCTAGTGCAATTGACTCACCTAGTTCGTTGCCTTTACCAAGGTAAATGCCGAGTTCTAGTTCGTAGTCCAAACGTTTACACGGGCCGAATGATGGCGCATCTGCATCAGGCGCTTTTGTTTGACCTTTAGGGCGAGGGAAAGTTTGACCACTTACACCAATGCTTGAGGCTCGGCCGTGGTAACCAATTGGTACCCATTTGTAGTTCGGTAGCAATGGGTTATCCGGACGGAACAAGCTACCAACAGCCGTTGCGTGGTAGATAGACGTATAAAAGTCAGTGTAATCACCGATATGACATGGTAGGTCATATTCAACATCGCTTTGAGCGATAAGCGCTTGTGTTAGTGCTTGCTCGTGCTCGCTGCCAGTACGTAATGCTTTTGACAGTGCAAGGCGCAGTGCTGACCAATGGGCTTGTCCCATCGCCATAAACGCGTTCAATGTTGTTTGTTGAGCCGCTTCAAGCGCTTCTTGAGCAAGGCCGCTGAAAATGCCCATGTGCGCAACAGCAGCTAAATCGACTACTTGGTCACCAATTGCAACGCCACCACGAAATGCTTCGTTCGTGCCAGCGCGACGGAATGAGGCAAAAGGCAAGTTTTGGATAGGAAAATCTGTGTTGCCATTGTTCGCAGAGCTGACCCAGCTGGTCAGGTTAATGTCGTGCGTTTCATTGAGTTGCATGAGTTATTCCTTTTGCTAAAGCTTTTATGTGTTATTGAGCCATAGAGAAAAAAAACAAGGGCTCGGAACTTAAAAAAGCAGTGCCCGCATAATACGAGCCCTGCTTTTTGGCGCTAAATAAAACTGCGCTTAGATAACGCCGCGGCGCTCTTGGTCACGTTCGATAGACTCAAACAGTGCTTGGAAGTTACCTTCACCGAAGCCACCGTCATCAACACGTTGAATCATTTCGATGAAAATAGGACCAAACAGGTTCTTAGTGAAGATTTGTAGTAAGTAACAATCTTCGCTTTGGCTATCTACTAAGATCTGGTGTTGCTTGATCTTCTCTTTGTCTTCTTTAACCCAAGGTACACGGTCAAAGATAGTGTCGTAGTAGTGATCAACGATATCTAATGTCGCGATGTTGCTTTGATCTAGCTGATCAAGCGATGCAACTAGGTCATCAGTTAAGAAAGCAAGGTGTTGTACACCAGGACCGTTATATTCGTTCAGGTACTCATCAATTTGGTTGTTGTTGTTGTCTTTACCTTCATTGATTGGAATCGAGAACGTTCCGCACGGTGATTTAAGTGCGTATGACAACAGGGCTGTTTTTTGACCTTTGATGTCGAAGTAACGCACTTCAGTAAAGCCAAATACATCTTTGTAGAAGTTAGCCCACGTTTCCATCGTGCCTTTGTATACGTTGTTCGTAAGGTGGTCGATGCGCAAGAAGCCCTTGCTTGAAACAACATTTTGCTCTTCTAAGTCTACGAAGTCAGTGTCGTAGATGCTGCCTTTATCACCAAACTGGTCGATGAAGTAAATCAGGCTGTCGCCGATGCCATAAATCGCTGGGTATGGCATGTCTTTGTGAGTAGAGTCAGTTGCTGGCTTAGCGCCGCGTTCTACTGCTGTGTCGAACGCCTTCTGAGCGTCCTGTACACGCCAGCCCATTGAACAAATAGCAGGGCCATGGCTTTTAGCAAACTCAGCTGAGAAACCGCCACGCTCGTTGTTCAGTAGGAAATGGATATCGTTTTGGTTGTAGTAAACGATGTCTTTATCTTTGAATTTCTTTAGCTTTGAAAAACCAAAGTCGGTAAAGATTTTGTCCATGTAGTCCGCATCTGGTGTTGCGTACTCAGTAAATTCAATGCCCATTAGGCCTAATGGATTGTTTACTTCACTCATGATGTTGCTCCACTTGCTGTGTTATTGGTGTGGCCTCGGCGGTAGAAGTCGATAATTCGAATAAAGCGCCGCCATAGGCTCAAGACCATATTTGTTTGAGCGCATAATCGGAGAAAATGTTCGAAAGCGAAAGCTTTTGGGGGGAATTAGCTAGACAGATATCTGTAAACAATGGTGGACAATAAAGTCAAAGTGTAAGCTTTTCGTTAAATTGGCGATACGCTTTTTTGCAATAAAAAAGGCGCCTTAAGACGCCTCTATATGATTTTGTGAGTATTACTGCTTCTCACCAGTGAGCTCTAATTCTTCTTCAAGAAGTTGCTCTTCATCATGTGTACCTTCGGCACCATGCATCCAGTCTACTAGCTTATCCGCAAGTAGCCACAAACAGATACCAGCCAAAAATGCCATCACAGCTACACCACCAAAGGTGCTTAGAGGACCTGCGTCGCCTACTAGCTTACCAATTTCTGCTGCAGCATAGTTACCTACACCAGAGAAGAAGAACCACATACCCATTAATAGTGATGTGTACTTAAGCGGCGCTAGTTTTGACACCATTGATAAACCGATAGGTGATAAACATAGTTCACCCATGGTGTGGAATACGTAGGCCATGACTAACCAAATTACGTGTGCTTTGGTGTTTGCATCGTCACCGATTTGCAAAGCAGCACCCACCATAGATACAAAGCCTAAGCCAAGGAAGAACATACCTAGGGCAAACTTGCGTGGTGAATCTGGTTCTTTGTCACCCATGCGGATCCAGAAACTTGCAAAGATAGGTGCAAGTAGGATGATGAAAATAGGGTTTACAGCTTGTAGCCAACTTGCAGGCATTTCCCAGCCAAAGAATACAAGGTCAGTTTTGTATTTTGCGAAAAGGTTCATAGAACCAGCTGCTTGCTCAAAACCAGCCCAGAATACGATAGTGAAGAAACTCATGATCAAAATTACTTTGATGCGGTCACGCTCTTCATGAGTCAAAGGCTTTTTAGACGCTGATTCGTTGTTCTCACCTGTTTGCTTTGCTGAAGGAACAGTACCAATGTTACCTAGGTATTCGTTAGCAAGAGCCAGCTGAAGGATAACACCCAGAAGCATACCGATACCGGCAGTTAGGAAACCATACTGGTAGTCAAACTTTTCACCGATTGAACCAACAACGAAGTAGCCAAGGATTGAACCTAGGTTGATACCCATATAGAAGATAGTGAATGCGCCATCACGACGTTTGTCACCTTCTGAATAAAGGTCACCAACCATGGTTGAGATGTTTGGCTTGAAGAAGCCATTACCAATGATGAGTAGACCAAGACCCAAGTACATAAACTCTACTTCAAAGCCTGCAACCATTTCATGTGGCGTACCTAATGCAAATTGGCCCAGGGCCATGATGATACCACCAGTGATGATAGCTTTACGCTGACCTGATACGTTATCAGCGAACCAGCCTCCTAACACAGGAGTTACGTAAACCAAAAATGCATAAAAGCCTAAGATGCTAAGGGCATTTGAATTAAGTGCTTTTTGATACTCTTCATCTGCACCAGTTGCTAGTGGGTCAATGCCAAAGTAGGCCATATCCCAACCCATAGCGGCTGCTGTAGCAACAGTCGATAGGTATAACACGAAAATACCGCGCATACCGTAGTAGCTCATGCGTTCCCACATTTCAGTGAAAAACAACAAGAACAGCCCTTTCGGGTGACCTAAAAAGTCACCTGTTTTAGGTAATGAACTCATTAAAAACTTCCTAAACTAATTGATTTATTATTTTGCGATGTCTGGCAACGCAGTTTTTAGTAGACCGTATTATTGCTTTTATTTTCCTATTTCACCGTTAACAGATGAATGAGCATATCGTTCACTTAGGGTTATAGGAGGTCTGTATCGGCAGGATAAAAGAGCGGCTAACAATCTGGATGAGTGCAGCGGGCGCTGCTTTATCCTAGCGACAAACGCGCGACAGTATACATATCCAGTGACATCAGGGGAAGACTTACGGCTTAACATGCAGTGAATGCCGGGTGCTATAAAGGTACAAGTCAGGTTTGGTGCGCTTTATGGCAAGTTTGTGCAAAAATGTTTACAATTTGCTACCCACCTGATGATGATTTAGCGTATCATTGCGCCTGCAACACATAGCAACCGCGCGACTGAGGAATTCATGCGTCTTGAAATATATTGTCAGGATAGAATTGGTATCGCTCAAGAGGTACTCAATATTCTGGTTAACTATCAGGTGGATCTCAAAGGTATCGAAGTCGATGCCAAGAACTGCCGGATGTACGTTAGTTTCCCTCCCATCGAGTTTGAACAGTTTCAAAAAATCATGCCGTCAATTCGTTTAATTGACGGTGTCGAAGACGTTCGAACCACTGCCTTTTTGCCTTCTGAGCGTGAGCACAATGAGCTTAATACCTTATTAAGTGCGCTGCCTGATGGTGTGATCTCAATTGATAACAAAGGCTGGGTGCGTTTATGCAACTCTGCAGCATGTCGTGATTTACAGATGACTGAGCAAGAAGTTGTTGGTGCAAACATTAATAACTTGCTTAAAGGCTTTAACTTTACGCGTTGGTTAGAGGGCAAGGAAGTGCTCGGGCAAACGACGCGTGTGGAAGTTGCGGGTGAGGACTTTATTGCTGATATTCTGCCTATTGCTATTCCTCAGGGTGATGAGAAAAATGCGCTGGCAGGTGCGGTTATCAATATCAAATCGCAAAGCCGATTGGGCCAGCAAGTCAGTGCGTTTCGTCGCTATGGGCAAGAAAGCTTCGCGACCATTCACAATTACTCAACGGCCATGCGCCGCACTGTGCGTGAAGCGCGCAAAATGGCGCAGCTCGAAGCCCCTATTCTGATTACCGGTGAAACGGGTACCGGTAAAGAGTTGTTAGCGCGTGCGTGCCACTATGCATCGAATCGCTCTATTAAGCCTTTTATTGCCCTTTCATGTGCTTCATTACCAGATGATGTCGCAGAGTCTGAATTATTTGGTTATGCCGGATATGAAGATAATGCTGCGCCAAAACGTGGTGTGCTAGAGCAAGCAGATGGTGGTACCGTCTTTCTTGATGAAGTCGGGGAGATGTCGTCTCAACTGCAAACCAAGCTTCTGCGTTTCTTGCAAGACGGTACATTCCGTAAAGTCGGCGACGAGAACGAAGTGAAGGTCAATGTGCGTATTATTGCAGCTACGCAAAAGGATTTACCTGCGATGGTGCAAGAAGGTAAGTTTAGAGAAGACCTGTATTATCGCATCAATGTGTTGACCCTCGAAATTGCGCCATTGCGTGACAGAAAAGCGGATATAGGTCCTCTAGCTGAACATTTTGTGCAGAAGTACGCACAACAAAGTGGTGCCGATATTCCAACGCTGAGCGAAGAAACCATTGAATATTTGCAGTCCTACCCTTGGCCAGGCAATGTTCGACAATTAGAAAACGCGATTTATCGTGCTGTTTCTTTGTTGGATGATTCACAGCTCACAACCGAGCATCTGCAGTTACCAACGTTCACAAATGATTTGGGTTACTTGGAATCAGACTTTGAGGGTAGTTTGGATCAAGCTGTGAAACGATTTGAGGCAACCTTATTGCGCAAACTCTACCCAGCCTATCCGAGCTCAAGACAGCTCGCCAAGCGTTTAGGGCTGAGCCATACCGCGGTCGCGAATAAGCTACGTGAGTATGGTATTAACCGCAAAACGGTTAAAGTGTAGCGCACAACCCACCAAGGATGTGCGCTACTTTCGCGCTAGTCCTTGGTGCCCATATTTTTGGTCACACCACTGGCAGTAATGCTATCGATACCATCTTTGCCAAAGTTTAATTTAATGGCGATGTTACGATTATTTAAAAAGAAGCTGCGGTCATCAATTTTCAATTCATAGTTGCCCATTACCGGCTGTTCAAAATTGCGCTTTTCTAAGCGAATGATGTGATTGCCCAACTCCCAATAAAAACTTTCTACCCAATCAGATTTAAACTCTTGAACCCACACATTTTTCTCGTCTTTACTGAGCACAAAAGCGATGGAATAGGATTCTGGTAGGGTATCCATATCATAGGTTTTTTTACCGATACGGAACTGTTTTTTATCACTGTTCCAAGCAAAGCCATAGGAAAATGCAGAGGCTTCACCTTGCGCATTCTTTGTTTCACCTTTGCCGACAAAATCAAAATCAGCCAAACATGGCATGCTTGTTAGCAAAGCAGCCGCTAGTAGTATTTTTGTTTTCATTTTCTTATTTACCAAACAACTCGTTATCGTTCTTAACATAGAGCACAGTTGAATTTGATGCAACTTATTGGAATAACGTGAGGTTTTTTATAAGCAATGTTATTATAGTGGTCTTACCTGTTACATCTCATGAGCTAGGTTAACACGCCCTAGGCATTTGGAGCTTTTTTGTGAATTTGTATTTTCGATTGATATGGTTGTTTTTTAAAATAAAAGGCAATAAGACACAGCAAGAACTACTCGACACGGTAGATATCCAATTTCGTGCTTGGCCTCTTGATTGCGATATTAATTTACACGTTACCAATTCTCGTTATCTTGCTTTGATGGATGTCGCCCGCACATGGATGACAGAGCGCTTAGGGTTATTAGGCGCGGTTATGAAACGCCGTTGGTTCCCTATAGTAAATGCCACTGCTATCACTTACATTCGCGATATTAAACCTTGGCAGAAATTCACCGTATCTACACGCCTAGTCGGGTGGGACCACAAGTATTTCTATATCGAACAAAAGTTTACCTCCCACAAAGGGCTTCATGCTATCGCTTATGTGCGTGGCGTATTTCGTGGCCCAAGCGGTGTTGTCGATGTCGAAGAGATTGTTGCCTTAGCAGGGTATGAAGGCGAAATGCCGATTCTACCGGCTGAAATTGTGCACTGGAAAGAAATGCTAGAACAAAAAAAAGTGACTAACAAAAGGTAGTCACTTTATTCGCTTACATTAGCAAGTGGTTTCTGTGAAACTGTAAATTAGAAGCTATAACGTACACCGACCATAGCAACAACTGGGTCAATTTTTACATCAACCGTAAGAGCTTTAGCGCCATTAGCGTATACAGCTGCTTTGCTGTCGATATCCATAAAACTTACCATGGCGTGGATCCCCCAGTTTTGCTCTAGGGCATAGTTAAAGCCTACTTGACCTGCAAAGCCGAATGAGTCGTCCAGTTTTAGTTTAACGTCATTGGTGCCAAGCACTGTTTTTAGATCTTGGCTCGCTTGCTCGTCAAAAAAGATAGTGTAGTTCACACCTACGCCAATGAATGGGCGGAATTTGTCACCTGCTTGACCAAAGTGATATTGACCAAGAAGTGTGGGTGGTAGATGTTTAATATTACCAATTGCTGCACCTTCTAATCCTGCACGACCATTCACATCGTGGCTAAATGGCGTAGCGGCAATTAACTCGGCTGTCCAGTTATCGTTAAATGCATAATCAAAGGTTAAACCAAGCTGTGTGTCATCATCTGCACTGAGGCCTAATGCAGGTGCTTCATTGATCGCAGAAACTGCGTTGTCTGGATTAACGTTGATTGCACCTACGTTGATGCTCAGGTTTGCGTGAGCTAAAGAAGAGGTACCAAGTAAAAGGCCAACTAACGCTGCGCTAAGTGTTTTTTTCATCGTCATCATCCTAGTAGATAAACTAATTTAATTTGTTGTTGGCCCTATTATCATCCCCTAGCCAAAACAAAAACTGTTCTAGATCAACAATTGGCAGCTGTTTTATGCAAAGTAGGTCGGATCTTTGATTTAGATTAAACTTTTAGGCTTTTTAACTGCATGGCGCTGACATCATGGTGTCATAAAGTGTGGCTGTAATGAGCAAGAAGGTTTTACACGGAGACAGTTATGTCACTCACCGCCTGTGCTCAACAGCAATACAATCACGATGCTGTGCATTATTTACAACGGCTTATTCGTTTCAAATCAGTAACACCGGATCATGGTGGCGCAATTACTTGGCTCGTTGAGCAGTTAACACAGCGAGGTTTTACCACCGAGGTTATTTGTTCCCATGGAGTAACAAATCTTGTTGCGTACATTGATTTTGGTGTTGGGCCAACTTTTGCATTTAGTGGTCATGTTGATGTGGTCCCTGCAATTGAACATCGGTGGTGCTGTGCCCCTTTTGCCGGTGACATTATCAACGGTGAAATAATAGGGCGTGGTGCGGCAGATATGAAAGGAGGCATTGCGGCTATGTTAGCCGCTACAGATAGATTGCTGTGCGACGAACCAAATCAAGGCAGATTCTATTGGCTTATCACCTCCGATGAAGAAGGAGAGGCTGAATATGGTAGTGCGCTGATTGCCAAGTATCTCCAAGAGCAGGGGGTTAGGGTCAATGCGTGTTTAGTGGGGGAGCCGACGTCACAACACAAAGTAGGTGATACCATTAAAAATGGTCGCCGCGGCGCACTGTCGGCTCGCGTTCGTGTTAGCGGAAGAAGTGGCCACGTTGCCTATCCTGAAAATAGTATTAATGCAGCGCACATTGGCGCAAACATAGCTCTTGTGTTGCAAGCAATAAAGTGGCCTGAAGATATCCTTGGTTCAAAAACGTGCCTACAGGTCACAGCAATAGATGTCCCTAATAGTTTGGATAATTTGGTTCCAGCGCGTTGCCATCTCGCATTTAATGTGCGCTACAGTCATGCTTATCATAGTGATGACATAATCAATACCGTTGAAGGGGCATTATCATCGTGGCGTGAGTATATAGATATTAGCTGGGAGCGTCCGTGTGAACCCTATTACACATCGCCCACTTCAGGCTTTGATGCAATAGCTCTGCTGGAGCAGGCGATATATGAAGTGACACAAAGTTATCCATCTTTGAGCACCAGCGGAGGTACGTCGGATGGTCGCTTCTTTGCAAACGAATACACTCAGGTTGTTGAGTGTGGCGTAAGAAATCACACCATTCATCAAGACAATGAACGTGTAGCGATTGCAGATTTAACCGTTATCACTGACATTTACGAGTACATGTTAAAAAGTGTATTTAACCGCGATGAGGCAAGCCAGTGTTGATACTGGCTTGATGCTTAAGAAAATAAAGTACACGCCCAAGAGTTACTGGGTCGGCTGCGCATGTAAATAGCGAGCTGCCTTTTTCTCTTTAAGCGCGCTCATATCTACCAACACGAGTCCATCAATACAGTTGTTAAAACATGGGTCCACACTGAAACTTAGAAACGACACCCCCCCGGGCTCACATAAATCAGTGTATTGTTTATAGAGCGTTGGTACTTGCGTATTCATATTTGCTAATACATGTTTGAGCTCGGTAAAGTCAGCTTTTGCATCGTGACCACAGAACAGTTGCTGTGCTTGTAACTGGGTGCCTTCGCTTACTGTAAATGCATGCTTTGGTTGCGCTAAGGTGTGCGAGTGTTGGTAGTAACCTTGGTAATAATGCACTAACAGTTCTTTGGCATTTTGCACCATGGTATTTGAGAGGCTGACCGCACCAAATAAATAGCGATATTGCGGGTAGCGGCGGATAAATGCGCCAATGCCAAACCACAAGTAGTCAAGGCTTTTGCGACCCCAATATTTAGGTTGAACAAAGCTGCGCCCAAGCTCAATGCCTTTGTTAAAGTATTCCTGCATTGCTTGGTCATAATTAAACAAGCTCGCGGTATATAAACCGTCAATGCCTTGCTCTGCTATTACCTCGTCAGCACATGCAAGTCGGTAAGCACCTACTAACTCTAAGTCTTTTGGATCCCAAAGCAATAAGTGATGATAATACATGTCATATTTATCAACATCACGGCGTTGCCCACTGCCTTCGCCTACCGCTCGAAATGCGATTTCCCTGAGGCGACCTAGTTCGCGAAAAAGCGCAGAGCTCCCCTGATAGTGATATAGATAAATCTGCATGCCATCGTGTGTTTGCCCAAGCAATTCACATTCGTTAAGTGCTTGCACTAGCGCCTTGGGGCATTCCTTTTGTGCAATGGGCAACTGTGTTTTGAGCACCAAAGGTTTTTTACTACCAAGACGATAAAGCTGTTTGCGAATGAGTTGGCTCACTTCTTTGCTGCTTAGGTGTTCAAGCGCATAGGCGTGATGTGCGATGGCACTACCAATTGTCAACTCGAGTGACTTTTGCCGCTGCTTGAACATTTCTTTAACCAACAACAGGCTTGCCAACGGTTTATACAGTAGCGAGGTGCTGTAAAACAGTGGGCTATTTTTTGCTTTGATGTGAATAGGTAAGATTGGCGCATGGGCTTTTTGGGCGATGCGCACAAAGCCATGGTTCCAATCGCAGTCTTTGACACCACTTGGCGTAAGCCTGGATACTTCACCCGCGGGGAAGATAAGCAGCGCACCTTCATTTTTGAGGTGATTATGGATATCACTGAGTTCTTTCTTCTTGCTGTTTCCGCTCAGATTGTTAACAGGTAATAGCAGCGAGTGCAGCGCCTCTATACTCATTAGCAAACGATTAGCGACAACTTTTATATCAGGGCGAACGCGTGCAAGAGTGCTAATGAGTGCGAGCGCATCGAGTGAGCCGATAGGGTGGTTTGCTACAATCACTAATCGTCCCTCACAGGGGACATTGTCTAGCTGTGAATTTATACACTTGGTAGTGAAGTTAAGTTCATCAAGCACCTGTTCAATAAACTCCAGCCCCTGTAGGTGTGGATAGGTGTTAGCAAAGGCAATGAATTCCTGCTCGTGAAGTAAGTAGCTTAATCCTTTTTTCACCAGTCCTTTAATTTTTGGACAGTGCGCTAGGCGCGGCAAATTATCGGCCATTACTTTATCAACACTGATCATAGCGAGTCCTAGTTTTAGCAATTTACTCGCTAGGGTAATTTTCAAGTATGACAATGCGGTGTCTACGTGATGACACTTTAAATAACCTAATGCGCTGAAGTTTAGGGCAGGTAGATGACGACTTAGTGATGCTGTGGGATACTTGAGCTTTGCATTTTAGGGAGCACATCATGAGTTTGTTGGTGGCCATACCAAATCGTAATATTGATAAGTTACTTACCCAACTCAAAAGACACTTGGGTGAGGATCTGGTGCAGCAATGGCCGGATGTTACAGACCCAGATTCAGTAACCATGGTACTTGGCTGGCAAGTGCCTGCGGATTTGTGGCAAAGCGTGCCTAATGTGCAAGCTGTCGCTTCTTTTGGGGCTGGGGTGGATGGTCTAAATTTGGCTGCAGTGCCACAACATTTACCGGTGACACGTGTCGTGGACCCTAATCTTGCCACAGATATGGCTGAATATGTGCTGAGCCAGATCCTGTTACATAAAACTAATATGCCAAGGTACACCAGGCAGCAACAGCAATCTCTTTGGCAGCCAAAACGTGTTCAACCACATAATCGTGTTGGGCTTTTAGGTTTTGGACAATTAGGACAAGCCATCGCCAAACGGTTACATGCTAATGGCTTTGAGATCATGGCTTGGTCTAACAGCCAAAAACAAGATGCGGACGCCGTACACCATTTTTATGGTGAATCGGGGCTCCATGAAATGGTTGCCCGCACAGATTATCTTGTATGTGTACTTCCTTTAACACAGCAGACAACCCAGATTATCGATGCGCAATTATTGGCTTTGCTGCCAAGTCATGCGGTTGTTATCAATGTCGGTAGAGGTCAGCATCTTGATGAGCAAGCGCTTATCGAAGCAATAAAAGAACAGCGTATTGGCGGCGCTTCTTTGGACGTTTTTACGCACGAACCTTTGCCCACAGAGCATGAGTTTTGGCACAATCCACATATTATTGTGACCCCGCACTGCAGTGCATTAACCAGTGTCGATACAGTGGTTAATCAAGTCGTGGATAATTACAATCGTTTACAACAAGGAAGCCCCTTAGAGCACTGTATTGATAGAGATAAAAACTATTAAGATCAGACAGATATAAGTCTTTGGTGGTAGTACCTATTAACTACTGTTTAAGTAAACAGCTTGTTAAACTTGCTTAGTTTCCATATAGTAATTGCGTTACATTTTTGATGTATAACAAAAATAAAAATACCAGTCGTTTTGAAAAATGCTAATGGGAAGCGCAATGAGACACAACCAAGGTGGGGCTAAGTTTAGTTATGTCCTAGTGTGGGTAGCCCTTTTGGGGTTAGCTGCCTGGTTTAACCAAGCCAATGCAATGCCGTTATAAGCAAGAGCTAGAATCACAATTCGAATGTAAAAATGCCGAGGACACCTCGGCATTTTCATGTCAGCGTTTAGCGTGTAACTCTCTATTCTCTAATTTCTTTTGCGCACTTTTTTTAAGCAACACATAGGTGGAACCTAAACCACCATGGCACTTAAGTGCACTATGAAAAGCGAGCACACAGTCGAGTTGCTCGAGCCAGTGACGTACATAGCTCTTAAGTATGCCTTTGTGAGGTTGGCTTTTCTCACCGATACCATGGCGAACTAATAGCACTCTGATATTACGTTGATGGCAATCAGTTATGGTCTCAAACATAGCTTTTCGAGCCTGTACGAGCGTTTGCCCGTGCAAATCGAGCGTGGCATCAACGTCATACTTGCCCAAGCGCAAGTTTTTAAACACACCTTCTTGGACACCCGACTTTTTAAATGCGAGAAAGTCATGAGGCTCTAGAAGCTCGACATGTTCGCTCGCTAAAAGATTCTCATCGAGTATAACCGCTTGCTCTGCTGCACGACGCTTTTCTAGCTGAGCGAGAGTGGGTGTGTTGGGGCGACCATAATGATTGACTGTATCGGGTTTTGCCAATGGAGTAACATCGCCCATAAATTCGGCAAACAAATGACTATCTTGGGCTTGGTTTGATGAGCTCATGAACGCCTCGCTAGAGTTTAATACAGCTAGAGTCATGTTAGCTTATTTTATTGATTGTGTACCACAGCAATTGCTTGCTGTGGTTCTAAATGCTGAGATTTTCGCCCGTTGTAAACTTACATTAGCGAGTTAGTGACACGGCTGGTGTACACTTTGAATAGATAAAAGGTGTTAATCAATACAAGGGTGACGTTAGTTAAGCCATTTGGCGTTACTAACTGTTGAGCATGGACAAAAAACAACAACCCTATTGCCAAGCTCGCGGCAATGCGCAAAAGAGTGCCATGGCTTATAAAAAAAGCACCAATAGCAAGAGCTCCAAGCATTAGTTGAATTCCAAGGTTAATGTCCAATTTACGCCACTCCAAAAAGATATTTGTTCAAAAAAGGGTCGCTATTATGCAAATCAATGTGGCGCTGAACAAACGAAAAAAAATACCGTTTTCAGATAAGTTTTTCTAACTCGAAATAAGGTGGGAAAGTGCCGATATGAAACCGTCTTGTTTCACTATTTGGTATTTCTGGCAGGTGTTAGCCTGAGTGATATCCTGACATAAGTAGAGACTATCGCCTTCGATAATTGACTGCACATGCAAGGAAGAGTCCACGAGTGACGGGCCTCCGAGGAGCTCAGGTAGATACACGCTGGTGCTTACCATGCCGAGTTTCTCATAGGTTATAAGTTGCGGTTTGGGGATGAATAAAAATACAAGGGTTATGCATATAAAAATATAAAGCATAAGTTTCGCTGATGAACTTTTGCCTGTTGTTTGTGGTTGTACGTCGCTATGTTGGCTCTGAGTTGGCTGTGCCACAGTGTCTTGCGCAGGTTCATGTTTCTTTTTTTCAGGGCGTTGAGCTTGTTTGCGAACAGGCGCTTTACTTAACAACATAACCAGACTCTTTCCTATATCATTGTGCGAATAAACGTGATTAGCCTTGTCTTGATAGGGCTCTGTAATATAATCATTCAAAGTATAGCGCGGTGCTAACACTTAAGTTAATAAATCCGTCCTTATTTGTGGATGAAGTGAGAAACTCAATGGAAGATGATATTGCAATTTTAATTGTGGACGATGTGGGGACTGTGCGTAGCTTTTTGAATCAAACCTTGGTTCACCTTGGAATTGATGATATTGATGAAGCCCCGAACGCAGCCCAGTGCATGGCAGCATGTGCAAAAAAAGAATACGACATTATATTTTTAGATATCGAGTTACCAGATGGTGATGGTAAAGCGATGATAGCGGATATTAATGCGGTATCAGAGAAAACCAACGTAGTGATGGTCAGTGCGCATTCCAATATCGAGAATGTCAAAGAAGCAATTGATAATGGCGCGAAGGGATTTGTTGTTAAACCGTTCTCGCCCAAGAAAATAGCTGCGATTTTGAAAAAGTTTTATCCAAAAATCGAGTTTGCTTAGTTCAAACCGATCAACTTAACGAGAGAATCACTCTAGCTGCTAAATATTATACAAATGCCGTTAAAATTTTTCTGTGTTGAATAACTACACCAGTAAAATATTGCCTTGTTATCGCCGTGTTATGCAGATCGATATCAATGGCCAATTGGTTTTGGCAGCGAGTGCAGAGCAGACATAAAAAAACCGGCCTAGGCCGGTTTTTTTCTAAGATTAAGCGCTAATTAAAGAGCTTTGATCTTAGCAGCAAGACGGCTCTTATGGCGAGCTGCCTTGTTCTTGTGGATTAGACCCTTAGTTGCGTAACGGTCTAGGATTGGTGTCGCTACAGCGAAAGCAGCTTGTGCAGCTTCTTTGTCGCCAGCTTGGATGGCAGCGATTACTTTTTTAGTGTACGTGCGCATCATTGAACGACGGCTTGCGTTGTGCTGACGGCGTTTTTCGCTCGTTACAGCGCGTTTCTTTGCAGACTTGATGTTAGCCAAGGTTTGCTCCTAACAATCTTAAATAAAGCTTATATTTAAAGGCCGTGGACTATGCCCGTTTTTTTTAAATTTGTCAATCAAATTTATACTGTGGCAAAGCCAACTGCTGGAGTAACGAGTCGCCAATGACTACCGGGAGACACATATACACAGTGCGAAATTTGGGTTAATGCACTGTATACCCAATAAAAGTTGATCTGTTATTGCAGTTTAAGGCCTGTGACCGCGGCGGATTATAGCAAAGCAAATTGACGCAGACCAGCGCTGTATTCACTTGAATTTTATTGGCATAATGCAAAGCATTAATGTCAGCCCAAGAGAGGATGTGTGGCTAACAGTTTATTTCGTTCGGGGATGATAGTCAGCGCAATGACGATGATCTCACGTGTTCTGGGGCTTGTACGTGATGCTGTCGTAGCAAATTTGCTGGGTGCAAATGCGAGCGCAGACGTATTTTTATTCGCTAATCGTATTCCAAATTTCTTACGCCGATTATTTGCAGAGGGGGCATTTGCACAAGCCTTTGTGCCAGTTCTGAGTGAAATTAAAGAGCAAGAAGGCGATGATGCAGTGAGATTATTTGTCGCTAGGGCTGCGGGAACACTCGGAACTATCCTACTGATTGTGACCATTTTAGGGGTAATAGGCTCTCCCATTATTGCCGCTTTGTTCGGTGCGGGCTGGTTTGTTGACTGGTATCACGGTAGCGGTGATGGTGATAAGTTTATACTGGCGGCAGAGTTGCTCAAATGGACTTTCCCTTATCTATTCTTCGTCTCCTTAGTGGCCTTAAGCGGGGCTATCTTAAATGTGTATAACCGCTTCGCTGTAGCTGCATTTACCCCAGTGTTGCTCAACGTCTCTATCATTGGCTGCGCGATTTTTTTACACCAACAATTTGATGTGGGTGCATATGCACTGGCAATTGGTGTATTTGTGGGTGGGGTAGTGCAGTTGGCATTCCAATTGCCGTTTCTATATCGCGCAAAAATGCTAGTTCGCCCGCAGTGGGGCTGGCAAGACAAGCGAGTAAAGCAAGTGCGTACTTTAATGATCCCGGCTTTGTTTGGTGTATCGGTGTCGCAAATCAATTTGTTTTTGGACACTGTGATCGCTTCTTTCCTTGTCACGGGATCCATAGCATGGCTGTATTATGCCGACCGGCTCATTGAATTTCCTCTTGGCTTATTTGGCATTGGCATCGCTACCGTGATTTTGCCAACCTTGTCCAAGCTACACGCCGGTGACAAAAGTTCAGATTTTCAAGTGACCCTTGATTGGGGGGTACGATTTGTCATTTTTCTTGGCTTACCAGCGATGGTTGGGTTGATGCTCATCAGCCCGCTGATTATCACCGTATTATTCGACCATGGAGCCTTTTCAAGTTCAGAGCATGATCATGTTAACGCTGTAGCACTTGGCGTTGCTGCCTATTCTGTTGGCCTTGTGAGCTTTATGTTGATTAAAGTATTAGCACCTGGGTTTTACGCCCGACAAGACACGCGCACTCCGGTGCGAATTGGCATTATTGCCATGGTGTTAAACATGGTGTTTAACCTCATGCTGGCTCCCTTTATAGGTTATTTAGGGTTAGCGTTAGCAACGGCCATGTCGGCAACATGTAATGCATTTATGTTATATCGAGGTTTGGCAAAAGAAGGGGTGTATCATTTCTCTGCGTTCAGTGTCGGATTTACATTTAAATGTGTGTTGGCCAGTGCAGTGATGGGCGCTGTAGTTTACCTCTTTCAAGCGCAATTTGACTGGCAGTCGTGGGCACTGTTAGAGCAGATAGCCTTACTTGGCTCGCTGATCAGTAGCGCGGCTTTATGTTACTTTGGTGTGCTTTTTTTAACCGGTGTTCGCCCAAGTACGATAAAAAGTGTGGCAACTGCTGAATCACAGTAAAAAAAAGATTATAATCGAGCACTTTCGTCAGCAGTAGTGCGCAAAAACAAGGCATTTGAGCGATGGAGCTTATACGCGGAATCCACAATATACGCGACAAACATCATGGGTGTGTACTCACTATTGGTAACTTTGACGGTGTCCATTTAGGGCATCGTGAAGTGATCAAGGGGTTACTGCGCGATGCAAAAGCATTGAATTTGCCAAGTACCGTGATGATTTTTGAACCGCAGCCGCAAGAGTTTTTCAGAAAAGAGCAGGCGCCAGCGCGTTTGACTAGGTTACGTGACAAACTCGCGTTACTCGCTAAGTTAGGTGTAGAGCGGGTTATATGTGTGAGCTTTAATGCCAAGTTCGCCAATTATGAAGCCCAAGATTTTGTGCGCCAAGTACTGATAGAAAAGCTGGGTGTTAAAGCCTTGACTGTGGGGGATGATTTTCGCTTCGGTCATGACAGGGCGGGGGATTTCACCCTGCTAAAACGCATTGGCGAGCAAGCTAATATGGCGGTGAAAAATACCGACAGCTTCAAAAAAGCAAACGCTCGCGTCAGTAGTACCGCAATTCGTACGGCCCTCAAAGATGGCAAATTAGAGCAAGCTAAAGATATGCTTGGTCATGATTATGCAATCAGTGGCCGTGTGATCCATGGCTGGAAGAAAGGTCGAGAGCTTGGCTTTCCAACCGCAAATGTCGCGCTCAAGCGCCAAGTATGCCCACTCAGTGGCGTGTTTGCTGTGCAAGTAGACATTGCAGGGCGACAAGTCTATGGGGTTGCAAATGTGGGTAATAAGCCCACATTTAATGGTACTCGTGCATTGTTAGAAGTACACTTATTCGACTTTGAAGAGTCGATATACGGACAATTTATAGAAGTGAAGCTCAAACATAAGCTTCGCGACGAACAAAAATTTAATGGCCTCGATGAACTCGTGCAGCAAATACAGCACGATGTTATTGCGGCAAAACAGTTTTTTACTTTATCGACAAACGCTGAACGCAGCGAAAGTCTGTAGCCGATACGGAAAGTAGGATTAATGAGCGACTATAAACATACCTTAAACTTACCGGAAACTGAGTTTCCAATGCGTGGCAACCTAGCCCAGCGCGAACCAAAAATGTTGAAGCAATGGTACGAGCAAGACTTGTACGGTCAAATTCGCGCAGCAAAAAAAGGTAAGAAGTCTTTCATCTTGCATGATGGACCTCCTTATGCGAATGGCAACATTCACCTTGGTCACTCAGTAAATAAAATCCTTAAAGACGTGATTATTAAGTCGAAAACTTTATCTGATTTCGACGCACCGTACGTGCCTGGTTGGGACTGCCACGGTCTACCTATCGAATTGATGGTAGAAAAGAAGGTTGGCAAGCCAGGGAATAAGGTAACGGCTGCTGAATTTAGACAAAAATGTCGTGAGTATGCGGCAAAGCAGGTTGATGGCCAAAAGACTGACTTTAAACGTCTTGGCGTTTTCGGTGACTGGGACAACCCTTACTTAACAATGAATTTCGACTTTGAAGCTAATGCAATTCGCACGCTTGGTCGCATCATTGATAAAGGTCATCTACACAAAGGCGCCAAGCCTGTGCATTGGTGTACGGACTGTGGCTCTGCTCTTGCAGAAGCAGAAGTGGAATACCAAGACAAGCAATCACCAGCAATCGATGTAAAATTTGTTTTCACTGATGAGCAAGCTGTTGAAACAGCCTTTGCCCTCAATGCTGAGCACAAAGGCACAGGTAGCATCGGTACCGTGATTTGGACGACAACGCCTTGGACATTGCCTGCGAACCGCGCAGTTGCTGTTCACGCTAACCTTGAGTATGCGTTGGTTCAAGTTGAAGACGAAGGTCATCAACAGCGTTTAGTGCTAGGTTCTGAGCTTGTTAAAGATTGTATGGATCGCTTTGGTTTTAAGCATTTCCACACGCTTGGCTATGCAAAAGGGGCTGCTCTTGAAAACTTGCAAGCCGCTCACCCATTCCTAGAGTTCAACGTGCCTGTCATTTTAGGTGATCACGTGACGACTGACTCTGGTACAGGTATCGTGCACACGGCCCCAGGTCATGGTCAAGAAGACTACGCGGCAGGTCTTGCGTATGGTTTGGAAGTGGCCAACCCTGTAGGTGCAAATGGCGTGTATTTACCAGATACGCCAATTTTTGCAGGCCAACATGTGTTTAAGGCGAATCCAGCGGTAATCGAATTGCTACAAGAAAAAGGTGCGTTAATGCACCACCATGCACTTCAGCACAGCTATCCGCATTGTTGGCGCCATAAAACACCCATTATCTTCCGCGCGACACCACAATGGTTCATTTCGATGGACAAAGCCGGTTTGCGCCAAGATTCAATCGCAGAAATCAAGAAAACTCAGTGGCTACCAAGTTGGGGCGAAAGTCGCATCGAAAACATGGTAGAAGGCCGTCCTGATTGGTGTATCTCACGTCAACGTACATGGGGCGTGCCGATTGCATTGTTTGTAGATAAAGATACAGGTGATTTGCACCCTAATACTAGCGAGTTAATTGAAAAAGCTGCGCAATTAGTGGAAAAAGAAGGTATTCAAGCATGGTATGACTTGGACCCAGAAACACTCTTAGGCGCAGATGCTGAGCGTTATGTAAAAGTACAAGATACCCTAGATGTGTGGTTCGACTCAGGCGTAACTCATGCGTGTGTGATGGATGCGCGAGAAGAGTTGACCTCACCGGCTGACTTATACCTTGAGGGTTCTGACCAACACCGTGGTTGGTTTATGTCATCGTTGATGACAAGCGTTGCCATTCATGGTCGCGCACCATACCGCCAAGTTATGACGCATGGCTTCACTGTAGATGAAAATGGCCGCAAGATGTCGAAATCTTTAGGTAACGTTATTTCTCCGCAAGACGTGATGAACAAAATGGGCGCTGACATCCTGCGTCTTTGGGTTGCATCTACAGACTTTACTGCAGAAATGACGGTGTCAGATGAAATCTTCAAACGCGCAGCGGACCGTTACCGTCGTATCCGTAACACTAGTCGTTACTTACTTGCGAACCTAAGTGGCTTCAACCCAGCAACTGACTTAGTCGATATCGCTGACATGGTTGAATTAGACCGCTGGATTGTGTCGCGTGCGGCGCAATTACAAGAAGAAATTATCAATGCGTACGATGAGTATTCACTGCTTGTAGTAACGCAAAAGTTGATGAATTTCTGTACGGGTGAGCTTGGCTCTTTCTACTTAGACGTAATTAAAGACCGTCAGTACACAGCGAAAGCAGATTCTCATGCTCGTCGTTCATGTCAGAGCGCGCTATATCACATTGCCGAAGCGATGACGCGTTGGATGGCACCAATTTTGAGCTTCACAGCACAAGAAATATGGGAAGTCCTTCCAGGTGAGCGTAGCCAATTTGTGTTCACAGGTACATGGTATGAAGGTCTTGCTTGTGTAAACGGTAAGTTCTCTGATGAGCAATGGCAAACCGTACTGAGTGTGCGTGACGCGGTAAACCGCGTACTTGAAAGCGCACGTAAAGAAGAGGTGATCGGTGCGACATTGCAAGCAGAAGTTACTTTGTATGCAAATGAAGAGCTCAAAGCGACATTAGACGCGTTATCAGATGAGCTTCGTTTTGTGCTGTTAACTTCAAAAGTATCGGTACTCGCTCACGGCGACAAACCGGCTGATGTTGAAGAGTCTGAGTTGGCAGGACTTGCTGTAGCGGTTGGTGCAACCAACGCGCAAAAGTGTGACCGTTGTTGGCACTACTGTGATGACGTAGGCACGCATGCTGAACACCCTGAACTGTGTGGTCGCTGTGTAACCAACGTCGATGGTGATGGCGAAACACGTCAGTTCGCATAATTTGAGCGTTTAGGAGTTGTCGTGTTAGCAAAACGAAATGGATTAATTTGGTTGGTGCTAACAGCAATCATTTTGGTGGTCGATTGGGCCACCAAAACGTATGTTGTTAACACTATGGCCCTAGGGCAAAGCATTGATGTGTTGCCTGTATTCAATATTACTTATGTGCATAATCCTGGCGCTGCATTTAGCTTCTTGAGTGAAGCCGGTGGCTGGCAGCGTTGGTTTCTAAGCGCAATTGCCATTGCTATTTCAGTGCTGCTGGTGTGGTGGTTAAAGCGTTTACCTGCATCAAATAAGCTACTTGGTTGTGCATATGCATTGGTGTTGGCAGGTGCTCTTGGCAACTTATATGACCGTATGGTTTACGGTTATGTAATTGATTTTATTCACGTATATTATCAAAATTGGCATTATCCTAAGTTTAATATTGCTGACTGTGCGATTTGTATTGGTGCGGCGCTGTTATTAATTGATGCCTTTAAAACGAGTGGTAAAGAGGAGTCGGTCAATGAGTGATGCGGTAATTGGCGCAAATTCACAGGTGCTATTTCACTTTTCAATTAAGTTATCTGACGGCTCAGCGGCTGATTCGACAAAAGTACATAATAAGCCTGCTAAGTTGGTGATGGGTGACGGCAGTTTGACCGAAAACTTTGAAAAATGTTTATTGGGTCTATCGGCTGGCGATGCAAAGTCATTTGAGCTTGAACCAGAAGATGCCTTTGGCCACCCGAATCCGGATAACATTTATCATGTTGACCGCAGCAAGTTCGGTGCCGAGGCTCCCGCACAAGTTGGCGCTATTATCGCCTTTACTCAGCCTGATGGTACGGAGTTGCCGGGTGTTGTGCGTGAAGTGCAAGGGCAGTCGGTGACGATTGATTTTAATCACCCATTGGCAGGCCAAAAGCTGACTTTTGAAGTTGAGATCCTAGAGGTGACGAACTAATGAAAATCATGCTAGCAAACCCACGCGGCTTTTGTGCGGGTGTAGATAGAGCGATTAGCATTGTGGAGCGCGCTTTGGATATTTTCGAAGCGCCAATTTATGTGCGCCATGAAGTGGTACATAACAAATACGTTGTCAATGGTCTCAAAGACCGCGGCGCTGTATTTGTGGAAGAGTTGCATCAGGTGCCTGATGATAGCATTGTGATTTTCAGTGCGCACGGGGTGTCACAAGCGGTTCGTCAAGAGGCTAAGCGTCGCGAGCTTAAAGTGTTTGATGCAACTTGCCCGTTGGTGACGAAAGTACATATGGAAGTGACTCGGGCGTCACGCCGTGGCACCGAGTGTGTGTT
Organism: Pseudoalteromonas maris; assembly: GCF_049257235.1. Lineage (NCBI taxonomy): Bacteria > Pseudomonadati > Pseudomonadota > Gammaproteobacteria > Alteromonadales > Pseudoalteromonadaceae > Pseudoalteromonas > Pseudoalteromonas maris. The sequence continues at coordinate 25,886 of NZ_JBMMUF010000002.1, forward strand.
AATTGGTCACCAAGGACACCCTGAAGTCGAAGGCACAATGGGCCAATATGATAATCCGCAGGGTGGGATCTATCTTGTTGAAACTCCTGAAGATGTTGCTAAGCTTGAAGTGAAAGATGCGAGCAACTTGTTCTATTGTAGCCAAACGACATTGTCGGTGGATGACACCGCCGATGTAATCGATGCATTACGTGAGCGTTTTCCAGAAATAGATGGCCCACGCAAAGATGACATTTGTTATGCAACTCAAAATCGCCAAGATGCAGTGCGTGATTTAGCTGACAAAGTTGATGTGCTATTAGTGGTTGGCGCGAAAAATAGCTCTAACTCTAATCGTTTACGTGAATTAGCAAACAAGATGGGCACAGCTGCTTACTTAATTGATGATGCTGATTCAATTGAGGCGTCGTGGCTAGATAATGCTTCGAGTGTTGGTGTAACGGCAGGAGCTTCAGCGCCTGAAGTGCTAGTGCAACAAGTGATTAGTCACCTAAAATCTCTTGGCGGCGAAGAAGTGGTTGAAAACCCAGGTCGTGAAGAAGACATCGTGTTCGCTGTTCCAGCTGAATTAAGGTAACAATATAGGGGGTCAGGTATGTCGTCAGCGATTAAATCGCCCCCGTATTCACTATTAAGTACCCTGTGCCAGACCCGCGGGGTACTCAGCGCAGTGGTCGTCGCTCAGGTGCTGGCTCTGATCATAACCCTTAGCGAGTATGACTATAGCCAGTTCTGGCTGGTGCTTGGGCAAACCAGCCTATTAGTTCAGTTTATCACCTCAGTAAGCATAGCAATTCTCTACGTTTTAAATCGCCTAAAACCGCAACTGAGCGAGACTATACAAGCAGTTTCCTTTGTGCTCACCTTGGTAGTAGTGACCTTTCTAACAACAAGCTACATTAGTTATCTAAGTGTGTTGGACGACCCCATATCTTATTGGTTTGTAGTTAAAAGTTGTGCGATTAGTGTATTAGTCACAACGTTGTTTGTGCAATTTATGGCGATGGTCAACGAACACGCAAATGCGCACTATGCTTACACTCAGGCGCAATTGGACGCACTACAGGCGCGTATTAAGCCGCATTTTCTATTTAATACCTTAAACACCGTAGCTGAACTTGCACATCAGGATCCCAATGCTGCAGAGGAGTCTGCATTGGCGCTGGCATCTTTATCTAGAGCTGCCATCAATGCGGGTCAAGATAGTACATTAGAGCAAGAGGTCATTCTTGCAAAAAGATACATATCATTAGAACAGTGGCGTTTTGGTGAGCGCTTGCTCGTTGATTGGCAGTTGCCCGAGACGTTGCCTCAGGCTGCATTGCCGTGTTTAACGTTACAACCCTTATTAGAAAATGCTGTGCAATACAGCGTACAAGGTGAAAACCAGCAATCTCAAATTACCGTGCAAATGGTCGCGACACAAAAATCCGTCACCATTGTGGTCGAAAACACCATTGGCAGTGCGATATCAGATAAACAAGGTAACGGTATAGCCCTTGGCAATATAGCACAGCGATTGAAGTTAAAATTTGCGGATGCCGCGCAATTGACGACTCGCAAATACGACGGACAGTTCCGCGTTAAACTGGTTGTGCCAAGGAGAGTGTAATATGCTTCGAGCCTTGATTGTTGATGATGAACCTCTTGCACGAGCGCGCCTCAAAAGACTGCTCAGCGCGCACGAGGCCACTGTGTGCGTGTTAGCAGAAGCAGCCGATGGTAAAGAGGCGCTTGCACAGTTTAAGGCGCTGCAAGTAGACGTTGTCTTTCTTGATATAGAAATGCCTGAATTAAGTGGTGTTGAGGTTGCAAAGGTGCTTGCAAACGAACCGCATCCTCCGGCAATTGTTTTCACAACGGCTTATAGCGAACATGCGCTCACAGCTGTAAATTTGCAGGCTGTGGGCTACCTTCTAAAGCCTGTTGAAGCAGAGCACCTCGCACACATCCTTAGTAAATTGGGTACCACAAACAGAGCGCAAAATAGTGAGCGTCAAGATGAGACAATTAGCTATCAATTGGGCAATAAAATAATAAAAGTTGCGCTTGAAGATGTCTGCTACTTTCATGCAGATGGTAAATACACCCAAGTGATGACCGTGCAAGGAGCGCAGGGGTTGGTAGATGAGCCATTAAAAGCGCTTGAGGAGCGTTTCGGCATGAGGTTTGTTCGTGTTCATCGTAACTGTTTAGTTAATAGCGGCGAGATAGCTGCGTTAGAAGCCCATGAGCAAGGTCATGTGATTCGTTTAAAAAGTAATAAGCAGCCGATATCCGTATCAAGAAGAGCATTAAAGCAAGTTAAGTCTTTATTGTAACAAGCCTTCCTTGGTATATCGTAGTTAATATAAACCTCATTAAAACATCGATTTATGTTTTCATGGCTTATACCAATTGTATTAGAAAAATGAGCTAGGCTAGCGCTGGATAAATAGCGCTTTATCTGATCACATATTTATGCGCATTGGTATCTTATATATCTGACATTGCCGTTCATCCTGATAAATTTACCGTTTATACCTATTCCAGTTGCTCCTTGTTTCACAGTTACTAAACTGTTATCTACCAATAATTTAAATTAAAAGACTATGCGTAATCAACGGGGCTTTACTCTATTAGAAACACTAATAGCATTTATTGTTTTGGTGTTTGGTTTGCTTGGCGCAGTAGCGCTGCAAGCTAAGGCTAAACAAGCAACTTTTGACTCTATGCAACGCGCTGCAGCGTTAGGTGTAGCGAATGATGTAATCGACAGGATGCGAGCAAATAGTGAGGCGACATTGGCAGGTAACTACAACGGTAACATCTCTAGTGGAGATACACAGTCAGGTGGGTATGTTAGTTGTATAAATAACAACTGTCTACCTGCTCAGGTCGCTGCCTTTGATAGAGAGCAGTGGCGCAGAGCAATCCGTGCTGTAGATAACACTGGTTCACTTTCAGACGCACAAATTTGTATTTCAACAGCAGGAGATGCAGAGCAAGTTACTATTAACGTCATCGTGTCCTGGGATTCGCGCCAGCAGTTGTCTAGCGCAGGCGATGCAGTAGGTGATAAAACGGATTGTGGTGGCGACAACAATCGCCGTCGTGTGTTATCAGTTGATTCATTCTTATTTGTTTAGGGAAATATCATGAGATTCAATTACATATCTACCCCTAATAGAGAATCTGGCTTTACTCTTCTAGAATTGATGATCGCCATGGTGGTAGGCATCTTTTTATTAGGTGGCGTGATGTTTACCTATCTTAGTATGAAAGTGACGACAACCGATACTGTTGAGATGGGTGAAATGCAGGAAACGGGTCGCATAGCCCTTGATATTATTGGTAAAGACTTAGCAATGGCCGGCTTTTTCGGCCGAGTTAATAATGAGGAGTTAGCATTTGCTGATGTAACTGGGCTTGCAGCAGTCGCTGGCGACTGTAGCGCCGGCGCAGGGACTAACAGCGCAAGCTTTCCAACTCCTGGAGCTGCTACTAATTTCAGGACGCTATACGGTGAAGTGGTTGGCTCAACAGCGTCCGAATTTACGTCATGCTTGAGTGGCGCAAAAGCTGGGAGTGATGTGCTGCAAATTAAACGGGCAAGTGGCCAAGACGTCAGTGGGCAAGCGACGGATGCTAACCAATACTACGTTGAATCTACTCTTGGTACAGCTAAATTTATTGCCGGTGGTGGTACTGCTATTGATATCGATGGTACCAATGTATGGCCCTATAACCACCATGTCTATTATGTAAGTGAAGATACTTACACCAAAGGCGATAAGACGATTACAGTGCCTGTGTTGATGCGCAAAAGACTCACGGTAGGAAATATGGTGACGGAGCCTATTTTGGAAGGTGTTGAAAATCTAAAGTTTTCATATGGTATGGACATTAATGGTGATGGCGCGGTTGATCTTTATAAAGATGCATCGCAAATGACTGCAGTGGACTGGGAGCAGTCCGGCATTACTAAAATAGAGACTATTCAGGTGGCAGTTCTTGTAAGAGCGACTGAAGAGGACAAAAACTCGAAGGTCAGCAATCGTACTTACAAACTTGGCGATAGCCAGAGGGTAATCACCGGCAATGACAGTCATAGACGAATGGTTTTTGTATCAACATTTAAGCTAAATAATGCGGGGAATAACCAATGGTCTATCGCACTTTAAACATTCATAAGCAGCAAGGTGTTGTGTTAGTCGCAGCTATCGTTATGGTGCTTGTAGTAAGTGGTATAGCGGTTACTTTAATGAGCAACAGTAGCGTTGATATGAAGGTGATTAATGCTGCTCAAGATTATGATCAAGCATTAAGTCAGGCGCATGCAGATACCAGTCGTGCAATTTATACTGAGTTAAAATCAAGTAACGGTATTAATTTTACTACGCCCAACTTGGGCACCGTAGACGAGAGTGTACCACTTGTAGCTGAGGGGGCAGAAGCTGCGTTGACTTTAGTGAAGGCCCCAGGGGTATTGAGTGCAACAAATTGTTCTCGAAAAAGGGCAGCGAATGATACCAGTGCAGATATTAAGTGCAGCCGTGACCTGAGAGTGAATTCAACAGTGTTCTTCGGTAAGGGCAACCGTCATTCGGTCAGTGTTGTATCAGGTATAGAGCAAGAGTCTCTGTAGCAGGTTGAGAATTTGGAATAGGTGAACGAAATGAAAGTTCTAAATAAATTAGCTTTGGCAATTGCACTGTGCTCTCCTGCAGCGATACATGCAGAAGACATTGAGGTGTATGTAGGTCAAAAAGCGGCAGTTGGTGCTAAAGCAAAGGTACTCTTCATACTTGATAATTCAAATAGTATGAACGAGGGGGTATTAGCCCCAGAGCCATACAACAACACCACAGAGTATGGAACCGATGGTGCCGATAGTGGCTTTAAAGATGATTATATTTTTTATTCAGTGGGTCAGACTATCGATGATATTGTGCTCGCTGAGCTTGATAATCGCTCAGATGCAAAGCGCTTTAATTTTTCTCTTAATGGTTGTGATGCTGCAAAAGAAGCGTTAGCAAAGTATGGTTTTTTTACCGGTAAAATGCTTGAATTTTCAGGTAAAAAGAATACAGGGGAATGGATTAACCTCAAAAATGACAACGGCGGCAATATGCAAAGTGCTGTCGATTGTCTAGCTGATTTCAGAAACAATGACGGTGATAATCAATACCTCCACCCTGAGCCTACTAAAGTAACGATCGACCAATATCTCCAAGTGGCGAAAAGTGGTAGTAATATCTATAGCTCGCAGTTTAATGATGAATTGAAAGGGTTCCCAACGACGACTAAAAATCCGGACCACGCTGACTTCATGGGTTATTCAGGCGAAAGCCCTGGCGGAGAGTACGATGCCGAGATGCGCGCAAAAATGGAGGCAATTTTTGAAGAGGCAACGGTCGTTACTTTATACTCACCGCATTATGTACGTTGGTACATCGATAAAGAAGCGAATCAAACGACTCAAGACAAGATTGAAGTGGCTAAAGAGACCATTCAAACAACGCTTGGTGCTACTCCTGATGCCGATTTTGCTTTGATGGTTTATAACTTGAACTTTCCGCAAGAAAATGATCGTGACGGTGGAAGACTTGTAGCGAGCTTTGGTAACGATGGAAGTATTTTCGATATTGTTTCCAGCGTAAGCGGTCAAACAAACACGCCACTGTGTGAGACGTTGTTTGAGGCATATAATTACTTTGCAGGTAACCCAGTTTTATATGCTGATGATGATAAAACGTGTAATAGTGAAACGGGTGAGTGTGGGGGAGTTAACTACCAAGGAAATGACCCGGCGTTCGATTTGAGTTCGACGGTCAATGGTGAGGGGGTACTTTACAATAGTCCTTATGTAGATCGTGGCGGTTGTCCTCAAGATATTAGTATTGTCTATATCACGGATGGTGCGCCAACTATCGACAACGCTGCTGATGGGGCTGTCAAATCATTGTTTACTACTGTTAACTATGTAACCGGTCAAATTGAAGGGGTTACGCCAGATACAGTTCCCGACCCAGAGGCGCTAAAAGGTAAAGAGTTTGCTAAAGATGAAAATGGCGAAGTTATTGTTGATGAAAATGGAGAGCCAAAAGTCATAGCTGAGAGCTACCTGCCCGCACTTGCTCATTATATGAAAAAGCAAGATATCAATAAGCTAATCCCGGGTAATCAGACAGCAACCTTGTATACCGTTGGTTTTGGTGGAGATGCGCCTGAAGCCATTCTTTCTAAAGCTGCGGAAGAAGGTGGTGGTCGTTATTATTTTGCTGATAATGGCGAGTCGCTTTCAGAGGCGATATCAGAGACTTTGGCTGAGATATTGGCAACGTCAACATCATTTACCGCTCCATCTGTGGCCAGTAATAACTTTGACCGTACGAGAACTTCTGACTCAGTATATTACGCAATGTTCTTGCCGACGGAAGGCGCTCGTTGGGCTGGTAACTTGAAAAAGTTAAAAGTTTCCAATGGCACAGTGGTTGATTTGAATGGCCAGCCAGCTCTGGATCAGGACGGCAATATCAAGTCAGGGACAGATATTGCAACAACTTTTTGGAGCGCAGCACCGGATGGAAGCGATGTTCGAGCCGGTGGTGCAAACTACGTGCTCTCTGAAGTGAGTGCTTCCAACCGCAGGGTTTATTCAAATATTGGAATAGATGGCGCAATTACAGCATTTGACGCAAGAAATATTATTGACTACTACGGTAGTGAAGCTGATGCCGGTATTGCATTAGGTGTTGAAAAAGCAGAGGTCAAACCCTTAATCGCTTGGGCGCGTGGTATGGACGTTGACGATGATAACAACGACGGTCAAAGAACAGATACGCGCCTGGATGTCATGGGCGATCCTCTTCACTCGCGTCCAGTTGCATTGTCATACCCTGATGGTGAAATTAAAGTTATTATGGGTACAAATGCCGGTTTTATTCATCTATTTTCAGATCAATACAACACCCTGACTGAACAGTGGAGCTTTATACCTGAAGAGTTATTCGACAATTTATCAGTGCTTCGTAATAACACCGGCGGTGAAAAAGTGTATGGTATGGACAGTACAGCCACTGTGCACTTTATCGATGCAAATAACAACGGTATTGTTGATGAAGGTACGGATACAGTATGGGTGTTTTTTGGTATGCGCCGTGGCGGATATTCATACTATGCGATAGATATCTCAAACAGTAGTACACCCAAACTAATGTGGCACATTGATAATACGACCATAGGGTTTGAAGAAATGGGTCAGAGTTGGTCTAGACCAATCATCACCTACCTCAAAGGCGTTGTGAACAGTAACAATCGCCCAGAGCCTGTATTAGTGTTTGGCGCAGGTTACGATACCAACAAAGACTTGAATTACACTGCAGATAGTGTTGGGCGTGGTGTTTACCTTGTTCGTGCTAGAAATGGTAGCTTGGTTGGTAAATTCACCAATGAGCTAACTAACACTTTAACAGGCGATGTTTATTTCCCAGGGAATCACGGTATCGTCGGTGATATTGCGGTACTCGATAGTAATTATGATGGCCTTACCGATCGCATGTATGCAACCGACACGGGTGGCAATGTTTGGCGATTTGACATGCCCAGCGCTGATAAATCCACATGGTCAACATTTAAATTTGCTGATTTAGGTGCAATAACACCCGTTTCGGAAAATCGTCGCTTCTATTATGGCCCATCTGTTTCGAGAACCTTTTCTGCTTTGGTGCAGTCGACGGAAATAGACGGTGAAACCTACATCTCTCGAATAGAAACTCCTTTTGAAGCCATTACGGTGGGGAGCGGAAACCGGTCGCATCCATTGGAAACTGAAGAAGGAAACTTCTTATACATGTTGCGAGACGAAAATGTCAGGACTCAAACATTTGAGCCAGTTGCTAACCCCGCACCAGCACCATTAACACCGAGTGACTTGCGTGATATCACACAACTGCCATTTGATGGTCTTGAGGGAGGCAGTGATGCGTTTGTGGACCAAGAGCTTATTATGGGGTCTTATGATGGTTGGATGTACTCTCTACCTGCAACTGAAAAATCTCTGTCTAAACCTACAGTACTGTTTGGTGTTGCTTACTTCACAACCTTCACTCCGAGTGAGGATAATGATTTGGCGAAATGTGTACTAAAAGGTGGCGCCGGCAAGTTGTATGCGTTTAATCTACATTATGGTTCAACAGTATACAGCTCGCTGTCATTTGATTTGGGGAATAAAATTCCTCCCGCACCAACATGGGTAGTTGAAGACCAGTTCTACTGTCTCAACTGTGGTACTAGTACGGGCACAGGCTGGGGAGCGGTCGATGAAAACGGAAATCCTTCACCTGATGGCGGTCTGTTGCAGTTGATTGCTGTTGATGAAAGCGATCCTTCTAAAACAACAAAACCTAGCTTTAGAACCACACAAAACTATATTTATCGATTAGAGGAATAAACCTAATGTTAAAGCAAAAAGGCTTCACATTAATCGAGTTAATGATTGCAGTGGCAATAGTAGGCATCTTAGCCTCTATTGCCTACCCGAGTTATCAGAACTTTGTTATTAAAAGCGCTCGTTCTGAAGCGATGTCGGCTGTGTTAGACGCTGCCAGTAAGCAAGAGCAATATTTCGCAGACAATCGCCAATACACAGCTACAATCGCCGATTTGGGTCTAAGCACAGCGTCTGAGTCAGGTTTATATACCCTATCAGCAACAGTGAATGGACAAAGCTTTACGATTACTGCGACACCTGCTTCTGGCGTGGTTACTAAGGACACAGAATGTACGTCTTTTACTGTGAATGAGATAGGTGTCAAAGGCTCTACAGGAAGTGCAAGTACAGATACATGTTGGAAGAGGTGATTATGAAATTATTTATCTTACTGTTAACGTCAGCATTGCTTATCGCAACTTCAGGAGCAGTAGAGGCAAAATCACTCTACAAGTATAAGTGCTATGCGCTTTTGGAGGATGACACCTTTGCTGTTATTGATGTTGAAGTCAAAAACAAAGCAAAAGTTCAAGCGCAAAAAGCGGCTGTGGCTGAAGGACATATGTACCCTGGTGCAGAGCGTCACAGCGTAGCTCAGGTAATGGAATGTGTTTTGCGCACGGATGAGTTTACTGATGCGAAGGCGCAAGCTGCCGATAAGGCTAAATTGAGATAACAGATATGTTAGGGCGTGCAGATATTCGTCGCAACGCCCTAATGAGTTACTTTGAGTATATTTAGTTAAACTATCCTTGATTTGACTGCTTACACTTGTCACTGTCCTCTTTCAATCTGACCCTCCCAGAGTTGGCGACAGAAATACGTACAGCAGGTTGATTTAAAGAAGAATTTTCAGAGCAGTATAGAAAGCTTCCATTTGCAAACCCAACAATTCCTCCTGACGGTGTAAAAGTAAGGCCTCTTCGAGAGTAGCGTAAACTATCTCCGCCCTCAGGAGATGTTAAATCGGCAATGACCAGTTCGTTTTGTGAGCGTGTTATGTCTTTATTGCTGTCTACAAACATCATAATGTCATTGGTCCAAGAATCTACACACTGATAATTAATGTGTGGACAAATACTTATGAAGTCAGCATTGTTGATAGCGAATGAGCGGGCGGCAATGAGATGACTATGAAGTTGGGTCATGTAGTCATACTTTCGGCTTTTCTGACTAAGTGGTGATAAGTTGGATATTGTTATAGACAATAATACACTAGCTATTGTCACTGCCATTAGTAGCTCTACTAGAGAAAAACCAGTGTGTTTTATAGCTTGACTAGAGAAGGTGTAAGCTTTCATCCTTGAAGCTCTTAACAGGTCCTTGTTTAGTTATTTTAGTACCTTTTTTAGGTTCCGCAAGTGCTTGTAGTGCTCCCTTTATCGCGAACTGCGCCAGATGGGCTAACATCAACAGAGATATTGTATTTGTTGTCTGAAGTTGAGGGGCAATAGATAAATGACTGTGTAGTGGCTGTTTGACCTCGCTGGTCAAACCTTATTGAACTCTCTCCTGAGGTATTTATTAATTTACTATTTGCCGTCAAAGGGGATAATGCACGCACTAGAATATCAGCGTCTGCATCGAAACTACCGTTATTATTAATGTCAGAAAACATAACGATGGTTCCAGCTTGCCAGTCGTTGCCACATGCTCCTGTTGAGCCAGGAGTGGTTACTGGACAGACGATCACAGGATCACCGGTAGTCATTGCTTTAGCGCGAGCAAACTTCAGCTGGCGTTTGAATTCACCACTAAAGTTATTAGCTTTTTCCTTCGCGGTCATTTGCGAAGTGTCATACAGTGCTATAGCTAAAAGGATTGCGGCAATCGCAATTGTCATCATCAGCTCAATCAGGGTAAAGCCCTTATTCCTTGATTGTTCGAAACTTTTCATAACATCTTCTCGTTAGAATCATTATATTAAGTGTAACACCATTAACCTATTAGTCACTATTTTTGAAGTTTGCGTATAGGAGCACAATTGACTAGAATCGGCCCATCTGCCAGAGCAAATTATAAAGACAATGAAAAAAATTGAAGCCATCATCAAACCATTCAAATTAGATGACGTACGTGAAGCGTTATCTGAAGTCGGCATCACAGGTATGACTGTGTGTGAAGTAAAAGGTTTCGGCCGTCAAAAAGGGCACACAGAGCTATATCGTGGCGCTGAGTACATGGTTGATTTCTTGCCTAAAGTGAAGCTCGACATCGTGCTTGCTGATGAAGATGTGGATCGTGCTATTGAAGTGATAATTAAAACTGCGCAAACAGGGAAAATCGGCGATGGTAAAATTTTCGTCACTGATGTTGAGCGCGTAGTGCGTATCCGTACACAAGAAGAAGACGAAGAAGCAATTTAATATTTGTCCTGATTCTTCTTGGGTTATGCACAAAAAAACCGATGCCATGGCATCGGTTTTTTATTAGCAATTTTATAATACTGAACGCTGAACCATTAACGGTTACGCTTGTTTAAATCCAGTGTTTGTTTGGCATGCTCAGCCATGTCATCAAGACCAAGCTTTTTGTAGCTTTTCACCATCATTTCAAGTGCTGGCTCTAGGTAACTGCTTTGTGAAAAGTGCTCGACTACGTACTTGCCACGGTTTGCTGCTGCTAGATAAGCTTCACGTTCAAAGTAATACTCCGCTACTTTCAACTCATTTCGCGCCATTTTGTTTAGTAACCACACTAGGCGGCGTTTAGCCTCTGGTGCGTATTTACTCTCTGGGAAGCTACTTACTAACGTCGATAAGTCTTTGAATGCTGTACGTGTGCGCTCAGCATCTCTGTCTGCGCGGTCAACGCCAAAGTATTCTTGGAATGCGTTTTTATCTGCTTTGATGTTCACCAATCCGCGCATGTAATACATGTAATCCAAGTCTTTATGATTTGGGTTTAGGCGGATGAATCGGTCAATTGTTGCGAGCGCCTGCTCTGTGTTGCCTGTTTGATAGTAGGCATACACTAAGTCCATTTGCACTTGTTTTGAAAATGGGCCAAACGGATATCGAGCGTCAATAGCGGATAATAGCTCGATTGCTCGTGCGTATAGGCCGGAATCTAAGGTTCCTCTGGCATCTTCATATAAGGCTTGCGCAGATTTGTTGGGCACTCTTTCTATTTCTTCTTGCTCGGGTGCGGATGAACATGCGCTAAGTAAGGTGGCTGTAAATACGACTGCTAGTGCCCGTTTACTTATTTTATTTATCATTAATTAGGTACCTTCGTTGTCTTTGGCTAGGCCAAGTAGGTAAAACCGAGTAAACTATGCGAATTATGCGATTCTAACCCAGTCAAGCAGAGCTTGCACTGGTAAATTAGGTAAAACTTGCTTATGGCAGAACAAATTTCCCTCAGTGCAGAGGTTCCGGTTGAACTTGGCGGTAAACGTCTAGACCAAATTTTGGCGCAATTGTTCCCGGATTATTCGCGTTCGCGTATTAAAACGTGGATTTTAGACGACATGGTGCATGTAAATGGTGCTGTCGTAAACACCCCTAAAGAAAAATTGTTGGGTGGCGAACAAGTTAATATTGAAGCGCAAGTAGAAGCACCTCGCGAATATGAAGCGCAGGATATTGACCTAAATATCGTCTACGAAGACGATGACATTTTGGTGATTAATAAGCCCGCAGGACTTGTTGTTCATCCCGGTGCTGGTAACCCAGATGGCACAGTATTGAATGCACTGTTACATCATTGTCCTGAAATTGAAAATGTACCACGAGCTGGTATTGTGCACCGCTTGGATAAAGACACCACGGGATTAATGGTGGTGGCGAAAACAATTCCAGCGCAAACGCATTTGGTTGCTGCGCTGCAAAAGCGTGAGAATTTCACGCGTGAATATGAAGCGATCTGTTACGGCACGATGACCGCAGGTGGTATGGTGGACGCGCCTATTGGCCGTCATGCGACTAAGCGCACACATATGGCGGTGACAGAATTTGGTAAGCCAGCTGTGACGCATTTTCGTGTAGCCGAGAAGTTCCGTGCGCACACGCGTTTGCGTCTGCGTCTAGAGTCAGGTCGTACGCACCAAATTCGTGTGCATATGGCGCATATTAGCCACCCACTTGTTGGTGACCCTTTCTATGGCGGTCGTCCTCGCCCTCCTAAAAATGCGTCAGAAGAGTTTTTAACGACTCTTCGCGGCTTTAAACGCCAGGCTCTTCACGCTATCAAGCTACAGCTTGCGCACCCTATTACTGGGGAGCAAATGCGCTGGCAGGCACCTGTGCCGCAAGATATGGTGGAACTCACAGAGGCGTTGCGTTTAGACACCGAACTCAATGGTCATGAAGAGTTCTAAGAGCGACGCATTCTTTACCCCTCGTTGGCAAGCACCAAATACTATTGGTGCTTTGCAAACAATGCGCTCAGGGGGCTTTAGTGAATCTGTGTACGACAGCTTTAACTTGGGCAACCATGTTGATGATGCCCCCGATGCGGTTGCAAAAAACCGTGCATTACTTGATGCGCAACTTCCAGCTCCAGCACGTTATGTTAACCAAGTACACGGCACGCATATTCACATTGTCTTGGATGATCACAGCGATACGCTTGTCGACGCTGATGGGCAGTTCACAGCGTGCAAAAATGTGCCGCTAGCGATAATGACAGCAGATTGTCTTCCTGTTTTGCTTGCCAGTGATGACGGTAAAGAAATAGCTGCCTTACACTGCGGTTGGCGCTCTCTAGCCGGTGGTATCATTGAAAAAGCACTCCCTATGTTCAGTGCAAGCCCTGCGAATATATGTGCTTGGCTTGGTCCAGCTATTGGTTCATCAGCGTTTGAAGTAGGGGCCGAGGTAAGAAGCGCTTTTATTGCACACAACCCTGAGCATGTCTGCGCCTTTAAGGCGACCACAGATAAATACCTTGCGGATTTACCCATGTTGGCAAAACAGAAGCTAACTCATTTGGGCGTCACTGCTATTGACGATGCTGCACAATGTACATATACCCTCAATGAACGTTATTTTTCTTATCGCCGTGACGGTCAAACTGGACGCATGGCAAGCGTGATCTGGCGCAAATAATCACCAGTTTTTATCCTCAAAACTTGAACAATGCGAGTTGTGCACCCATTAAATAAGTAATAGAACTTTTTAGTGGAAACAGACACATGCGTTTAGATAGATTTACCAGTAAATTTCAACAAGCGCTTTCCGATGCTCAATCTTTGGCGCTCGGGCGCGACCATCAATTCATTGAACCCGTTCACTTGATGTATGCATTGTTACAGCAAAGTGGCTCAAGCGTGCGCGCTTTGCTGGCCCAAGCGGGCGTGAGCGCAGATGAGCTCAATACCAAACTTTCCCAAGAAATTGAAAAGCTGTTCAAAGTTGAGGGCGTAGGCGGTGATGTTCAGCTTTCAAACAACATGGTGTCTTTGCTCAATTTGTGTGACAAATATGCCCAAAAGCGCAAAGACAAGTTCATCTCCAGTGAGCTATTTGTTTTGGCTGCGTGCGAAGATAAAGGACCTTTGGGAGGTATTTTCAAAGCCTTGAACATCACGACCAACAAGGTCGAAAAAGCGATTGATGCACTGCGTGGCGGACAAAAAGTGGATGATCCCAATGCAGAAGATACGCGCCAAGCCTTGGAAAAATTCACCATTGACTTAACAGAGCGTGCTGAGCAAGGCAAATTAGACCCTGTCATAGGCCGTGATGAAGAGATCCGCCGTACAGTGCAGGTGTTACAGCGCAGAACAAAGAATAACCCTGTTCTCATTGGTGAGCCTGGGGTAGGTAAAACGGCCATAGTCGAGGGGCTTGCTCAACGTATTATTAATGGTGAAGTACCTGAAGGTCTTAAAAACAAGCGCGTGTTGTCACTTGACTTAGGTGCCTTAGTCGCGGGTGCTAAATACCGTGGTGAATTTGAAGAGCGTCTTAAATCAGTACTTAATGAGCTTGCGAAAGAAGAAGGGCAGGTGATTTTATTTATTGATGAAATTCATACTATGGTGGGTGCAGGTAAAACCGATGGCGCAATGGATGCTGGTAATATGCTCAAACCGGCGCTTGCTCGAGGCGAGTTACACTGTGTCGGGGCAACAACGTTAGATGAGTACCGTCAATACATCGAAAAAGATGCAGCGCTTGAGCGTCGTTTCCAAAAAGTATTGGTTGATGAGCCGAGTGTGGAAGACACCATTGCTATTTTGCGAGGCTTAAAAGAACGTTACGAGTTACACCATTCAGTGGAGATCACAGACCCCGCAATTGTCGCTGCCGCACACTTATCACATCGCTACATTAGTGATCGTCAATTGCCTGACAAAGCCATTGATTTGATTGATGAAGCTGGCTCATCAATTCGTCTACAAATCGACTCCAAACCAGAACAGCTCGACCGTTTAGAGCGCAAGATCATTCAGTTAAAACTTGAAGATAATGCGCTAGCCAAAGAAAAGGACGAAGCATCGCACAAACGTCGTGAAGAAATGCAGTCACTCATCAAAGAGTTGGAGAGTGAATATGCTGAGCTTGATGAAGTGTGGAATGCCGAAAAGGCCTCTTTGCAAGGTACTCAGGTCATCAAGGCTGAACTGGAGCAAGCTCGATTAGATTTAGACGTAGCGCGACGCGCAGGTGACTTGCAGCGCATGTCTGAGTTGCAGTACGGCCGTATTCCTGAACTTGAGCGTAAATTGGATTTGGCATCTCAAGTTGAAATGCAGGATATGAGTCTACTGCGCAATAAAGTGGGTGAAGACGAAATTGCTGAAATTCTTTCGCGTTGGACGGGTATCCCTGTTGCGAAGATGCTCCAAGGGGAACGCGAAAAGTTATTGCAGATGGAGCAAGAGCTACACGAGCGAGTGATCGGTCAAGACGAGGCGGTGACGGCTGTGGCTAATGCAATTCGTCGCTCTCGTGCAGGGCTTGCCGATCCCAACCGGCCAATCGGTTCATTTTTATTCCTCGGGCCCACAGGAGTCGGTAAAACAGAGCTAACCAAAGCACTTGCACAGCTCATGTTTGACACAGAAGATGCCATGGTACGTATCGATATGTCAGAATTCATGGAAAAGCATTCTGTGGCACGTTTAGTGGGTGCTCCTCCTGGCTATGTTGGCTATGAAGAAGGTGGTTATCTTACAGAGGCTGTGCGTCGACGTCCCTATTCAGTGGTGTTGTTAGATGAAGTAGAAAAAGCTCACCCAGATGTATTTAATATCTTACTTCAGGTGCTTGATGATGGCCGTCTCACAGATGGCCAGGGTCGTACTGTCGATTTTAAAAACACCGTGATTATTATGACATCAAATCTGGGCTCTGATGTGATTCAAGAGCAAGCGGGCAATAATGATTATGCGTTAATGAAGGAAAAAGTGATGGCTGTGTTAGCACAGCAGTTTCGCCCTGAATTTATTAACCGCATTGATGAGACGGTGGTCTTCCATCCACTGGCATCAGAGCATATTAAACAAATTGCTGATATTCAGCTGGCTAAACTGTATGAGCGTCTCACTGAAAAAGGCTACATCCTAGAGGTCACAGATGCAGCGCTTGCGAAGTTGGCACAAAGCGGTTTTGACCCAGTGTACGGTGCTCGACCACTTAAACGAGCCATTCAGCAAGCTATAGAAAACCCATTAGCACACAAGTTGCTTGCAGGGGAACTCTCAACAGGCAATGTAATTTGCATTGATGCAAACGACGACGGCTTTACCTTTGTCAGTAAATAGGTAAATACAATAATATTCAAACACACAGGCGGCTTTTTAGCCGCCTTTTTATTGTTTATAGCGGATGGTAATGTCAATATAAGCATAATTACCAACAGGCAAAATGTGTTATGCAAAGCGATTATCAAGCTATGGCTATACAGGCATTTGGTGAGGCTGGGGTGTTAAAACCCATTACCTTGCCAATGCCGCAAATTACCGATGGTGAACTTTTAGTGAAAGTTCTTAGCACGTCTATTAATCCCATTGATGTTAAAACACGTGCAGGTATTGGTTTTGCAGCCGAGCAAAATAAGCATAATTTACCTTTGGTGCTCGGTTATGACTTATTTGGCGAAGTCGTTGAATGTGCGCCGGATATCAAAGGGTTTGAGCAAGGTGACTTAGTCATGGGAATGGTTGGCTTTGCTACCCAACCAGGCACCTATGGGCAGTATGCTAACGCGCGTGCTAATGAAGTTATAAAAGTGAGTAAAGAGAACGCAAATTCCCTGTTGTCCGGTCTATGTCTTGCGGGCTTAACTGCATTTCAAGCAATTTCAGCCCTCGCATGCCCAAAAACTCAGCCTATTTATATCAATGGTGCCACCGGCTCGGTGGGCTCTTTAGCTGTGCAAATAGCCCGTAATATGGGCTACTCAGTGATAGCTGTTACCCGTAGTGAATTGCCAGAGACGTTAGGTGTCGACATCACAAGCATGAGTTATGATGAGTTTGTTAAAGTGCCAGCAAAGCGTCACCTGATTGACGTTGTGGGTATGGAAGTGGGTATGCGTTGCTTACAAGGGCTCAGTGCACAAAGCGAGGTAGTGACTATTCCTACCTTATCTCAGGGGCAGATCATTCAAGGCGCACAGATGCAGGGCGTAAAAGCGCAGGGCGTTTTGGTGGTTAAGAATAACGCTCAGCTAGCGTGTCTTTACAATTGGTTTAAACAAGGCACGTTGGCGCTGATGCACCGCACTATGCCATTGAGTGCAGCTGGGTTGGCACATCAACAAATTGAGCAAAATATCTGCAAAGGGAAAGTTATTTTACTGCCATGGTCTTGAGTAATGACAAGTGCACCCCATAACAGAACAATTGAGCCAACAGGCTAGAGGTAGGATTTTTTGACTTGTACACAATTACAACAACGCCTTAGCGCGTTATCTGCGCCATCGGAATTGGCAGCAATTGTTGGCATTCAACGAGGGATAGAAAGAGAGGCGTTGCGCACCAATAAAAAAGGTGGCTTATCAACGCGTCCACATCCTGTAGCAATTGGTTGCGCGCTAACTAATTCAATGATCACCACTGACTTCTCTGAAGCATTATTAGAATTTATTACGCCTGTCAGTGATGATGCAACACAAACGCTTGCTCAATTGCGAGATTTACAGAAGTTCACTTTGTCGCAGCTTGATGATGAATTGCTGTGGCCAGTTAGTATGCCTTGCTATATCAAAAGCCAAGATGAAATACCTTTGGCCCAGTTTGGTAGCTCTAACATTGGTCGCATGAAAACACTGTACCGTGAAGGTTTAAAAAACCGCTATGGCAGTATGATGCAAGCAATCGCGGGTGTGCATTTTAATATTTCATTCCCCGAGAGTTTGTGGCAAAGCCTGCAGCGTCAAGCTGGCGACAACGGTGACTTACAAAGTTTTATTTCTAATGGGTATTTAGGGCTCATTCGTAACTTCAAGCGTGAGTTGTGGCTCATTAGTTATTTATTTGGTGCTTCCCCAGCACTGTGTCAGTCTTTCCTTGAAGGGCGCACCACGGATTTACCGTTTAAGCCCCTAGGCAAAGGCTCACTCTACTTAGAGCATGGTACTGCTTTGCGCTTGGGTGATTTGGGTTACACCAACAGTGCACAGTCTAGCTTACGGGTGATGTACAATTCGCTCGACGAATATGTTGAAGGGTTGAAAAAAGCCATTAGCTTGCGCTCGGATTTATATCAGCACCTTGATGATTACCACGCGCCAACTCCGCAGCAGCTAAATAAAAATATTCTTCAAATCGAGAATGAGTTCTACTCACCAATTAGACCCAAGCGCAACGCGCGCTCAGGTGAAAAGCCAACCGAAGCATTAACTCGTGGCGGTATTGAGTACATTGAAATTCGCGCACTGGATGTAAATCCATTTGCCGATACAGGGATTGATTTACAGCAAATCCACTTCTTAGATGTGTTTTTAACATACTGTTTGCTAAAAGACTCACCGCTTATGAGCTGGGATGAGCAAATGCAATCTCAGGTTAATTTACGCCGTGTTGTTAATGCGGGCCGTGACCCTGAGCTGACGCTAACGCGCGGCGAACAAAGCATTTACCTCAAGCAGTGGGCGGATGAAATCTTTGCGCAGTTGCACGCAGTGGCCGAGTATATGGACCAAGCCTATGGTGTCGATTATTACAGCGCAACTATTGATGACATGGCAACGTGGGTGAGTGCGCCAGATAAAACCATATCAGGTCGCTACATGACACAGTTGCTCCAAAGCAATTTGGACAATGGGACTTTTGCGTTGAGCTTGGCTCAGCAGTATCAAGATCAACATGCGTGTTGGCAGTATGAATGCTTTGATGAGGCGTATCTAAAAGAAAAAGCTCAGCAGTCAATTGTCGAGCAAAAGCACATTGAAGAAGCAGACACGCAGAGCTTTGAAGCATTTTTGGATGCTTATTTTCAGGCATAAAAAAAGCGCGGCTTAGGTGGCCGCGCAAATTATTCTACAGGGATGAAACAATGCTAAACTGCTGCATTCATAAGTTCAGACTAGTGATAAAAGAGTTAGTTCAAAAAAAATGAAAAAAATTTCTTTAATTGTCTTAATCGCCCTTGGATTATCAGGTTGTGCAACTGCACCGCCCGAGCAACCTGATGATATTTGTAAGATTTTTGAAGAAAAAGAAGATTGGTATTACGACGCGAAAGATGCCCAAGAAAAGTGGGGCTCTCCCAAACATGTGCTCATGGCGATGATGTATCAAGAAAGCTCTTTCAAACATGATGCGGCCCCTCCGATGGAGTATTTCCTCGGTTTTATTCCCATTGGTAGAGCAAGTGATGCCTATGGCTACTCGCAGGCTAAAACCATGACGTGGGAAGACTACATGCGCGAGACAGATAACATTGGTGCAGATCGTGATGATTTTGATGATGCTATCGACTTTATGGCGTGGTTTGTGTGGAAGACCCATCAAGTGAATGGCGTGTCGAAATGGGATGCGTACGCACAGTACCTCAATTATCACGAAGGGTGGGGTGGTTATAAGCGTGGCACGCACAACAGCAAGAAATGGTTGCTTGGTGTTGCGAATAAAGTTAAAAACCGTGCGAGCCGCTATTCTGCGCAGCTAAAACGTTGTGAAGCTGATTTGGATAAGAGCTGGTTTGAACGATTGTTCTCGTAGTGAAAAATGTTAAAAACGGCGCAAATACGCCGTTTTTTAATGCCCAAATTTATTGTGGCTGATTTGGAAATGTGTGTATGTACACATCGCGCTGTGGGAACGGGATAGTAATATCCGCCTCATCAAATGCGATTTTCACGCGTTCATACAAGCCAAAGTATACAGGCCAGTAGTCTTCTGACTTGACCCACGCCCACACCAACATGCCTATATGGCTATCGCCATGTTGACTAACGTGCACAACCGGCTCAGGGTCTCCTAATACCATGTCGTAGTCTTTTAACACGCTCATAAGTACGTCACGGGCCTTATGAACATCATCGCCATAGCTGATACCAAATTCTATATCCACACGACGATTTTCTTCAGCAAATAGATTTTTCACAGTGCCATTTGATAACGCCCCGTTGGGAATAATGATCTTTTGATTATCATAGGTCAGCAAGACGGTGACAAAAATCTGAATTTCTACCACCTTACCCATGTGGCCCTGTGCTTCAATCACATCACCGACTTTAAATGGCTTAAAGAAGAGAATAAGTACTCCACCTGCAAAGTTTGACAAGCTGCCTTGTAATGCCATACCCACAGCTAAACCCGCGGCGCCTAACATGGCGATAAATGAGGTGGTTTCTACACCTATCATTGATGCAACAGAAATCAATAATAAGATTTTGAGAATGACGCTAATAAACGAAACGAGAAAGTGGGTGAGACCGGGTTCGACCTTCACTTTGTGCATAGAGCGCTCGCTGACATTGGCAACGCGTCCTATCAGCCACCAACCAATAATTAGCACAATAATAGCGAGCACAAATTTGGGCCCATATTGCATCAGCATTTCGATTGCGGTGTTGTAGATATTTTCGATGGATATGTCTGTCATCTGTGTTTTCCTTTTTTAGAGACTAAAAGGTATTAAAGCACAGATAACAGACGCTGAGTGTTAACTCTGAGATTTTTTACGTTTTTTCGGTGGAATGACTCGCACTAGCTTGATCATATTCTCTTTCACTTCCAACACTTCGATTGGGTAGCCAGATATTTTCATACTCAAGTTAGCGTCTGGAATGTCTTCTAGGTATTCAACGATTAACCCGCTAAGTGTCTTCGGTCCGTCAATAGGCAGTTTCCAGCCCATTTCTTTGTTAAGCTCACGGATGTTAGCACTTCCTTCTACAAGCACTGAGCCATCTTCTTGAACGTCAACTTCTTCACTGGGTGTGCGCGCTGTCGTTGTGGTGAAATCGCCAACAACCTCTTCTAGAATATCTTCAAGAGTTACAAGTCCTTGAATATCACCGTACTCATCAACAACTAGACCAATACGCTCTTTGACCTGCTGAAATTTGTGTAGCTGGGTGTTCAGCGATGTACCCTCAGGGATAAAATAAATCTCGCGCACCGCGCGCAATAATGACGATTTATCGAACTTATCTTTGGTAAGTAATCGCAACGCATCACGGGCGTGGATAAAACCAACAGCATCATCTATTTGGTCGCGATAAAGTAATACACGGGTGTGCTGCGCGTTGGTGAGTTGCTTACTGATAATCTTCCAATCATCGTTGATATCAATCGCGTTGATTTCGTTACGAGGGATCATAATGTCTTCAACAGTCACTTGCTCAAGATCGAGAATCGACGTCAACATGCTTTTGTGCTCTGCAGGTAGCATCGCTCCTGCTTCACTTACAACCGTTTTAAGCTCTTCTTTACTGAGGCTGTGTTCTTCAACTTGCTCTGGACTAAAGCCTAACAAGCGCAACAGACCGTTGGTGATCCAGTTCAGTGCAACAACAAACACCAATGATATCTTCAACAAGTACTTAAGGATGAACGAACTAGGAAAGGCTATTTTCTCAGGATACAGTGCTGCGATTGTCTTTGGTGTGACTTCTGCAAAAACAAGAAGAATAAAGGTCAGGCCAAAGGTAGCAACCGCTAGACCAACCACTTCGCCGAACAAACGTATACCGATAATAGTAGCGATTGAAGATGCTGCGATATTAACAAGGTTGTTGCCGATCAGGATGAGGCCGATAAGGCGATCAGGGCGTTTAAGTAACTCACTGACTCGCTTGGCGCCTGCATGATTTTCTTTTTCGAGGTGGCGCAATCGAAACTTATTGATCGAAAGCATGCCTGTTTCTGAACTAGAAAAGTAAGCTGAGAGTACGATTAACACGGCTAAAATAATAAATAACGTACTCGTCGATATGTCGTCCAAAGAGGGATCCTTTTGTTAAAAACCAGGGTATATTAAGCGGTACTCAAAGCTCAGAGTCAAGTCTAGCTAAGCCTAATTGATTAAATTCGTTGCAGAATGACTTCCTGCACGAAGCGGCTACCAAAATAGGCAAGGGTTAAAATACCCGCGCCCACCATGATGGTTACCACTGATGATTTGCCACGCCAGCCTTGCAGGTGGCGTCCAAACACCACTGCAGCAAACACTGCCCACGCGATAATAGAAAGAATAGTTTTGTGTGCGTACTCTTTACTCACCATGGCTTCAACGAAAATAAACCCAGTGATGATAGCGATACTCAGTAGGGCAGTCCCTACAGTAACAAGTTGGTAAAGTTGGCGCTCTACCACCATTAATGGAGGCAGATGACTGTATACAATAGCTAAGTCCTTTTGCTTGAGGCGCTTATCAATGAAGTAAAACTGTACAGCGTATAAAGTGGCAATAATCAGCACGCAATATGCTAGTAATGACAAAGAGATGTGCGCGACTAAACCAACTTCCAAATTGATATCTTGCACCACCACATGATGCGGCATAAAGAGACTAGCTAACAGCAATAGTGCTGCAAAGCCGTATACTACAGGGAGTAATAATGTGGCTGGGAACTTGAGTGAGACAGCGGTCACACTCAAGACAATCACCCAACAGGTAAGCAATGACACATTCACAAAGCTGACATCTTGGCCTTGATGGGTGAACACAGAATTTACCAGCAGCACCATGTGTAACAAAATGGCGAGCGTACTGAGAATGACAGTGGTTCTTTGTGACGGACCTTGAGTGTGAAACAAGCGAGAAAGTACATGCGCTGTCGCCAAAGCGTAGAAAACACAACTCAATAATGTCAAAACTGTGATCAGCATAATGACCTTTTAAGGAATTAAATGAATGCTTTAAAAGGTCATTGTAAGTAAAGCGTCCACGCTTGCCTAGATCTAATTATGTGAATCCATTGCAGATGCCACTGGGATTTGCCCCTCGCTTTCAGTTATAATCGGCAAAAATGTAAGTAGCAACGGACTCGTTAGCGATGTTTGAAAACCTTCAGGAACGATTAGGAAAAACCCTAAAAAATATCAGTGGCCGCGGCCGTCTTACCGAAGACAATATAAAAGAAACGCTGCGCGAAGTGCGCATGGCGTTACTTGAAGCCGACGTCGCACTGCCAGTTGTGCGTGAATTTGTAAAACAAGTAAAAGAGCGCGCGGTAGGCACAGAAGTAACAAAAAGCCTCAGCCCTGGTCAGGTTTTTATCAAGATTGTCCGTGAAGAGCTTGAGAAGGCAATGGGTGAGGCTAATGAAGAGCTAAACCTAAATGCACAGCCGCCTGCCGTGGTGATGATGGCTGGTCTGCAAGGTGCGGGTAAAACAACCAGTGTTGGTAAACTCGCCAAATTCCTCAAAGAGCGAAAAAAGAAATCTGTACTTGTTGTCAGTGCTGACGTCTATCGCCCTGCGGCGATTAAACAGCTTGAAACATTAGCAAGCGAAGTAGATGTCGAGTTTTTCCCAAGTGATATCAGTCAAAAGCCTGTAGACATTGCAACGAATGCAATTAGTCACGCAAAGAAAAAGTTCATTGACGTGGTACTCGTTGATACCGCAGGTCGTTTGCATATCGACAGCGACATGATGGATGAGATCAAAGCCCTTCATGCTGCTATCAATCCGATAGAAACGTTGTTCGTAGTTGACTCAATGACAGGTCAAGACGCGGCTAACACAGCTAAAGCATTTGATGAAGCGTTGCCATTGTCAGGTGTGATATTGACCAAGACGGATGGTGATGCGCGCGGTGGTGCAGCACTTTCAATCCGACACATCACTGGCAAGCCAATTAAGTTTATTGGTGTCGGTGAGCGTACTGACGCGTTAGAGCCTTTCCACCCAGATCGTGTAGCCTCACGTATTCTTGGTATGGGTGATGTCCTTTCACTCATCGAAGAAGTTGAGATGAAGGTCGATAAAGAGAAGGCTGCGAAAGTCGCTGACAAAGTGTTTAAAGGCGACGGGTTTACCCTTGAGGACTTCGCAGAGCAATTGCGCCAAATGAAAAACATGGGCGGCATGATGTCTATGCTCGATAAACTACCTGGTATGAATAACCTACCGGACGCCGTGAAAGGACAAATGAGCGACAAGACATTTGTGCAAATGGAAGCCATTATCAATTCAATGACACCAAAAGAGCGCGCCCGTCCAGAAATCATTAAAGGCTCACGCAAAAAGCGTATAGCAGCTGGTTCGGGGACTCAGGTGCAAGAAATCAACAAGCTGCTCAAGCAATTCACGCAAATGCAGAAAATGATGAAGAAGATGAAAGGCAAAGGCGGCATGATGAAAATGATGCGCGGCATGAAAGGCATGTTACCACCGGGCATGATGGGTGGTCCTGGTGGCCCGAAATTTTAATTGCTTCGTATAGGCATTAAGTTTAAAGACGCGGTAACGACCGCGTTTTTTTATGGCCTTGCACGGCCTTTTTGTCCAACAAACAGTTGCCTACTATGTTAATGCTATCACTCGGAGGAGTTTTATTCATGCGAAGAATGCTACTTATTGTTTTATCTTTTGTGGTGCTGGGTGGGTGCGCAAAAACAGACTGGCGTAGTGCCAGTAGGGAGCCAGCTGGCATTGCTACACCTGTATCACAGCCTGACGCAGTGATTGAGTTTTACGCGGCAGATGCTTTCGGTTGGCGAGGGTGGTTTGCTGTTCATACCTGGTTTGCAATTAAAGAACACGGTGCGTCTGAGTACACAGTCTATGAAGTGGTTGGCTGGGGCGTTGACAGAGGAAGAAAAGCATTGCGTACCTATCAAACTCCCACGCCAGATAGGTATTGGTATGGCGCTAAACCACAAAAGTTTTTATCTATCACCGGTTCGCAAGCACAAGTACTTATTCCTAAAATAATTGAGGCGGCTAAACGTTATCCTTGGGCGGATGAGTACACCTTGTTTCCAGGCCCTAACAGTAATACTTTTCCCGCGTGGATTGGTCAGCAGGTTCCAGAACTGGAGTTAGAAATGCCATTTTCAGCAATTGGTAGTGGCTATGCAAAATAATCGCACGCCTAAATGACAACGCGTTTTTCAATTGGCAAGCGGATGAATAATCACACTATCCTAGGAAAATCTTCCGCTAAGATCAGTATTTAACGCACATAAACCTTGGATTAAATGCAGTTCTTGCTTGCATTGTGGCAAAAAATTCGTACAATTCCCCAGCTTCCCTCTATGGGGAAGTAAACTTATTAATGAAAACAGTCAATCTATTTAGAGGACGGTATGGTAACTATTCGTTTGCAACGTGGTGGCGCTAAGAAGCGTCCTTTCTATCAAATTGTGGTTGCGGATAGCCGTTTCTCGCGTGACGGTCGTTTCATCGAGAAAGTAGGTTTCTTTAACCCTATTGCTGCTGGTCAAGAAGAAAAGCTTCGTCTAGACCTAGCCCGTGTTGATCACTGGGTAGGCCAAGGCGCATCTCTTTCAGATCGCGTAGCAAAACTAGTTAAAGACGCTCGTAAAGCGGCTTAATAGGCGTAAGTGTAACCATGAGTCAACAAGAGCAAGCCTCTACAATCGTCGTTGGCAAACTCGGAGCCCCGTATGGGATTAAGGGTTGGCTTAAGGTGCATTCATTTACTGATGATCCCGAAGGGATCTTCGATTTCAGCCCATGGTTGATAGGGCAACAAGGTAAATGGCAAACCTTTGAAGTGAGTGACTGGCGTCGTCACAACAAAGGCTTTATCGCCAAGTTCGCGCAAGTAAACGACAGAGATCAAGCAATGGCTTTTACCAATGCGGAAATTTCTGTATATGCGGCGCAGCTTCCAGAACTGCCGGAAGGTGAGTTCTATTGGCGAGATCTCATCGGCATGGCCGTTGTAACTGATAAAGGTTATGACTTAGGTCAAGTTGATGACTTGATGGAGACAGGCTCAAACGACGTGCTAGTTGTCAAAGCAAATAGCAAAGATGCGTTTGGCAAAGGTGAGCGTCTTATCCCATTTTTAACTGATTCAGTTATTCAAAATGTGGACCACGATGCTCGCCAAATTACTGTGGACTGGGACCCAGGCTTTTAATGGCAAAAGCACCTTTGTGGGTAGGGGTAATTAGCCTCTTCCCTGAGATGTTCTCAGCTATTACTGAGCAAGGCGTGACAGGCCGCGCAGTGAAACGCGGTTTAATCGAGTTTCACTGCTGGAATCCGCGCGATTATGCAACAGATAAGCATCGCACAGTGGATGACCGTCCTTATGGTGGTGGTCCAGGCATGTTGATGATGGTTGAACCATTGAAACAAGCCATACTCGATGCGAAAGCTGCTGCTGGCGAGGGTGCCAAAGTAATTTATATGTCGCCTCAAGGGCGAAAGCTAGATCAGCAAGGCGCTCAAGAGCTTGCTCTTAGCGACAAACTGATTTTAGTAGCTGGTCGTTACGAAGGTATAGATGAACGGATCATCGAGTCCTATATCGATGAAGAATGGTCGATTGGGGATTTTATCCTCAGCGGTGGTGAACTACCGGCCATGACATTAATCGACGCAGTAGCGCGATTAGTGCCAGGGGTGTTAGGTCATAACCAGTCGGCTGAGCAAGACTCATTTTCGGATGGCTTGCTTGATTGTCCACACTATACTCGGCCAGAAATATTGGATGGTAAATCGGTTCCTTCAGTGTTACTGAGTGGTAACCACCAAGAAATTGCGAAATGGCGGCTTAAGCAGTCACTCGGAAGGACTTGGAAAAGACGTCCAGACTTGTTGCAAAACCTAGCTCTGACTGAGGAGCAAGCAAGGTTACTTGCTGAATTTCAGCAGGAAACCAAATAGCTTGTGGCTAGAAGACAGTTACACCTAGGAAAGTGAGAAATAAAATGGCAAAAGTAAACCAAAATATTATTAAAGAGCTTGAAGCTGAACAGCTTAAGCAAGACGTACCTGCGTTCGGCGCTGGTGACACAGTTGTTGTACAGGTACGTGTAAAAGAAGGTGAAAAAGAGCGTCTACAGGCCTTTGAAGGTGTTGTAATCGCTAAGCGTAACCGTGGCCTACACTCAGCGTTCACAGTTCGTAAAATCTCGAGCGGTGAAGGTGTTGAGCGTGTATTCCAAACGCACAGCCCTCTTATCAGCAGCATTGCAGTTAAGCGTCGTGGTGCGGTTCGTCGCGCTAAGCTTTACTACTTGCGTGAGCGTTCTGGTAAATCTGCACGTATTAAAGAAAAACTTAATTAATACGCGCGTTTTACTAAAACGTGAAAAAACGGGTCAGCTAGTAATAGCTGGCCCGTTTTGGTTTGTACACTGAGATGTTGTCGAGTATCTTGAACAATATGGGTTGTATCGTTAAGCTCATGACATGTCTTTATACAGGTAACGGTAAATATACTGAGCCAACCAGTTTCCTCTTCTCATAAGCTTCGAATATGTTAGTATCGGTGTAATAAATAATTTCCACATGTAATTATAAGTTTACACTATGTCAGCCGAGCAGCAGTTAGCCCAGTTACGCAGTGAAATAGATGCCTGCGACAGTGAATTAGTCCGTCTTTTAGCCAAGCGTAATAACATTACCGAGCAAGTTGGTAAAGTAAAGCAGCGCTACGGCGAAGCCCTTCATGCGCCAGAACGTGAGGCCACATTAGTTGCTGCTCGCAGAGAGCAAGCGCAACAAGCAGGCGTTAACCCCGACTTAGTTGAAGACATTTTACGTCGCATGATGCGTGAAGCGTATCAGAACCAACAAAGTGAGCTTGCCTGCGTGTGTCCTGAGCTTAGCCCGGTTGTAATAGTCGGTGGTCGTGGCTCAATGGGCCAGTTATTTGCTAAACAACTACAAAGAAGTGGTCTTGAAGTTCGCATCCTTGATAAACAAGAGCAGCAACGTGGACAAGCTGAGCAAATTATCTCTGGGGCAAAATGTGTGATTGTCAGTGTGCCTATCAACGCTGTTGAGAAGGTCGTTGAAGCGCTCCCTAGGCTCGATGATGATGCGTTGTTGGTTGATATTACCTCGGTTAAAGAAAAACCGATTGCAGCGCTTAAACAAAAGCACAGTGGCCCCGTGTTGGGATTGCACCCAATGTTTGGGCCAGATATTAGTCACTGGGTGAAACAAACCGTGGTGGTGTGTCCTGGTCGTCCAAGTGCATCAGCAGACGCATTAATTGCACAATTAAAAGTGTGGGGATGTCAGCTTGTACAAATGAGCGCGCGTAAACACGATGAGGCAATGCAAATTATTCAGGTGATGCGCCACTTAACCACGTTTGTTTACGGCCAGTTCCTTGCTCGCCAAGAGCATAGTTTACAAGAAATCCGTGATTGTTCATCGCCAATCTACCAGCTCGAGTTGATGATGGTAGGGCGCCTATTCGCACAAAGCCCTGAGTTATACAGCGATATCATGCTTGCTCAATTTGACCGGGTAGAGCCACTATTAGAAGCGTATCAAAATACGTATGAGCAAACGCTCAGCATGCTCAGAGATCGTGATAAAGATGCTTTGATAGCGGCATTTAATGATGCAAAACATTTCTTCAGTGATGCTAGCGATGTGTTCTTACGCCAAAGTCGGGCGTTATTGAACAAGGCTAATGACGCAAAGGTATTGGATTAGGGTAATGTAGGAGCGTCCCAACGGGGCTGTTTCAGCATAACCCATAGAGCGATGTTTACTCAATGTAAGTTAGCGCTGTTAATGCCCATTGGGCAAGCTAAGGTATTTTCAAAAACGGGACCACCGCCGGTACTCTTCTTTTGTAATCCATATATACGTCACCAAAGCGGTGTATGAGTGATTTCTCTTCGAAATATAAGCCGATAAAGATGTAGATTGTGAATCCCAAAGACAACATAAACTGCGTCATGCTCATGTAGGGAGTGGCCCACATTCCGAGTAGAATTCCAGTTTGAATAGGGTGGCGAACAATTTTATATAAACACACTTCTTTAAATTGGTTCCCTTCATTAGGGTTCATAGAAATACTTTGTTTTAGACCCATCAGGTGAAAGTGATCGATCTCGAATGTCGCTGCCACTAAGAAGAGCCAACCGAAGATGTGAATCCCCCGCAAAACACTCACCAGAAATTCATTTTCAGTGTGCCATATAACCCCTGTGACGGGCTGCCAGTAGAAACAAAACGCCAACATAAATAATCCAGACACTAACACATAGAGACTGCGTTCGAGTGCGGGAGAGATGAACTGAGTTATTTTTTCTTTAAAGCTACTTCGTGCAGCAATGCTGTGATGCAAGGCAAACAAGAGCAAAATGGCTAAGTTAATTGCGATGGCAACGCCGGTGTCCTCTGAAAGTGGGCGCGAGTTTATATGAATAGGAAGAAAACTCCATCCACCCATAAATAGCATAAAGGCGCTGAGACCACCAAGCCCAACCAAATAACATAAAATACCGCAAACGCTAGAGATTAATTTACTCATGACTAAACGCTCCTTTGCTTGTGTTGCCATGCATCGGTGGACTCGCTATATCCCTTTGCGTTGAGCACTAAGTCAGGGTCAACATAATGTAATTATAGTTCGATATTTAGCAATAATTCCTTTGGGATAACGCCTAGTATGAGTGCCCCTTCATTGAGGTTAAACAGGGGGTTACTGAGGGAGAAATTCATCTAACTAATTGGTTACCGGCGACAACACGCCCTAGGAGTTATTTTTCTTATGTGAGTTGAGTTTAATGACTGTTGCGCTGTGTTGTCGGTTATCCTCAGAAGTTGATCCAAGTAGTGTAGATCGTGAGTTGTGCGCACAGCGAAACGATACGTATATTACGCTGTCATGGCTTCTATAAAAGGCTGGCTTTTTAATCATAGCGCACTCCTTAGAACACCCTCAGTATAGTCTTTGTTTATTATTTGTGCATTTCAGGCCGTATGTCTCCTTGGGTTTCATCGAGAGGTTAAAAATGGATAAAAAGCACTGGCATCTCATGAGGCGATTGGTAATAATGTCACTGTACCCAAAAGGTGTTTTTGATTGTATTTCAAGGAAGAATGAAGCAGATGAAACAGATAATCGCGCTACTTTTTATCGGTATTGCAGTGTTTTACCTCTATGAGTTCAAAGGCGCTCCGTCACACCACGATAGAGAAATGGTTTACGCGAAGGCGCTGGTTAAATACAAAATAGCAAGCAGGGAAATAGAGCTTATTGCGGTTGCTCATAACTATAAAGACGCGCAGTGTGATGAGAATCTAGTTAAAGAGGCGTTGCAACATTGTGTCGCAGATCAATATTGCTCGCAGGCCACCTTCACTTGCCAAGAAACTATTGAAAGTCGCTATCAAGACCTGTTGGAAGAGCAGCCTGCACGCACGCGATACGTGCATCTAACAGGCAAGAATGATGACCGCAAAGGAGCCATTATTGTCTGGGGGTTAACTGATAGCGAGGCACGCGTTGTGTGTGATCGCATTCGTGCAGGCGTTGCTAGAGATAAAAAACTTGATGTCACCACCAAATGCATTTAATGGCGTGTAAGATGCTGATTTAAATTATTTTTATTATTTTGTCGATAGAAACAAAATTCTATCCAAAGCACGTTTAGATGCGTCAACGCTTTGCAGCGCGCTCATCCCTTGTGGATATTGCTCTTGCTCCACCACGAGCCACTGTGTGTGACCATCATTACGCAATGAAGTAATGATATTCTCCCATGCAAAACCGTTGTCTCCCAAGATAGGACTCAAAGAGTTGTCTTTGGCTACTATTTTTAGATGCGCGGAGCGAGTTCGCTTTGGGTAGGCTTTGATCAATTTGATGGCGTTTTGTTTGGCATAGTGAACCCAGCCAATATCTAGCTGTAATGGCACAGAAGCCGTCGTATTATCGGCAATGTGTTGCCAGTACGTGGTATCGCCAAATTGTAAAAACTCTTTGTCATGATTATGGAATCCGATCTCCATATCGAGTTGCTGCGCTGTTTTATGAACCGCATTTAACTGTGTTATGAATTCGTCAATTTTATCCTTGTCCCATGCGCGCTCATCCCAAGGAATGTACAACGAGGTGACTCCCAGAGTTTTGTAAAAGTGCAGTGTGCTGTTTATGGTTTCGCTACTTAATTGGTCAAAGCCGACATGAGCACTGCTCGCTTGTAACCCCAGTGAACTGAGCAGTGTATGTAACTGCTGCGGATTGCTCGCATAAGGGCCAAAGTCGCCTGCAAATTCAACACCCTCAAAGCCCATATTAGCCAAGGCGGTGAGCGTACCATGGAAATCCGCTTTTAGCTCATCTTTAACCGACCATAATTGAACACTGATAGAAGGGGATGTCATTGTTTTGGTAAAAGCCTTCATGGGTAAAAGCATAATCACCACAGTGATGATTATGTGCTTATAAAATGGATACATCGTCATCATGGTGATAGTAGCCGAGGAAACCGATTTGGAATCCCTCGGCCTTACCCTTTTATTTTACTTCAACTGCTTGCAGAGATTCACTTTGATAACAGCCTAAGATACGCACGAACTGGGTGTGATCTTTTAGCGCTTCAAGTGCACCTTGAACTTTTGGTTGTGCAAGGTTAGCAATGAGATCGACATAGAATACTTCTTCCCAAGGATTACCAGGTACTGGACGTGATTCAAGCTTCACCATGTTAATACCATGCTCCTTGAATACCATTAGCGCATCAGCAAGGGAGCCAACATGTTGCTCAGTCGCCATAATAAGGGTGGTTTTGGTAGGGATTTGCGTTGATACCTGCATTGCCTTGCGTGCAACTACGATGAAGCGGCTATGGTTTTCACTTTGGTTTGCGATGCCAGTTTTCAATACTTCTAAGCCAAGGTGCTTACCCGCTTCAGCTGAACCAATGGCTGCGCTATTATCGCAATTTAATGCTGCTTTCATGGCGCTGGTCGTGGAATCACAGTTTTCTAGCTGTACGTCTGCTAACCCCTGTATGAAACGATTGCATTGAGCAAAAGGTTGGGGGTGGCCGAATAATTTAGTGATATCTTCAAGTTCAGTGCCCGGTTTTACCAGCAAGCAATGCTCAACGCTGTGGGTAACTTCTCCGACAATCGACACTTGAGCGTGTTGCAGTAAATCGAACACCTCATTGATACTGCCTGAACTTGTATTTTCTATTGGCAGAACGCCAAAGTCGGCCTGGCCTTTTTCCACCGCACCTGTGATCTCATCAAATTGTGCACATCCCATTTCTATTAACTTACCAGGACGGCGACTAAAGTATTTGTGCACCGCCAATTGAGAATATGAACCTTGTCCACCTAAATAAGCAACCCGATTCGTTTCACCCAATAGTTCAGGGTTAAGATTTTGCTGCAACATGGCTTGCTGATGCAGCACTGAGTCTTCCAGAACGCGCTGAAAAACACTGTTGATGTAATAAGCGTCAAGGCCGAGTGATTTACCATAATTAATAAGCTTTTCTAGTAGCTCTTGCTCTCTGGCTTCGTCGCGAATCGGTTTGTTATTCGCTATTTTATACTCTACTACAGAGTGGCTAATGCGGCGTCTTTTGGCCAACAGTATCAGTAGCTCAGAGTCTATTTCGTTGATATCTCGACGTAGCGCTTGCAGCGTATCGTTAGTCATTATTTGGTTTCCTCATTCCCAAAACAAAAAAGCCTCCCGCTTGGGAGGCTTTAGAATATGTGTGAACTTCACGTACTCGTTCGCGCCTCCCTCAAACGGGGTGGAGAATAAAAAAGCGAAAGAATACGAAAGATAATATGTTCATAGCTCCAATCTACTGTTTGAGCAGGTACTAAGTCAATAGTTGTTTGGGTGTAAAATAATTTAATTCACTTTGAGAGTGAAAGTTTCCAAATTAGGTAATTTAGGTCTAATGTAAGGTAAAGGTATTATTGCGTTTTTGTGCCTAATAGCTGCACGGGAGGGCGCCTAATTGGTTCTTTTGTACTATTTTTCTCACTTTTTGACTGGGGTCTGCGTAAAAAAGGTGTATACATGTACGCTATGGCTGTTATATTTGCTAGTCGGTAAGAATAATAAAACCAGATACTTAAAAAGGATCGGCTGTGGTTTATAGGCGTCCACCTTCGCGCTTTGGCATACATTCGTTAAGCATCAAGCTCTCCGCTTTGATTTCAGCTATTTGTTTGATTGCTGGGATTTTCGCTGCACTATTTATGCTTAAATCTGAGCAAAAGCAATTGATGTTCGAAGAGAGTGAGCAGCTCAATCTGTATAGCGCACGTTTTATCAATCATTTTGAACAGGCTATAGAAACCAAGGTTAACATCGCTGAACAAGCGAATGCTGTGGTGAGTCGTGCATTATTTAATGACGCAGAAAACACCGAGCTCAGTGTCTTTGCTCCTAACTTTATGTCTACAGATGATCTCACTCTGCGTAGCGTCTCTCAAGATGGTTTGTCCGCAGCAGTTATTCCCAAAGAAAATTACAACCAGTATTACCAGCAATTGTTTGCCCGTTCAGAGGCGTTATGGCAGTTTATCTCGCCAACTCTTACACAAGAATTTTTTAACTTTTATCTGCTCACCGAAGACAGTTTTGTACGTATTTCACCTCCAAATTGGGCATTGGATGTGCCCGCAGATTATCGAGCTAATAATGTCATCAATTTTAGCCGAGCGGGGCAAGATAATAACCCTAATAGGTTAGCGATTTGGTCACCTGTTTATTACGATCAGGTTTGGGGTAAGTGGGTAAAAAGTATTGTTACACCTATATACCAAGGGGATAAGCATGTCGCTTTAACTGGTGCTGATGTTGAGCTTGAAGCCTTGCTACGATTTCTGCCATTAGATGATGAACAGCAACAAATGTTTGTTGTTGACTCAAAAGGCCAGCTACTTGCTCATCCAAAGATTGATCAGAGCACCTATCTGGAGTACGGCAAAGAAGGTAAACGCCTGCGTATGTCGGACTTCATGAACCCTAAATTAGTGGAAATTGTCACCGATGCCACAAGGCTTAAACTGCCTACCATCACGGAACCATTTGAATATCAGGATGAAAATTACCTTACCAGTGTGCGCAAAGTAGACGGATTGGATTGGTATGTTGGTATCTATCGTAAACAATCGAGTGCCCTAGAGGCTTTGCAGGCATTGGAAATAAAGTTTTTAGGCCTGTTTATTTTATACGCTGTGCTCGTAGCGCTGTTGTTGCACCAAGCATTATATCAACTCGTGTTAAGCCGTATCTATTTGCTTGTGGATGCAGTGTCTAGTTTTGGGCGTGGCAAAATGGATACGCAATTCCCACCAGAGAGTAAGGATGAAATTGGTGTACTCAACGGTTCTTTTAAAGACATGAGTGTGGAGCTGAGCAACACCATTCGCGGCCTTAATCAACGTATCAAAGAAAAAGAGATCGCTGAGCAAGCTGCTAATCGTTTGTCAAAGGCGGTTGCTCACTCTGGTACGGGTGTACTCATTACTAATCGACAATTACAAATTGAGTACGTCAACCCGAAAATGATGGATATGACGGGCTTTGATGAGGATCACTTTACAGATGCCACCTTGCTCAGTGTCATTGCCAAAGAAATGGCTATTTTCACAGATGACATCGAGTACGATTTAAGAACACGCAACTATTGGCGTGGCGACACGATGCTCGAGCAAGCCAGTGGCAGCGCCTTATGGGTGTCGTTGAGTATCTCGCCAATTCGAGATGAAGATGGCGAGGTGAATAGCTACGTGGTATCAGCACAGGACATTTCTTTTGTTAAAGAAAGTCAGCGTAAGATGGAACAGTTGGCTTATTTCGACACCTTAACTGGCCTTGCAAACAGAACGTTCTTCCGCATGCAGTTGCGCAAGTCTATGGCGTTGGCGGAGCGTGGCCATTATGCATTCGCGTTGTTCTACTTTGATTTAGACGAATTCAAACGCATCAACGATACCCTTGGTCATGATATTGGGGACCAACTGTTGATCGAAGTGGCAAACCGATTGAAAAATCGATTACGTACTGAAGATACCATTGCCCGCTTAGGTGGCGATGAATTTGCTGTGTTGCTTAGCGGTATAGAAAATTACGAGCGAGCAGCTGAGGTTGCCAACACCATTCAACGTACTCTGAATCAGCCTATTTTGCTTGGTAATAATGAAGTTATCATCAGTGCAAGTATTGGTATTACTATGGCACCGGATGACAGTAGTGAGGAGGACCAACTTCTCAAACACGCGGACTTAGCCATGTATGAGGCCAAAGCTAAGGGCAAAAATACGCATCACTTCTACTCGCGAGAACTTAATGCTGCTGCGAACGAGCGTTTGTACATCGAAAACGAACTGCGTCAGGGCATTCGTGATAAGCAATTCCACCTTAACTACCAACCTCAGGTCGATAGTCGCTCGGGTAAAATATTAGGTTTTGAGGCGCTGATCCGCTGGGTACACCCAAGTCGTGGGGCTATTTCACCGGTCAAGTTCATTCCTATCGCTGAAGCAACAGGGCTTATTGTAGAGCTTGGTGAATGGGTGCTACGTGAAGCGTGCTGCTTCTCTGCCCGTCGTTCACAGCTTGGACTCGAGTCTAATATTTCCGTGAACTTGTCTGTACGTCAGTTCCAAGATGCGAATTTGGTTCCTATGTTGGCCAGTGTGTTAAGAGAAACGCATGTGTCACCTAAAAATCTGCACTTAGAGTTAACTGAAAGTATGTTGATGGGGGATGTGGAAACCGCTATTAGCCAATTACACGAGATTAAGCGTTTGGGAGTGTCGATTTCGATTGATGACTTCGGGACGGGCTACTCGTCTTTAAGTTATTTGAAAAAATTCCCAGTAGACGTGCTTAAAGTTGACCGTTCATTTGTTCAAGATATTCCTGATGACCCGAATGATATGGAGATCACCGCTGCAATTATAGCCATGGCGCAAAAGCTAAATCTTAACGTCGTGGCTGAAGGTGTGGAGACCAAAGCGCAAGTTGACTTTTTAAAGGCGAATAACTGCTTTGTGGTGCAGGGGTACTATTTCTCAAAACCGCTCAGTGAAGGTGATGTCTTGAAGTTATCGGAGCATTTTGAAGTAGAGTGTGTAAGCGCAACCTAATCGGCTGCGCTGCGCATTTTATCTTAGAGTAGCGGGCTTACATCTACGGGTAGGTCAATTAAGATGACCACTGCACCTTTACCGCCGTATTCAAGGGGAGCTTGATGCATTGCGAGAACATCTGGGTGCTGCACTAAATACTGCGGCACTTTGTGTTTTAAAATACGCTCACCTATACCATGAACCACACACGCACACTGCACGTGCTGTTTTTTACACGCGCTAATAAGCGCTGCTAGCTCCAATTTGACTGTTTCTTTACTCATGCCGTGGCAATCTAAGATAAGTTCAGGTGAGTAATCACCGCGTCGTAATTGTTTCGCTAGGTAGGTGCTTTCTCCCTCTTTGACATAACTGATGGTGCCATGAGTGTCGATGTCGGGAATATATTCATCGGAAAAGTAAAATTCTGTTTTGCTTTGACGCTCAATTTGTTGGCGCTGTCCAATGTGCTTTTTGTGTTGGGCACTCAAGCGCACGGTGTCGTTTTTGACCCGCTTTGTTGTGCCTATCGTTTGACGAAACAGGGCGATATCATCGTCTGATAAATCGCTGTTTGCATCTTGGGGAGTGTGCTCTTTGTTCATGGCCGAGAGTTTAGCCAAAAAAAGCGTAAAAACCTAGCGCTAAACACGCTACAATGTCTTCAATTAACAAGCAAAAATTGCCACACAGTATGAACGAAAATCTTATTAGCGACGCTGAACTACAAGAAGCTCAGCAGGAAATGCATAGCATTAGTGATTGGTTGCGTTGGGCGACCAGCCAATTTAGCGCCCACGGTATCTTTTTTGGTCACGGCACAGACAACGCATGGGATGAAGCAGTCTCATTGGTGTTGCCAGCGCTGCACTTGCCAATGGATGCGCCTCAAGAGTTACTTGCAGCACGCCTCACTAGCAGTGAAAAAGTTCATCTGAGCGAATTAATATCACGACGTATCAACGAGCGCACACCAGTGGCTTACCTAACCAATCAAGCTTACTTTGCTGGTATGCCATTTTATGTGGATGAGCGTGTGCTTGTGCCTCGCTCTCCATTTGGCGAGTTGATTAATAAACAGTTCGCTCCTTGGGTGAGTGAACCGAAAAATATTACCCGCGTACTTGATATGTGTACCGGTTCGGGCTGTATTGCCATAGCCCTTGCACAAACCTTTGAAAATGCACTCGTTGATGCTGTGGATATTTCACCAGATGCCTTGGTTGTCGCAGACTTTAATATCCAGGGTTATCACTTAGAAGACCGTGTTATGCCCATACTGTCAGATGTGTTTAGCGGTGTGGGTGATGAAAAATATGACTTAATTGTTGCCAATCCACCGTATGTTGACGCTGAAGATATGGCTGATTTGCCAGAGGAGTTTCATCATGAACCTGAGCTAGGCCTAGCCTCAGGTGAAGACGGCTTAGATGTAACCCGGGAATTGCTGGCGAAGGCGTCTGCACATCTAACAGATAACGGTTTGTTATTTGTTGAGGTGGGCAACTCTATGGTACATATGGATGAGTTATATCCAGATGCGCCGTTTACTTGGCTTGAATTTGAGCACGGCGGTTTGGGTGTGTTTATGATTTCTAAAGCTGATCTTGATGCCTACTTTGGCGAGTAGTTATCACGATTAGTGTCGTTTTATGCCATTTGGAATGAGGATGAAGTATGGCTGGAAATAGTATTGGGCAACTGTTCAAAGTGTCCACTTTTGGTGAGAGCCATGGTCTCGCACTAGGTGGGGTTGTAGATGGTTGTCCTGCAGGCTTGGAGCTCGATGAGTCTGACTTGCAAGTCGATTTAGACCGTCGCAAACCAGGACAAAGTCGATACACTACGGCGCGCCGAGAAGATGACCAAATTAAAATTCTCTCGGGAGTATTTGAAGGTAAAACCACAGGCACAAGTATTGGTTTACTCATTGAAAATACGGATCAGCGCTCAAAAGACTACGGCAAAATTAAAGACGTGTTTCGTCCCGGTCATGGTGATTACACATATTGGCATAAATACGGTATTCGCGATTATCGTGGTGGTGGGCGCTCGTCGGCCCGTGAAACAGCAATTCGTGTTGCCGCCGGTGCAATCGCAAAGAAATATCTAAAACAGTTTCATGGCATAGAAATCAAAGCCTGTTTATCACAATTAGGTCCGATTAAGGCTGAAAATTACGATTGGGCTGAGGTAGAGCAAAATCCATTTTTCTTTCCTGATACAGCAAAGCTCGATGCGCTCGATCAGTACATGCGCGATTTGAAAAAAGAAGGTGACTCTATCGGCGCAAAGGTGAAGGTTGTTGCCACAGGTGTGCCTGTAGGACTTGGTGAGCCAGTGTTCGATCGCCTCGATGCAGAAATCGCTCATTCACTGATGAGTATTAATGCCGTAAAAGGCGTTGAAATTGGTGATGGTTTTGATGTGGTTGAGCAAAAAGGTTCGCAGCATCGTGATGAGTTGACACCGCAAGGGTTCACCTCGAATCATGCGGGTGGTGTGCTTGGTGGCATTTCAACAGGTCAAGATATTGTTGCTAGCATCGCACTAAAACCTACCTCGAGCATCACAGTTCCCGGTCAGAGTATCAATACACAGAACGAGTCGGTGGAGATGATCACCAAAGGCCGTCACGACCCCTGTGTTGGTATTCGTGCCATCCCTATCGCCGAAGCCATGTTAGCCATTACTTTAATGGACCATCTACTTCGTCAGCGCGGTCAAAACCCTCATGTGCAACTTGAGCATGGGCCGATACCTGGGCAGCGAGTTTAGTCAAAAAGGCGCACTGTGTAGTGCGCCTTTTTAGTATTGCTGCTTTTTACAAATCCACTCAAAGTACGTACAATCGCGCTCAGTTTTGTAACCCTGTGACGCTATGCATCAAATTGACGACCTAATCGCCATTTTTGAGCGAACATTTTTTGCTTCTTATCAGACACGCCTTGTGCGTGGCTCCGACGAGCCTGTTTACTTACCAGCTGATGAGCACTGCGATCATCATCGTATCATCTTTGCCCATGGCTTTTACGCCAGTGCGCTGCATGAGATAGCACATTGGTTAGTAGCAGGTCAAAAGCGCCGGTTACTTGAAGATTACGGGTATTGGTATTGCCCCGATGGGCGCTCCTTGGCGCAACAAAGTGAGTTTGAAAATGTTGAAGTGCATCCACAGGCCATTGAGTGGGCGTTGTGTTTGAGCGCTGGATTTAAGTTTAACGTCTCCGCGGACAACCTCGGTGGCGAGCAAACCTGTCGTTTTCGTTTTCAACAACGAGTTTACGACAAGTTAGCAAACTTAATTAGCCAAGGTTTCAATGAGCGCACACAACAGTTAATGAAAGCGCTGGCTGATTTTTACCAACAGCCTTACCCACTAAAGCTAGAGCAGGTAGGGTGGCACGCACCTGAGGAACTTGAGTATGCAGTTTAAGTTAGGTTTTATCATTAACCCGGTCGCAGGACTAGGTGGCAGTGTTGCGCTAAAGGGCAGTGACGGCGCTGAAACTGCCGCTAAAGCTTTAGCTTTAGGTGCAGAGCCTAAATCACATTTACGTGCAAAGGCTGCGCTGGAGCAATTGATACCACATCAAAAGCAACTGCAAATTTATACTGCCTCGGCTGTTATGGGCGAGTACGTGGCGAAAGACCTGGGTTTCAATGTTGATGTGGTATATCAGTGCAATGAACCCACGACAGAGATAGATACACACGCCGCTGCACAGGCACTAGTGAATGTAGGGGTGGACCTTATTTTGTTTGCTGGAGGCGATGGTACAGCGCGCAATATTTGCCAGGCCATTAGTGATAAAGTGCCAGCGTTAGGGATCCCTGCAGGGTGTAAAATTCACTCGGGCGTATACGCGATTACCCCAAAGGCGGCAGGACGTGTTGTTGAGATGCTGGTTAAAGGTGAACTTGTCACCCTCGCAGATAGCGATGTAATGGATATTGACGAAGATGCATTTCGAGCAGGTACAGTGCGCGCTAAGCGCTATGGCGAGATGCGTGTACCAAGCGAATTGCGCTATGTGCAAGCCGTTAAAAACGGTGGTGGTAAAGAAATTGATGAGTTAGTACTGGCTGACATTGCAGCGCATGTGGTCAGTGAGATGGATGAAGATTGGCAGTATGTGATGGGTTCGGGTTCAACGGTTGCGGCTGTAATGGAAGAAATGGGCCTTGAAAATACTCTGCTTGGTGTTGATCTGGTGCACAACCAAGAACTCATCGGTCAAGACATGACCGCCGCACAGTTGCTCGATGCATGCCAGCAGAAGCCGACCAAGTTGGTGATCACACTCATTGGTGGGCAAGGACATATCTTTGGCCGAGGTAATCAGCAGTTAAGCCCTACGATTATTCGTGCCATAGGCAAAGAAAACATTATTTTAATTGCTACAAAAAGTAAGCTCCAAGCGCTTGAGGGCCGCCCGCTAATCTGCGATACGGGCGACAGTGAGCTGGATGACGAATTATCAGGTTACATTCAAGTAACCACGGGTTTTAATGACCACGTGCTCTACGCCGTTGGTCACCATGAGGAGCAGTAATGCCTTATTTAGAATACGTAGATGCAGCACAGCAGTTTTTTGATGATCTTGTTGAGCATGCCGATGATGACCAACTGTTTGCAGGTGGTTACTTACGCGGTCATTTCGACTTAGCAGTCGGTTATGCGCAAGTTGAAGGCTTGGCCCTCAGTGCTCAGCAGCTGAACGAAAAAATAGAAGAAAGCCTAGTGAAGGCTTATCACAACGGTGAGCTAACGGATGAAGACCGAGATCATGTGGTTGTTATCTGGGAGCAAGTCAAAGCACTTGCCAACTAAAAAGCTTTGATGGGGTAACCAGCAAGAGTTACCCGCGGGAGCTAGCCGTTGCGGCTAGCCAACCTTATTTTCCACCTCTTTACAGCCTCCCCTCATTTCTTTACGCCTGCCATTGACCATTTCTGAGCAAATGTAGCCTTTGTGTTAATTTTCCAGTAGTCTTCATGTGCAAATTTATATTGGCTGGCTTATATCAGCACATTCATACCAATGACATTAAATACATGAACAGTGATAGTGGTGAATAAAACACTTGAGTGTTCAATGTTTTAATAAAGTTTGGGTTATTTAGGAGTCACAATGAATAATAACAATGGTGACCAGCAAGGAGCTGCACCAAGCGGCGCAATCGCGCGCTTTCTAAATACTATCGAGCATGTAGGGAATAAGCTGCCTGATCCGGCAATGATTTTTTTATTCTCGATGCTACTTATTTGGGTGCTTTCTTGGGCATTCTCAGGCATGACGTTTGACGTCATTGACCCACGCACTAATGCACCTATCGTTGTTAATAACCTTTTGACCGGTGACGCGTTAGCTGGATTCTTATCATCTATGGTCAAAACCTTCACAGGCTTTGCACCTTTGGGTGTAGTGTTAGTGGCTATGTTGGGTGTAGGTGTTGCCGAGCACTCAGGCTATATCAACACCGGTATTAAGTTGATGCTAAAGCGCACACCGCAAGCACTGCTTACACCTATGGTTATTTTGGTGGGGATTGTATCGCACACGGCGACGGATGCAGGTTATGTACTTGTTATCCCGCTTGCTGGGGTTATTTTCTATGCGATGGGACGACATCCTCTAGCGGGTATTGCCGCTGCGTTTGCTGGGGTGAGTGGGGGCTTTAGCGCTAACTTTATTCCATCGGGCATTGATCCACTATTGCAAAGCTTCACTCAAAGCGCGGCACAAATTATTAATCCGACAATGGAAATCAACCCGCTTAATAACTACTACTTTACTTCACTTTCAAGCATCTTCATTGTGTTAGTAGGTTGGTACATCACTGATAAGATTATTGAGCCGCGCCTAAAGAGCTCTGATGTTGATGGTAACACCGATGAGTTACCCGCTTTTGAGCAAGCAACAAGCAAAGAAAAGAAAGCCTTCGCTATCGCCACAACGGTTATGATAGCCGGTCTTGGTTTATTGGCGTACGTGGCGGGTTTAGATGATTCACCACTGCGCGCAGATAATGGCAAACTTGCCGATTTTAGCGCGCCAATTATGCAATCAATTGTGCCGCTGATTTTCTTATTGTTCTGGATACCTGGTGCAGTCTACGGCTTTGTTGCGGGCACATTTACCAGCTCTAAAGACATGATTATGGCCATGACTAAGGCCATGGAAGGAATGGCGTATTACATCGTCATGGCATTTTTCTGTGCATTGTTTATCGCCGCATTCGCGCAGTCAAATCTTGGCGCATTGTTAGCAATTGAAGGTGCAGCGGTATTAAAAGCAATGTCGCTACCGAGTGGCGTGACGATTGTTGGTATTATATTCCTCACTGCGTTTGTGAACTTGTTTGTTGGTTCAAGCTCAGCCAAATGGGCGCTGTTAGGGCCAATATTTGTGCCTATGTTGATGCAATTGAATATATCACCCGATTTGACGCAAGCTGCATATCGTGTTGGTGATTCAAGCTCTAATATCATCA
This sequence comes from Pseudoalteromonas maris, assembly GCF_049257235.1. Taxonomy (NCBI): domain Bacteria; kingdom Pseudomonadati; phylum Pseudomonadota; class Gammaproteobacteria; order Alteromonadales; family Pseudoalteromonadaceae; genus Pseudoalteromonas; species Pseudoalteromonas maris. The sequence continues at coordinate 68,276 of NZ_JBMMUF010000002.1, forward strand.
CACCATTGATGCCATACTTTCCGCTTGTAGTGGTGTACTGTCAAAAGTATGTGAAAAATACAGGTATCGGTACCTTGATAGCGATGATGCTACCGTATTCACTTGCTTTCTTAGTGGGCTGGAGCCTGTTCCTTCTTGCCTACTGGGGTATGGGTATTCCGCTTGGTATTCAATCGTCTTATACCTACGGTTAATCCCCAGTTGTATAATGAATAAAGGCCGCTATAGCGGCCTTTTCTGTATTAATCTTTCGATAATAAAAAAGCGAGCTAGTGCTCGCTTTATCGTACGTTATGTTTCATGGTTCGCTCTTTCTCGCGGGCCCAATCTTTTTCTTTGGTGTCAGCGCGCTTGTCATGCATTTTCTTACCTTTAGCAAGGTAGAACTCAAGCTTAACCCAGCACTTCTTCCAGTACATTGCCGTGGCTACCAGTGAATAGCCTTCGCGCTCTGTTGCCCCAATGAGGCGATCAATTTCACGCTTACTGAGTAGCAATTTACGGTAACGCATGGGATCACAAATAACGTGTGTTGATGCGCTATTTAGTGGCTGAATTTGGCTGCCAAGGAGGAACGCTTCGCCGTTTTTAAGGTGAATGTAAGTGTCGGAGATATTCACTTTACCAGCGCGAATACTCTTTACTTCCCAGCCTTGTAATTCAAGGCCAGCTTCAAATTTATCGGTTAAAAAATACTCATGACGCGCTTTCTTATTGAGCGCGATGGTATTTGAATTCGATTTTGCTGATTTTTTCTTTGCCATAATGGCGCCATTATACTGATTGTCTGCTTATTTACACCAGTTTTTTGTTGTTCAGTGACAATGTTTTACCATGGTTATTGTGGGGGAATTGTTCCTTTGCACAATGCCTCTTGGGACTCGGTGCAAAGCTTGCTAGAATTGCGCTGTTGTGAGGAGAGGTTATGCCACAAATAGAAAAATCAGCTTTAGTTATGTACAGCGCTCAAGAAATGTTTGACCTTGTGAACGATGTTGACGCGTATCCTGAGTTTTTGCCCCATTGCAGTGATGCCAAAATATTCTCCTCGAGCGAAAATGAGATGCGTGCGGGGCTGGAAATATCCAAAGCCGGCCTAAAAAAATGGTTCACCACAGAAAATACATTAAACCCGCAACAATTTAATATCGCTTTGGAGTTGGTTGACGGTCCGTTTAAGCATCTGCATGGTCAATGGCAGTTTAACGTGTTGGATGACCAGGCCTGCAAAGTGTGCTTAAAGCTGGAGTTTGAGTTTGCCAGTAAACTGATAGAAATGGCTTTTGGTAGGGTGTTTAACGAAGTAGCTAAAAGCATGGTCCAAGCGTTTACCCAGCGCGCAAAAGTTGTGTATGGAGAGCGATAAATGATTGAAGTGGAAGTTGTCTTTGCACTGCCTGATAAGGCAACTGTATTGCGCGTAGAAATCCCCAAAGGAAGCACAGCTGAAGAAGCCGTGCTCAAATCAGGCATCGTCGACAAGTGCCCAGAAATTGATATTAAAAGTTTGACCCTAGGCGTGTGGAATCGTACTTGTAAGCTTGATACAGAGCTCAAAGCAGGCGATCGAGTCGAAATTTACCGCCCACTTATTGCCGACCCTAAAGAAGCGCGTCGTCGCCGCGCAGAGAAAGCCAAAGAAGAGGGCCGAGCGAACAAGATCACTGGGGGCAAAGTTAACACGCCCTAGCTATGTGCTCAGATGCAGCCAATAAAAAACGCGACACAAGGTCGCGTTTTTTATTGGACTTTTATTACTGTTCGAGCGGCGTATCAAACTGCTCTGGTCGCTCATAATCTTCTGAGCTGATATTAGCCAACTTTTCGTCTTCAAAGATAAGCTTTAGTTGTTTGCGTTGCTCAAACTCTCGGCCAAGATTAAACGCATATAAGTAATACCATGTATCTTTATCAAACGCGTCTTGCGCTACTGGCTTGCCAAGTACGAACAGTACTTGTTCTTTAGTCATGTCGACTCGAAGTTTGTCGACATCAGATTGTTCTAGAAAGTTACCCTGAGGAATATTGATACGGTAGACCCAACTAGAGCATGCACTTAAACTACTGCATACAATAATAATGGCCGCTACCACAGAAAACTGTTTAAACCACTGCATGTTCGATTATCAGTCCTTATTTATTGTTGTTAGCATGATACCCATTCAGCACTGAAGGTAAAGCGCGAAATCGTAAATCAGACCGCATAAAAGAGAATTAGTTTAATGAGTTTACAAAAATCATCACATTGGTGGTTATATATTGTGCAAACACGTTTCGGGCATTGGTATACCGGAGTCAGTAATGATGTCGCGAAGCGCTTTGAGGCACACCAATTAGGAAAGGGCGCAAAGAACTTAAAAGGTAAAGGGCCGTTAACCTTGGTTTTTGCCATGCCTGTAGGAACCCGCAGTGATGCGTGTAAGCTTGAAGCACAGGTCAAAAAATTACGTCGCAGTGCCAAGGAGCAGTTTATCAAGCAGCATCAGAATCACTGCACTGAGGTGTTAACAACTCAGCCGTAAATTGACTCAGCAGCAATAGCGTGTCTTCGAAGCGCTCGAGGTTGAAATTGTCGAGATTATCCGTGGGGCTGTGATAGTGAGGGTCATGCGCTCCTGTGACAAAGATAAAGGGGATCTTTTGTTTAGCAAAGGCCCAATGATCACTGGCTCTTAGCCAATCAACTCGTTCATCGTTTACGCGCCGATTGATTGCAGCATTGGACTTAGCTAGTTGAATTTTGATGGCATCATTGTTGAGTGTGTCTAGCGCGGATTGACATAACTGCTGGCGGGTAAAAATGAAAAGTCGGCTGTGCTTTTTGGGAAGTTTTAGCATATCCAAGTTAATGTTTAATGCCAGTGATTCTTTATTCGCTTGAGTCACAAAGTAATGTGCGCCATGCAAGCCTGATTCTTCAGCATCAAAAGCGGCAAAGATTATGCGCTCTTTGTGGGGCTTGAGGATTTCAGCTAAATACAGCATCGCTGCGATGCCTGACGCATTATCATTCACACCTGGATATACTTTCGTGCCTTTGGTTCCTAGGTGATCATGATGCGCACTTATCACAATACAATGGTTGGCGCAGTTACTTGTGATCACATTATGGCCAGTTGCTTGGGAAAAGAAACCGGTTTTAAATTCAAAAGGCTGGATGTGTGCGAGGTACCCCATGTGTGTCAAGCGCTGTTGCACATAGTGCGCCGCATCAATAGCACCTATGCTACCCGCTTTTCTGCCTGCTAAGGAAGGGGAGCTGAGCACTGCTAAATCAATATACCAAGGTGATTCAGTATGCCTACTTTGCTGCGCTAAGGCACACTGGCCTAGTGAGAACAATAGGACAAATAGGATAGTGAATTGGCAAAAGCGTTTGGATGACGACATTAGTGGTTTTGTGCGATAAGGCCCAGTGTCGCCAGTTTGCCTTGATAACGCTTTTTGTCATAGTCAAATTGCGCCGTTTTCTGGGCCATTTTTAAATATTTTGTAGCTGCTTTGATGTCGCCCATTAAATAGTAAGTATGGGCAATGCCAAAATAGCTTTCATGAATTTTATCATCGAGCTCTCTGGCTTTTCTAAAGTAGCGCAGCGCTGCTGAATATTCTTTCTTAACAATACTCTCATTGCCTAAGGCGATTTGATAGTAAGGGTTTTCTCTGCGTTTTTGTGCGAGTTGCGACTCGATAGCCTCTGCCTGATTTTCGCGCTCTGTAAGTCGATAAAGAATGGCCAAATTGCCCAGTGCGGTATTGTTGTTTGAATCAATTGCCAGGGCATATTCATATGCGGCTTCTGCATTATCGAATTCGCTTGCCACGCGAAACAAAATTCCCAAATTTCCCCAACCGCCAGAGTAATATGGGTCGATATCAATGGCTGCTTTAAAGTAGCTGTATGCTGTTGGCAGGTCGTTATTAACCAGGGCACTAGCGCCTTTATTGTTGTAATACATTGCCGCCACTCGCTCTTTGGAGATAGGCGTTGTTTTGAACTCTGTTCCTGATATATCGGGCGCAAAATCGACAATCACTTGGCGCTGTGCATTATATACCTCAAGGACATTGCCACGTGTGCGTTTAGGGGTATCAAGTTTTAAGTTGATATGTCCAGTGAGCAGGTTATAACCGCGATTTAAAGCCCAATATTCGGGAATATGAACGCGCTGAACTTGCGCCCTAAGACCCAAATGTTCAGCCATGCTGTAGGCCAAAATAGACAATGACAAACAATTTGCATTGAGCTGGTGGTATGTTTGTGCGGCGGTAAGTGTCGCGCCGCTCTGGTAGCGCACTGTTTTATCGCCATTGTTGAGCAAAAACATCATGAGTCGTTTTGTCGCACTGAGATCGCCTTTACGCAGCGCAAAGGCTTCATCAAGTTGCGATTTCATCTCGTCTGTTAGCGCAAAGATTTCATCGAGCGACTCTACCTCTGTTGCAGTGAAACTTTTTGATTCTAAAGTGATGAGGGGAGGTTGGGAGAATTCCTTTACTTCAGTACTGCTGCATCCTAGAAGTAGGATAACCGGACAAATACAGGTAATTAATGTTCTCATTAAGACCTCCACCGCTTTGGTCTAGTTGGTTCATGTCGATTTACACGCCTTTCAAAAGTATAGGACAGTGAATTTTGTGGGCGGGGAGGTTTTTGTTACAAAGCGTTAACGGCTTTTGGCAGATAACACAAAAAAGCCCAGAGCTAGGCTACTGGGCTTGGGTTCTAACAAGCGAACTGTGAGATCACACAATCTTCTTCATTGCTGACATGTAGCTGCGAAGCTGTGTGCCAATTTTTTCCACTGGGTGATTGCGCAGCGCATCATTTACTTGAATAAGCGCTTGATTATCCACGCCGTTGTCCGTGCTATCAAGGCCGCGGCCAATCACATCAGTGTCAATATTTTGCATAAATGGTTGCAACAAAGGCAAACAGGCATGGTTGTATAAATAACACCCGTACTCTGCTGTGTCTGAAATTGTACGGTTCATTTCAAATAATTTCTTACGCGCAATGGTATTGGCGATTAGCGGTGTTTCATGCAGTGACTCGTAGTACGCAGACTCCGCTTTGATGCCTGCAGCTGTCATCGTTTCAAATGCGAGTTCAACACCGGCTTTAACCATGGCAACCATCAAAATACCATTGTCGAAAAACTCTTGCTCGCTGATAGTTACATCAGAATTTTGTTGTTTTTCAAACGCTGTTTCAGCTGTTTGAGCACGCCAACCTAATAGCTTTGCGTCGTCTTCTGCCCAATCAGCCATCATCCCAGAAGAAAAATCGCCACTGATGATGTCGTCCATGTGCTTGTTGTACAAAGGACGCATAATGGTTTTTAACTCTTCACTAAGCGCAAATGCTTTTAGCTTTGCAGGGTTGCTCAAACGGTCAAGCATATTGGTCACACCGCCGTGCTTCAGTGCTTCGGTGATCACCTCCCAACCATATTGAATTAATTTGGCGGCATAGCCAGCATCAATTCCTTTTTCGACCATTTTGTCGAAGCACAGGAGTGAGCCTGTTTGTAGCATTCCGCACAAAATAGTCTGCTCACCCATAAGGTCTGATTTTACTTCTGCGACAAAAGAAGAAAGTAATACCCCAGCGCGGTCGCCACCTGTGCCCGCCGCATAAGCTTTAGCTTGCTCAAGCCCCTTGCCTTGAGGGTCATTTTCTGGATGCACTGCGATAAGTGTTGGTACACCAAAGCCGCGTTTGTATTCTTCACGCACTTCAGAGCCAGGGCATTTCGGAGCAACCATAATAACCGTGATGTCATCACGAATTTGCTTACCTTCTTCGACAATGTTGAAACCGTGCGAGTACGCGAGTGTTGAACCTTGTTTCATCAGTGGCATGATTGCATCAACAACACTACTGTGCTGTTTATCAGGTGTTAGGTTCAGAACTAGATCAGCATCAGGGATCAATTCTTCGTACGTGCCAACAATAAAGCCATTCTCTGACGCATTAAGGAAGGATTGACGTTTCTCCGTAATCGCAGACTCACGCAGTGCATAACTTACATCAAGACCAGAATCACGTAAGTTTAGGCCTTGGTTTAGGCCCTGAGCGCCACACCCTACAATGACCAGTTTTTTCCCAATTAACGCCGATACGCCGTCTGCAAACTCGCTGCGATCCATAAATTCACATTGGCCTAACTGAGCCAGCTGTTCGCGAAGAGAAAGGGAATTGAAATAATTTGCCATTGCGGTTCCTTAAAAAATTGTGCTGCAAATAATTGATGTAATGACTGTAGGTAAAATTCTATGTTGCGTAAAATGATATATTTGCATTATTGTATTTCATATAATGAAACGTGGGGCGGTTATGCAACATAAACAATTAGAATATTTCCTCGCACTCGCCGAGACCTTACATTTTGGTCGAGCGAGTAGCCGTTGCTACATTAGCGCTCCCACGTTAAGCCGTAACATAAAGCAGTTGGAAGAGCAGGTCGGCTGTGAGTTATTCATCCGTGATAATCGCCATGTGCAATTGACTCAAGCAGGTGAAGCGTTCAGTCATTATGCAAAATCTACCTTAGTGCATTGGCAGCAATTCAAATCCAGCTTGAATGAAGCAGATGAGGTGCAGGGGGAGTTAAGTATTTATTGCTCGGTCAGTGCTGCATACAGTTTTTTAAATCCTTTGTTGTCGGCTCTCAGAGCGCGATATGCGCAAGTGGAAATGAAATTACATACTGGCGACCCTGCCTATGCACTGGAGCGTGTACTTGATCATCATGAAGATGTGGCTATCGCCGCTAAGCCTGCAAAGTTACCCCAACAGTTGTCGTTTAGACGCCTAGGTTGGTCTGAGCTTGTTTTCATCGCCCCAACCATCCCCTGTGAGGTAAGCCAACTGGTGGCGACATCGTCTTCTGTGCCTTGGCAGGCACTGCCTTTCATTGTGCCAGAGCAAGGCGAAAACAGAACGCGATTAATTAATTGGTGGCGTGCTCGGCGCATTCAACCGCCCATATACGCCCAAGTCAGTGGTCATGAAGCATTGGTGTCTATGGTCAGTCTCGGTCTTGGTGTAGCGTTGATCCCTCAAGTTGTATTAGAGAACAGCCCTTTTAACGATAAAGTGCAAATAGTTCAGGTAGATGATGCGCCAGCGCCCCTTGAGATTGGGTTAGTTGCTCTACAGCGGCGGCTGTCTGAGCCAGTCATCAAAGCGTGTTGGCAGGTTGCTGCTGCGCTTTAAGTGCAATAATGCGTAATCAATCAGCGCTAAAGTGTTAACAGTTGTTATCGGTAGGTGTTTAGTCATTGAGCGCTTGCTACTATACGCTCAATAATGCCTTGCAAAGCATGATGAGGATTTAATGTGTTGAGGTATGGGTTAACTGGTGGCGTGATTATTTTGCTTACGCTCGTATTGCTATGCAGCAAGGCCGCTTTTGCATCACAGATGCAACTAGGACAGTGGCAGGTGGGCGTCAACCTTGGCTATGGGAAAGTCACGAATCCACTGTATGGCGGTGATGATCTTAATCTCTATGTTATTCCCGATGTCGCTTATTACACCGATACTTGGTATCTCGATAATACCCAGCTTGGCTACACCTTCGTGGATTCATCAAATCATGTATTGAGTGCTATTTTTGAGATAAATCCTCATGCCCGTTACTTTGTGAAGTGGCATCCGAGCAATATTTTCGCCTTACAATCAAGCGCGCTTGCGGTTGAATCACAAAGCCCAAAGTATATCGATATTAATGACTTAGATACTCGCCGATGGGCGCTCGATGGTGGTTTCGAATACCATTACTTCAGTGATTTTGGCCAGATTTCACTGACGATGGTTGCTGATGTGAGTGATGTGTATCGCGGCCAGCGTGCCCAGTTAGGTTGGCGAAAGACTGTGTCTTTGAACAGTTGGCTCATTGAACCAAGTTTTGGTGTGCAGTACAGCAGCAACGAACTCAACACTTATTATTATGGGTTTAGTGAACTAGAAGCTCTGGAGTTAGGTAAGCAAACTCTTGGCAGTAGTGTGCACCCCTATGTTAAAATCGACATCTCTTATTTGCTGACTCAACACACCGCGTTGCGCTTGCACTTTCATTACGTGGACTTTAATTCACTCGCAAAGCAAAGCCTGTTGTTTGAGTCCGAGCAGTCGGTAACCGCATTTTTGGGCGTGAAGTACGTGTATTAATATGACTAAGCGCATTGGATTGCTCATACAAGTGCTGCTATTACTCATGCAAAGCAATCATGCTGCTGGTGGTGATAAAGAGGTGACTTTTTCAATTACTCCGCGTTATTGCGTTGTACAAGATGTGCAGCATGTGTGTGTAGCGCAGATGACAATTGTATGGGCTATGCCGACATCCGCAACCAGTGCAGAGCCCGTTTGTGTGAAAGAGAACAACCGTACACTACAGTGCTGGGAAGGGGTGAGCACTGGGCAATTACAGCATAAAGCCGAGGTTCAGTTGCCGGCCATATACTCCCTGACCCATAAAAATACAGGGGAGTTAATAGTCTCCTCTGAACTTGAGTTGCAAACGGTTCGCAGTTCGCGCCGTCGCTTACGCTCTGTATGGAGCTTTTTTTGATTCAGGAGTCAATTGATGGCAAACATACTCTTAGTAGAAGATGATCTAGCGTTACAAGAGTTAACGCGCGATTACCTCGAGCAAAATGGTTTGTCGGTAGCGGTATTGTCTCGTGGCGACGAGGTATCAGATTACCTAGCTAAGCACCCAGTAGACTTGATGATTCTAGATGTCATGCTGCCAGGTAAAGACGGTTTTACTGTATGCCGTGAAGTGCGCGATAAATATGCATTACCCATTTTGATGCTCACCGCTAAAGGTGAAGATTTTGACCAAGTTATTGGCTTAGAATTGGGGGCAGATGATTATGTTATTAAACCTGCGGAACCGCGTGTTTTATTGGCGCGTATTACCGCACTACTTAGGCGCTCTCAAGAGCAAGATAAGAGTGTGCAAAAGGTCGTATTTGGTCAGCTTAAAATCGATAAAACCAGCCGCATAGTGACCCTTAAATCTCAAGAAATAACGCTCACATCCCATGAATTTGAATTGTTATGGTTGTTGGCAAGTAATGCTGGCGAAGTGTTGAGTCGAGAATACGTACACGAAAAGATGATTGGTCGCCAATACGACGGCTTGGACAGAACCGTGGATGTGCGCATTTCACGATTGCGCAAAAAGCTTGGTGACAACAGTGATAAGCCATATAAGATTAAAACTGTTTGGGGTCAGGGTTACCTTTTTGTCAGTGATGCCTGGAGTGAATAAATAACTTGGGCAAGCTGTTCGTAAGCCTCTATTTATATATCATCATCTCACTGGTCATTGTTACTGGTGCAGTTGAGAGATTGTGGCCATTGCCTGAGCAATCGACTCCCTTAGCGGCCGAGTTAGGGAGTAACTTCAGCGCATTGGCGCAAAGCCCTGCTGGTTTGGCATATATCCAAAAATATTATCAAACTCAGCAAATGAGTCGAGACGATGTCGCTTTGCCAGCAGACTTAGAGCAAGGGTTGCAGCAAGGCACCTCAGTTCATGCTTTTGATGCTCAAGAACGCCTCATTTGGTATGTTCCGATTGGGCAAGGGCAATTATTAAAAGTGGGTCCGGTGGCCTTACCTAAATCTCAGCGCGAAAGTTTTATAGCACCTTATCTACTCTTACTGCTCGTGGTGGGCGCTCCTGTTGGCTTGTGGAGCTTCATGCTGTGGCGAGACTTTAACAAACTCAGTGAAACCTGCGCCCGTGTTGATGGCCACACTGACGTGAATGTACGTAGTGTGGGTCGCTCGTTTTTGTTGCCTATCACGGACGCGTTGCATGTAATGCAGCAGCGTATCTACAGCCTTCTAAACGCGCAACGAGAGCTGACCTCCTCAGTGTCACATGAATTTAGGACACCCCTTGCGCGTCTTAAGTTTGCGTTGGCCATGCTGGAGCAAAACGCTAGCCAGCGCCAAGAGAAATACGTTACTTCTATGACGGCTGATGTCATTGAGCTGGAGAATCTAGTCAGTGAAATGCTTGATTATGCACGCCTAGATGGTCAGGGGCCGACACTGGCTCTTGAGTTGGTCGATTTGAATGAGTTAGTCGATGCTCTAGTAGACAAGCTGAGTTTTGATAGTGATATTCACATTGATGTATGCCATGAGCAGCCAAACCTGTTGCGCTGCGACCCCCACTTTTTAGCTAGAGCTATACAAAACTTGCTGGGTAATGCTATCAAGCACGCACACAGTCATGTGCGGGTGTCTGTGAGTGCTACAGAAGAAGCATGTCAGATATGTGTTGAGGATGATGGTGATGGTATTCCACACTCAAAACGTGCTGATATATTCAAACCTTTCATTCGCCTAGACCAAAGCAGAGATAAGCGTACCGGTGGATATGGCCTGGGATTGGCAATAGGCGCCAAAATAGTGCAGTGGCATCATGGTGAACTGACCATTTCAGATAGCCAGTTAGGTGGTGCAAAATTCATCATGTCGTTACCATTTTCTTTTTACAACGATCCCCCCTAAGTTGATATAAGTGAACGTGTATTAAAATGCTCATACATAAGCGTGGTCATTTGTAGCTTGCAATGGCACGACAAAGTCGCGCGTAGGCGATGGAGAATAAAGAAAGAGTAATAGCAAAAGTGAAGGAGGAAATAGGCTGACGACGGGCAGTGTCAGCCTATTTAAATGAGGGAGTAGGCCCTCAGAAAACTTGTTAATGAAGGGTCTTTTGTTTTGAAAAACCCATTCGTTTTAATTGACTGATTAAAGTGGGATCATCAAGTCTGTCAGGTGTACGGTTCGAACGAATAGTATGATCTTTTGGAACCTGATAAACATCCAACATTTTTTGAAATAGCACGTAACGCATATATTGAGGGGTCACACCCGAATCTTGAATATGGTCTAACTGTTGTTGCACATCATGCAATTGTTGAGAGTCCATAGTGTGAATCGTCGATACTTTTTTACTTACTGACATATCAACCCCTGCTCCATTACTGCTAAAACTTCACTGGAAAAAACGATATTCTGTTGCGTATTTGACGCTTGTGTATGCTTTCTCCAGACCACGAAGTAAGTGTACTCCTTTTTTCTGAGTCGTTGCTAACAACCGTGTAAAGCTTTGTAAATAGAGTGAAACAATTTTGGGTACAAAAAGGTTAACTTATTCAAGTTATTAAAGAGAAAAAGGTAACCTATTGCAGGTTACCTTTGAGATGGAAAAGACTGTCCGTTATTCGGCGCGAGCTTCTGTTTCACATGCTCGGCGAAGCCGCTACCAGCCTCTAGATAAAAGTTGTAGGTGGAATCAACGCCGAGCTGTTGCAGTTCTCGTTGTTGATCAGGGTAATTTGCAATGGCAGTAATTTGGCCATTGTATCCTGAGGCTTTAATTTGCTGTAAAGCGAAAATGTTTTGGTTGTGTTTTGGCATGGCCAACATAACCATTTCAACTTCTGAGTGGTTGAGACGCTGCCAAAAGTCAGGGTCGGTTGCATCCGCCGTTAATACTCTGCGTCCACGTTTAATATGTTTAGCGACTACTTCTGGCTTGATATCTATACCTGCTACGGCATCAGGATAGTAACTGGCAATAGTTTCATAGGCACCTGTTCCTATTCGGCCCATACCAAAGATGACAATGCGAGTTTTATGCAAGTTAACGGGTAACTCTTCTTCAAGTCGAGAATCACTTTCAAAACGTAACAACCAGTTCTCCATTTTTACGTAGAGTTCGTTGGCGCGGGCATTCAGAGGTGAGGCGATGATAAAAGTAATGGCAACCGCAGTCGCGACCACTGCCAACCATTGTGAAGACAGCCAACCAGTGCTTGCAGCCACGGCACACACAATAAGGCCAAACTCACTGTAATTAGCAAGTGTAAAGGCGCTGAGTAGCGATGTACGAGCCCGTAAACGTGCGGCATTAGTCAGTACATAGTAGAGCGCGACTTTGACACCCAGAACACCAACAATTAACAGAGCTGCAACCAGAGCATTGAAAGTCAGTTCCGCGTTGAGGCCAATAGTTAGGAAAAAGCCAACAAGGAGAATGTCTTTGAAGCTCAGTAATGATTTGGCAAGTTCCCCCGCCTTTTTATGGCTGGCAAACATCATGCCCAAAATGAGTGCCCCTAAATCCCCCTTAATACCGGCCAGCTCAAACGCTTGGTAGCCGATCACAAGCGCAAAGAAAAAGCCAAACAAAGGCAGTAACTCACCGTGTTTAGAGCGGTTTAATATCCAGAACATTACAGGTCGTAATAATGGCAGAAGTACCAATAGCGCAAACGCCCAATAATTTGGCACTTTGCCTGTACTGGCAACGAGGAAAAGCACAGCAAAGATATCTTGCATAACCAGGATGCCAATAGAAATCTTACCGTGCAAGCTGGCCATTTCACCTCTGTCTTCTAGCACTTTTACAGCAAATACAGTACTTGAAAAACTAAATGCAAAGCCAAGTAGCAAAGCAGTTTGCCAGTTTAAGTCAGCAAAGAGGGGAATAGTGATGGCGCCAAGTAATAACAAAAAGCCACCAAATAATGCGGTGCTGAGTACGATATGGGCAGTGGCAGGAGCCCACACCTGCACTTTCATCAGACTAGAAACTTTGAGCTTGAGACCAATGCTAAATAACAGCAGGGTTATGCCCAAATCAGCAATGTTACTCAACAAATCCGTCGTTTTATAGCCAGCGAAATTCAGAACGAAGCCGGCCAGAAGAAAGCCCACCATAGGGGGAAGTTTAATTTGATATGCAGCAAAGCCACATACAAAGGCGATGGCGAAGAAGATAAGTTCCATAAAATTGTTTTTATATGCTGTGTACTTACAGTGTAACCAATGACCAGCTTATTGAAAATAGATACACGAGTACTTCAGTGAATTGGCGTTATAGATACAGATGATGTATCCATTTTGGCGTCAAAGCAAAGTTTTCACTGACAAGGTAATAAAAATGTGGTTAAGATGCTCAAAAGGATATTCAAACAGGAGTAGTTATGTTTAAAAAAATCCTGGCCTCAGTGGGTATTGGGGCGGCTAAAGTAGATACAGTGTTGCAAACAGAGCATTTGCACCCAGGACAGAAATTTCACGCTGAAATTATTATAAATGGTGGCGATGTCGAGCAAGATATCTCAGGCCTTGAATTAGCATTAATGACGCGCGTTAAAGTCGAGTCAGAAGACGGACATTATTTTACCAATCATGTTATTCAAAAGTGGCGTATTAGTGAGCAGTTAACTATTGCTCCAGGTGATGAAGTGCGCATTCCGTTTGAGGCGCGTTTGCACTCAGAAACTCCTATAACGGAACTTCACGCGGGATACAACCAAACTCAAGTGTGGATCCAAACTGGTTTAAATATTGACTTGGCATTGGATGCGAGTGATCGAGATATACTGCACATTTATCCAAATGAAGCGATAAAAACGTGTATGCAAGCCATGGATAAACTTGGATTTAACCTTGCAAAAGCAGATGTGGAGAAAGGGTATTTACGTGCACCAAGCTTTCAATCAACTTCGGGTTGTTATCAAGAATTGGAGTATCGCCCTAATCGTGGAGGTTTGTTCGGTATCCAAGAGGTTGAACTGTCATTTGTTCCGGAGACGCACCAAACACACGTGTTAATTGAACTTGATAGGGCATTTCGCTCTGATGGTTACATTGATCTGACGATTGAGCATGACCACGTTAATTTATCGCAAATATGCGACCAGTTAGAGCGCTTGATCCACTGATATAAACCAGTAATACCAATTGTGTGAGAAAAGTGAGCATGATGTTCAGCCCGCTTGGAAGAACAATTATTTAATTCAAGTTGGCATAACCATAGCTCCAACAAGCCCAGTTAGTCTGGGCTTTTGTATTAGGGTGGAATAATGAATATATCTTGGCACAGTAAGACATTTAGCGAGTTAAATACGCATGAGCTGTTTACCTTGATGCGTGCGCGAGTTGATGTGTTTGTAGTTGAACAGAATTGCCCGTACCCCGAACTGGATGATGCTGATATCGACTCGCAAACGGTGCACATCATGGGGTATGTCGATGGTACGCTCGCGGCCTATGCGCGATGTTTACAAAAACAAGAGAAAGTGGCGATTGGCCGAGTTTTGTGCGTTGAAAATATGCGTGGTAAAGGTTTGGCAACAGCACTAATGGGGCAGGCTTTAGCTGTATGTGCACATTATTTCCCAAAACAGCAAGTCATGTTAAGCGCCCAAACCTATCTTATTGATTTTTATAGTCAGTTAGGGTTTTCGACACAAGGTGAACGATACCTAGAAGATGGCATAGAACATCAAGACATGTTGCTTACTCGACCTGATTGATTGCGCAGGTGATTCACTTTACACGGTATTCTCAACTGATAAGGGATGCAGTCGCTGAGTACCTCATACCAATCAACATAATAAGTTACACATCCTAGCAGGTTGAATTTAGTGCTAACGTATTGAAACTGTTATTCAATTAATTTTTACAACACTGTATCTGGTCTCATATTTACGTTGGTTGGTATCACTGCACATGAACCCGGGTGATCCGCTGTTCTTTGCTGCTCGCGACTGACTCAGAAGTCGGAGCTTGCGCTCTACAGCAGCGGATATTTAACACCAACTCAATATGATCCTGTGCAACACCACGAGCTATAAGCTCATGAATGATGATTGATGAACGGTGTTGGGCAAGCGCTTCATTATATCGTTCAGAGCCAAAACCATCCGTCTCGCCAATAACAGTAATTGACGTTAATCCACTGCGATATCGTGTCACTATGTCATCGAATATATACCGCTGTTGTAGCGGGATTTTGGCGCTCGCAAAGTCAAAGTGAAAGATGAAGTTGTCACTGTTGGCAGAGGGGGGGGCAATAAAGTCGTAACTGTGCTCTGGTAAATTTATACCGATGACATTGAAATGAAAGCCATCCACTTCCAATCCATAGACTTCATCTTTGTCGGCAAGTTGAATTCTGTCTTGTGTGTATACATGAACTGTGTTTTCTGTAGCTGGTGTGCGCACTTCAAGTAGATGACTTGCCCCTTGATTTTGGGCTTGTATCACTGCGCCAACTGTCACAACAGGGGAAGTTAACCTTGGATCTGTCACTGAATGATGCGGTACGGGTGTGCTTTGCGGGATCGGTGTCGGCACAGCATCTGATTTCTGAGGCGGAACGACGACAGTACCCGGTGTTTGTGAGCTCATAGGTGTCGGTGTGCTCTGTGGTATGGGCGTCGGAACAGCATCTGTTTTCTGGGGTGGAACTACGACAGTGTTCGGTGTTTGCGAGCTCACAGGTGTGGGCGTGCTTTGCTGTATGGGTGTTGGCACTGCATCTGTTTTCTTGGGTGGAACTACGACAGTGCTCGGTGTTTGCGAGCTCACAGGTGTCGGCGTGCTTTGCTGTATGGGTGTTGGCACAGCATCGGATTTCTTAGGCGGAACGAGAACAGTGTTCGATGTTTGCGAGCTCACAGGTGTGGGCGTGCTCTGTGGTATGGGCGTTGGCACAGCATCTGATTTTTTAGGCGGTACTGCTACTATGGTGTTTGTTTGAGAACTGACAGGTGTCGGTGTGCTCTGTGGTATGGGCGTTGGCACAGCATCTGATTTTTTAGGTGGTACTGCTACTATGGTGTTTGTTTGAGAACCCACAGGTGTTGGCGTGCTTTGCTGTATAGGCGTTGGCACAGCATCTGATTTTTTAGGCGGTACTGCTACTATGGTGTTTGTTTGAGAACTGACAGGTGTTGGCGTGCTTTGCTGTATGGGTGTCGGCACAGCATCTGATTTCTGAGGCGGAACGACAACAGTGTTCGGTGTTTGCGAGCTCACAGGTGTGGGCGTGCTTTGCTGTATGGGTGTTGGCACAGCATCTGATTTTCTAGGCGGTACTGCTACTGTGGTGTTTGTTTGAGAGCTCACAGGAGTGGGCGTGCTTTGCTGTATGGGTGTTGGCACAGCATCTGATTTTTTAGGCGGTACTGCTACTGTGGTGTTTGTTTGAGAGCTCACAGGAGTGGGCGTGCTTTGCTGTATGGGTGTCGGCACAGCATCTGATTTCTGGGGCGGAACGACAACAGTGTTCGGTGTTTGCGAGCTCACAGGTGTTGGCGTGCTTTGCTGTATGGGTGTTGGCACTGCATCTGATTTTTTAGGTGGTACTGCTACTGTGGTGTTTGTTTGAGAGCTCACAGGAGTGGGCGTGCTTTGCTGTATGGGTGTTGGCACAGCATCTGATTTTTTAGGCGGAACGACAACAGTGTTCGGCGTTTGCGAGCTCACAGGTGTGGGCGTGCTTTGTTGTATAGGTGTAGGTTCAGTTGTTTGCGTTTGAACCTGCGGTGGTGTCGCCATCGGTTTGGCGGTGGGTTTTGATTTTGAGTTATACCGTGTGGCCGTACCAATTTGAGGCTTGGATGATTGTGGCGCAGTTGTTTGCTTGTACTTACTCTTGATAGCAACAGGAGATGGGATCACAGTTGTTATATCGATATTCGGGTTCGTGGGGGTTGTTTCACCAAGGTTTGGGTTAGTTGGCTCTGGATTAGGAGTATTACCCGCTTGGTTTGCTGCAGATGACTGATTTTGCTGTGTTTGCCCATGGTTCTGTTGACATTGCCATGAGTGTGACGTTTGGCAATGGGGAGTTGCATTTGCATGGTGTGCGCTTGCTAACAAAAAAGTTATGAGGAGCAGGCATTGTTTCATCATATTTACCTTAAAACGTGTATAAGGCCTGAGCCCAAAAACGATAGTCACTGTTTGATTCATCGGTGTCCTCACCGGTTAATACATCGGCTCCAAGATTGCTTCCCACTTGTTTGCCAATAATTAGGTTTACAGCCAAGTCATCAAATAACGTGATATGAGTGCCCACACCCATAGATTGTAAGGTAATGTCGCCACTCAATTGTGGTGTGTTGACTTGCATACTCGGCCAAGGCTCATGATAAAGCTTAGCCTTTCCGTAAGAATAAAAAATAGACGCCTGTGTTTGCACTGTGCTGTCGAGGTCGTAGCGAATGTCGGCGTAGAGTAACATGGCATCATCACCACTTAATTCACCCACAGGATAACCTGCGCCGCTGTGCGGACCACCAATATAAAACTTCTGCGATGCATCGAGGTTTTTGTCAGCAAACTGTCCTTTTAATGATAGGAAGCCAGATAAACGACCACTGAGGTGCTGTGATCGAGCCAATTCGAAATTGATGCGTCGAAAGTCCCCTGATGTCTTCGAGTTGGCATTATCAAAGGCAATGTAATCATCATTGCCGCTGATATCATTGTCTCCCAAAGTCATCGACAGTGAGAAATAACTAACACCATTGGCGATGAAGTCATCGTCATGATCACCGTTAACGCTAATTTCAATACCGCTAATCGTTCTTTTGGACAGCAGCCCCGTGTTGTCGCTGTCTTTTGATTTAAGTGAAAATAAGTCAGAGACTAAGTTGAGGTTTGCGTGTCTACTGGCGATAAGCGGATAGCTCGCAAATAATCGCAGTTGTGAACTGTCACCTTGTGCATCAAGCGAGGCAAAGCGTTTACCTAATTTGTAGCTAACGTAGTCTATACTCGCGCCGATGCGTGCTCCATCCCCTCCAATTGGCATATCGTAGCTTATTAACCCATAGTGTGAGTGGCCTGTTGCACTGAGGGCGTTAATACTGAGTTTGTCACCGGATTTGCTTGGGCTGTTGATGTTTAGTTGCGCACCAAAACGTTCTTTGCCAGTGTAATAGTTGCCGTAATTATTAACATAAATATTGCCATCAAACTGCGCCTCATCATGTGTCTCAATCAAAAAGTTAGCACTACCTACACTACTTCCGGGGTACAAGGTGGCGCGTGAACTCATCCCTGGTAAGCGCTCTATGAGCGAGATAACCCGTTCATAATCTCGCGATTGTATAAGCTCACCTTGCACTATGTTGTTTTGGATATATTGAAAAAGTCGACTGTTGTCGACGCGGTTTTGGGAATTGTGTAGTTCAATGCCACCAATAGCTGTGCGCCCCTCATAAACATGCAATGTGACTGTATTGTTAACAACAGCTTGTGCGGGGATAATTACCCGCGCGGCAAAAAGTCCACTTTTTGCATAACCTAGCTGCAGTGTGTGCGCTGCTAGATGAATTTGTTCATTGCTCAACTCTCGATTAGTAAATGGCTGCAATAGTTCGGCAATGTATGCATCTGTGAGCGCAGTATTGCCATGCACACTATACGCTGCAACAAAGATTGTATGGTTATTTTGGGGATCATCTGGCTCAAAGTTTTGTTTTGTAACTTCCTGTTGGACTTTATTCACAGTGTGCAGCTCAAGGCTGTTTGCGCAGGCACGGGACGCATTGGTGCCAAAGGCAAGGGTCAAAAACAACGCAACAGTCATACTGCAATTGCTTATCAAAAGGTTGTCCATAATCTTTAAATTTATCTATGTGGTGAGAAGAGACGTATGGTTAAGGTTTAGCGTATTTGTCTGAAAATTCAATAAATTTTCTTGCTCAAAGTGAAGGGCGGCACATCAGATGAGCTATTGTTGGGCGCCAATTTATGCTTAAACAGGAAGGTATAATAAAAAAGGAAGCGTGTTCGCTTCCTTTTGTGTCATTAATTTATTAGCTGCTATTTATCTTAGTGAATTAATAAACACCAATGAAATAGCAATAGGGCAAACAAACTTGATATACCAAGGCCAAATTTTCCAGAACCAGCCACTGGCTGCGTCTGGGTTGCCCTGTTCTATTTCTTTAAGTAGCGAAGAGCGATGCCAAATCCAGCCTACGAAAACACAACACATTAGGCCTAGAAGTGGCTGACCAAATCGTGTTGTCAATGCGATCACAAAGCCAAATAGTTGCTCAAAGTTAAGCAAAATAACGGTACTTACTGCACCTATAAGTGCGCCAATGGTCCAAGTTGCAGGCTTTCTATCCATGCCAAATTTTTCAACTGTGTACGACACAGGAGCTTCAAGCATAGAAATAGAGGAGGTCAGTGCGGCAATACTCATCAATGCAAAAAAGGCGAAGCCTACGTACAAGCCAGCGCTGCCCATAGAGTCAAATAAAGCAGGCAGCACTTGGAATACTAGCGTATCTTCTGAGAGTAGCTTTCCAGCCTCATCAAAAATTTGTACTCCTTGCTCTTGCGCGACGTACATAGCTGGAATGATAAGTAAACCTGCGACAAAAGCGATAAATACGTCAATCAAAGTGACTGAGGCTCCCAAAGTCACTAGGTTTTCACTTTTAGAAATGTATGAGCCATAAATGATCATCACACTGGTGCCCAAAGACAGTGAGAAAAACGCTTGTCCCAATGCACTAACTAACAGGCTAGGTTCAAAAATAGCGCTGAAATCAGGCAACAAGTAATTGCGTAAGCCCTCTGAAGCACCATCTTGGCTGAAAACATAAGCAATCAGTGCAAACAAAATCCCAAGTAATGCAGGCATTAGGCGCTTGGACCATTTTTCAATTCCGTTTTCGACACCTTTACTGATGATAAGTACGGTCAACAGGATAAACCCACCGGCGAATAACAGGTTGCGAGTTAATGATTGTCCTGTGATCCATGACGCAGCCTCTTGCGCGCCAACAAGCTGTGCCACCGGTTCAACGGTGTAGCTGATCATCCAACCTGCAACAATGGCATAAAAACTAAGAATAAGACCTGCGCAGATGATGCCACCAAAGCCCACTAAAAATGCAAGAGGATGCTGCCATTTGTGCTTTGATATTTTCTTTAATGAACTTACCGCATTTGCTTGTCCATAACGACCAACGACAAGCTCTGCCATGAGAGCCGGATATGCTAAACAAAATGCTAAAACGAGATAGGCTAAAACGAACGCGGCTCCACCATTAGATGCCGTTTGTGTCGGAAAACCCCAAATGTTGCCAAGGCCTACTGCGGAACCCGCAGCAGCCATTATAAAACCAAAACGGGAGCTAAACTCCCCACGCGACGCACTCATATTATTATAATTTCTCAATTGCTGAACTGCGCCCTAAATCTACTGTAATTTGCCCTAAATAAAAAGCGTTGTGAGGTAATTAGCCTGATTAAAAGGCATTGGGAAGGAGTGCTTTTCGGCACTAAAGTGCTTTCATCAAATCATAAGCAATTCAGTAAGTACGCGATGCGCCGAGCACTTGTACACAAAAGTTGCAAATGTAAATACTCAGTTACAGAGGAAGACTGAGCGTAAATTTGGCGCCACCTAAATCGCAGGCACTTTCGACACGAAGTTCACCATGATGCCACAGCATCACTTTTTGGCATATTGCCAAGCCGAGTCCATACCCGAGTTGGTTTCTATGCTTGGCACTTTGATAAAAGGGTCGCAAGACGGCGTCTTTTTCATGCTCATCGATACCTGGACCATCGTCAGTAATCGCAATGTGAATACACTTTCCCTCTTTGCGAGCGCTAATGTTTATGCGTGACTGGGCATAGCGCAGCGCATTGTTGACGATATTTTGAATAGCGCGTGCGAGCCAATGTAAATCTGCGGTGATGTGCAGTGTTTTTGGGCAGTCAATGACCACCTCAATGGCATCAAATTGCGTACTCAGTTGGTCGATGATCTCATGCAGATAGTCATTTAGGGTGACTTGTGAATAAACTAAAGAAACATTGTGTTGTTGTAGCGCAGCGAAATCTAAATAACTTTTGAGCATGGACTCCATGGTATCCAAGTCTTTTTCCATGCGCTGAAGATAACGCTTTTGACTGTGCTGATTATCATTATCTAGCGCTGCATCAAGGCCAAATCGTAAGCAGGCAATAGGGGTCCGAATATCATGAGATAAACTCGATGCCATGAGTTTATTTTCTTCTAGCAAGCTGTTTATTTGCTCAGCCATACTATTAAAACTGTGTTCTAACTGTTGGGTGTAGCTATACCGACTGGGTTTAATTCGGGTAGCGAGCTGACCCTTAGCAAACTTTGAGGCGGCATTGGCGAGCACGGATATGCGCCGGGTGAGGGGGATCAATGGCAACCACATGCATAGACTTACACCCGTGTAGAATAGCACGGTGAGCATTAAATCGTGTTTTGATGGCTCAGGGCTTGCTAGGCGTGCGATGAGATGGCGGCGATGTAATTGCTCATCAGAACGCACCAGATACAGGCCTTGCTCGTCCTCCAGAATGAGCCCTTGGGGTTGATACAATTGCTCTTGCAGTGCAGGGGGCAGTGCGAGCGCTGCATTGCTAGATAACTCGATGTCTAAACTAAAATGCGATTTGAGCTTTTCAAATTGTGTTACTTGCTGCTCTTGTGGATATGAAGCTAGGTAAGAGGTCATCGCTGAAAGTACTTCACGCTGGGTTGTAAAGTCATCATATTCTTTGTTATCGCTGGTAAAACTATCAATAAGCCAGCTGAGCAGAACCACACTTAATAGTGCCGTACATAACAAAGAAAGATACAGTTTTTTCACGCCCAGAGTCCTTTATGCAACGAGGTTACCACGCATCTTTGACCAGAAGATAACCTTTCCCCCAAATCGTTTTGATGCGTTGTGGTTGAGTAGGATTATCATTGAAACGTTTGCGTAGCGCTGAAATAACAACATCAATGCTGCGGTCAAGCCCGTCATATTCACGCCCTTTGACTGCTTTGAACACAGAGTCTCTATCGACCACTTCCCCGGCGTGCTGCGCGAGGTAGGCCAGTAAAGAAAATTCCGCATTAGAAAGCTCAATATGCTCACCGGCGAAAGAGACGCGGTGCGCTTGTGTGTCAATGAAGAGGTTACCGACTTCGATAATATGGTGTTCGTTTTTTTGTGGCGTATCGTCCGTGGCATCACGCAAATTCGCTTTGATACGTGCCAGTAGCACTCTGGGCCTTGCAGGTTTGGCGATATAATCACTGGCACCTACTTCAAGGCCAACGACTTCGTCGAGTTCATCATCTCTGGCGGTGAGCATAATGATGGGATTGGAATAAAACTGCCTTAAGCGCGTGCATACGGTAATGCCATCAAGTCCTGGTAGCATAATATCTAAAAGAATGAGGTCTGGGGTATGCTGGCGAACATACTGCTCCACCGCGGACCCATTGTCACATGTACCGACCTGATAGCCATTTTGACTTAGAAATTCGACCATCCACTCGCTGAGCGAAACATCGTCTTCTACAACAAGAATGTGCGGTTGTTGGCTCATATCAGAATAATCTCCACCTACGTTTTTTTTGTTTGCTGGTGTATACCCATTGCACTTTGACTTCGCTTTGCGCTACGACTTGTTGTGTTTGCATGTTTACCATTTCATAAATTTGCGCCGTGGCGCTAGCAAAATCCACCGTGACTTCACCTTGTTTAATGTTGTTCCAGCAATGCAAGGGCGAGTTTTGGGATTGTTGGCGAATACAAAAATGGCCTTCATTACTGACTTGCCATGCAAAAGTAATATCTGAGTAACACGTTCTCCCTTGCCTCAAGGCAACGCAGGTGTTGGGAGTGCTCAATAAAGATTCGGGCACCTGTTCGGGCGCGGCATTTTGAGTTATGGATTCTTTAGCCTGCGCTTGGCTCACAGTGCCCAGACAACTAACAGCAAGTGCAGCCCATAGCTTAAAAGACATAACGCACGCCCACCTTGGCTTTGTGTTGATATGACTGTGAAATGATAGGGCTTTGCGTAATTCCTTGTGAAAACCATGTAGATAACCAACCAGCTAAGAACACCCAGTTTTGTGACAATGGATATTCAGCATGAAATTCCACCATGTAAGACTGCGATGCATCAGCGCGGTAAATGGGTCGAGACTCACGCGCCTCATTGGCATCAATGCCAAAATAGTAATCGGTGAAATCGCTGTCGTAGTAATTCATGCCGATACCTGCACGAAACTCCCAGTTGCGATACTGCTGAATGTGTGACAAAAATGCGGTAAAAATCCATGCGTTATGGGTACCCGTGACATCATGGAGTAACTCAAAAGACAACTGCGTATCATCAAAGCGTCTCGAGAGTCTTAACCCTGCATCGAAGTCATAATGCCTGCGGTCAATTCCTTCGAGCTCCTCAATGACATCACGGTCATACACTTTTAAGCCAGTTTCATCAAACCCCGATTGCATGTTAGTGCCCACTAAATCTAGGCCCCAATCGTATTTATCAATCAGCGAGTAGCCAATCACGATACCGCCACTAAGTTGGCTGTGATCAACGTCTAAATAGAAATTGTTGTAGGTGATGACAAGGTTGAGATCGGGTTCCAACCCGTCGTCATAGGAGTCTAAACCGACAAGATAAGAGTCTTCAATGTAATAGCCGGCACCAATGCTCCAATCCCAGTTAAAACCTTGTTGTGGCTCCAACTGGTTATCAGAGTAATAGCGGTTGCTCGCCGTCGCGTGTGTGCACAGCAGCAAAGACAAAATAAAAACGAGGGCTGGTCGAAGTGGCATAAATCTCACTTTTTCTTTTTATTTTAGTTAGCACTGATGCCAAAAACTGTAAGAAATTGTAGGAAATTATCGCCTTGTACTTACAGAATAGGGCGCTAGAGAATGTTAATTTTCTCTAATAAGATCCCGGACAGATAGTAGTGTAAATCAGGCACTAAGGCACTGACTTCTGTGACACTGCATGCTCCAACAACTTTCTCTAACGCGGAATTGTGCGTAATTACCTTATATTCAGGTGCAACAGGCGCTGGTTTATCGCCTCGCTCAGCAAGTGCGTCAGGGCTGTTATGTGTTGCCACAAAATTCTGCACTTGTTCATAGTTTTCAATGCGCTGTGTTAATGTCAGTTGATATCGAAGGGGGTTGCGTTGAAAGCTCGCAGTATCTAACGATGACTTCGCAAACCACACCACATCTTTAGAAGCGCGATGGGAGAGCTTCATACTTACTGACCCAGAGATGTTACTGCAACTGCGACGAGCAAGCTCCTCAATGAGCGATTCACTCTCAAGGATATGGCTATTGGCTAGGGTGTATTGGGCGTCCGTTGTCTCAGATATATCTAGCTGATTGATGCTCAGCACATAATCGGCTCGTTTTGCATCATTAACAACGACCAATTGTTTGTCATTGAAAATGCTAACTAAACGCTCTCGTAAGCGATCAGTGAGTGCGACCTGTTGATCGTCAATGCTGACGGTTTGCCCTTTACGCACAACATGCGCTGGCAATTGTACTGATTTGACGCGTGGGCTTTGATGTTCGGTTTGATATTCGAGCAAATAGGTGCGCTCGCTCAGGGCTGGTTTTACGGGCATACGCACACGCTCAGCTTCTTTTTGCTGCATCAGGCTGGGCATCTGTAAACTGCTACAGCCAGCTAACGTAGTCAGAGTCAGTAATAATGTGGTGGATAAGAAGTTTTTAGTTCTGATGTTGTTAACTTTCATTTCCCGAATCGCCTGCCGATTTAGACGCCTTGAACGCACAATTAGACCAGCATTGTACGTGAGTTTATAACAAAGTTCATGATATTATTTGCACCATTAGATCTGTTAGCAACAATAAAAATGAAAAAAAGCAGTTTATTTTTCGCCCTTTGGGTGTTGGTTAGTTTTATGGTGGTGCCTAGGTATGTGAACGCCAGCCAAGGCCCGGCTGATGCACAGCAATGGCAACAATTTATCGACAAATATGTGGCCGACCTAGAGCGCCAATTAAAGCAAAAGAAAATACCGGGTGCCGCTTTATCTATTGTACACACGTCTCATCCGTCGGTAGCGCTTGGCTTTGGTAAAACGAAACTAAGAAAGGGTCGCCAAGTCGATGTAAATACACGTTTTCGTTTAGCGTCTGTTTCAAAAACGTTCGCCGGCTCATTGGCTGCAAAATTAGCTGCTCAGGGCGTTATTACCTTGGATGCACCTGTACGCGATTATTTACCTGAAATACGCAGCAGTCGCTACAATGAAGACCTCAAAGTGTATCACTTACTCAGCCATGCCAGTGGCTTAGTGCCCAATGCGTACGACAATCTTATTGAATCTCGTATGCCCTATGAAGATATCGTTGAGCGATTACTTAAAGTGGAGCCTCTGTGTCAGCCAGGGCAATGTTATGGCTACCAAAATGTGATGTTTTCTTTGGTCGGTGATGTTATTGAGCGTGCTAGTGGCATGGATTATCAGACGTGGATGAATGAATTTATTTTTCGACCGCTGAGAATGCGTGATGCCAGTGTGGGCTACCAAGGCATGGTCGCCGATGATAACTTTGCCTACCCCCATGTTCGAGGCAGAAAGGCATGGCATACCGCACGGCTTAAAAAGAACTACTACAAAGTGCTGCCCGCGGCTGGAGTTAATGCCAGCGCGGCGGATATGGTGCAATGGCTCAAGGCGCAATTAGGGTTATACCCAAGTGTTTTGCCGCAACAAGCGTTGCACTCTCAAGTTCAGCCGTACACGCTAACAAGTAAAGAAAAGCGGCGTCGCGTTTGGCGCGAACATGTAACACAAGCCCATTACGGGTTGGGTTGGCGCATATATGAGTATGATAAGGAAACTATTTATTACCACAGTGGCTGGGTGCAGGGGTATCGCACGGATATTGTGATTATACCAAGACTTGATGTCGGCTTTAGTCTTCTTCTTAACGCTGAAAGTGGTGTGATCAATGATTTAACCACTCAGTTTATCGATCAGTTACTGGCAAGCGAGCACGTTGCCTTATGCGCAGTAGAGACAAACAAAAAAGGTCAGCAATGCTGACCTTTTGTAGGGCGTGTTGACCTAGTTAATTGCGAGGCAATTGGATTTTTCTGTCTTCACTTTGACGATACAAGGCAATGATATGACCAATGCTTTGTACTTTGTGAGCACCAGTTTCACGAATAATTGCTTCAAAGATAAGCGCTTTGGTTTCGCGATCATTGGTTGGAACTCTCACTTTGATCAATTCGTGAATATTCAAAGCACTGTCAATTTCGGCGATAACACCCTCTGTTAGGCCGTTAGCACCAAGCAGAACCACTGGTTTCAGTGGGTGTGCAAGGCTTTTAAGATACTGCTTTTGTTTATTCGATAGTTTCATAGATTTTCTAAATTTTGCTGATTCAAGCTTGAATTATCGGTATTCTACCGCCATCTAGCAGATATTACTATTAAGTTGCGTGTTAATTTATGGCTAATAAAAAGCATTCAGCAAGTTCTAAGCGTTGGCTTAAAGAGCATGTTGATGATCACTATGTGCATGAGGCACAAAAACATGGGTGGCGTTCTCGCGCTGTGTTCAAACTCGAACAAATCCAACAAAAAGATAAATTAATCCGCGAGGGTATGACTGTGGTTGACCTTGGCGCTGCACCTGGCAGCTGGTCACAGTATCTTGCGCAGCAAGTTGGCGATGATGGTCAGGTGATCGCGTGCGACATCTTGCCGATGGACTCGTTAGCAGGCGTTGACTTTTTGCAAGGTGATTTTCGCGAAGAGGCTGTGCTAAATGCGTTATTGCAACGTATAGATGGCAAGAACGTTGATGTTGTGTTTTCAGACATGGCTCCGAATATGAGTGGGAACATGAGTACCGACCAAGCAGGAAGTATGTATCTTGTGGAGTTGGCATTGGATATGTGTCATCAGGTTCTAAAGAAAAACGGCGCGTTCGCAGTAAAAGTGTTCCAAGGCGAAGGTTTTGATCAGTTTGTAAAGGACGTTCGTGATAGCTTTCGCAGTGTAAAAATCCGTAAGCCCGATGCGTCGAGAGCCCGCTCTCGCGAGGTATATGTAGTAGCGACAGGCTACAAACTGTAGTACAGTTGTCGGGAAAGTTGAATTTTAATTAATTGAGATACAAGAGGTTAACACCTTGAGTGATATGGCAAAGAATTTAATACTCTGGCTTGTAATTGCCGTGGTTTTGATGTCTGTTTTTCAGAACTTTAATGGCTCTGACGACCTAGATAGACAAACCAGTTATACCCAATTTGTAAAGGATGTACGTGGCGGTCAGTTACGTGAAGTTGTTGTTGATCGTGGCACTGGCGTTATCACTGGTGAGAAAACTGATGGTTCGCGTTTTCAGACCATCATGCCAATGTACGACGAAGACCTTATTAATGATTTACTGAAGAACAACGTCAACGTCAAAGGTGTTCAACCTGAAGGCCAGTCCTTCTTACAGACTATTTTCGTGTCGTGGTTCCCAATGCTCCTGCTCATTGGTGTGTGGATTTTCTTCATGCGTCAAATGCAAGGCGGTGGCGGCAAGGGCGCCATGTCTTTCGGTAAGAGCAAAGCGCGCTTGATGAGCGAAGACCAAGTTAAGACGACTTTTGCAGACGTTGCCGGTTGTGATGAAGCAAAAGAAGACGTAACAGAATTGGTTGATTTTTTACGCGACCCATCAAAGTTTCAAAAACTTGGCGGTAGCATCCCTAAGGGGGTGTTGATGGTAGGCCCTCCAGGTACAGGTAAAACGCTCCTTGCTAAGGCGGTAGCCGGTGAAGCCAAGGTACCGTTCTTTACTATTTCCGGTTCTGATTTCGTAGAAATGTTCGTTGGTGTTGGTGCATCTCGTGTGCGTGACATGTTTGAACAGGCGAAAAAGGCAGCGCCTTGTATCATCTTTATCGATGAGATTGATGCCGTTGGCCGCCAGCGTGGTGCCGGTATGGGTGGTGGTCACGATGAGCGTGAGCAAACACTTAACCAAATGCTCGTTGAGATGGATGGTTTCGAAGGTAACGAAGGTATTATTGTTATCGCTGCGACAAACCGTCCAGATGTTCTAGACCCAGCATTACTTCGACCTGGTCGTTTTGACCGTCAAGTTGTTGTTGGTCTGCCCGATATCCGTGGTCGTGAGCAAATTCTTAAAGTACATATGCGCAAAGTACCACTGGCAGACGACGTTGAAGCGTCAGTGATCGCTCGTGGTACACCTGGTTTCTCAGGCGCAGATCTGGCTAACCTCGTAAACGAGGCTGCACTTTTCGCTGCACGAGGTAACAAGCGTGTTGTTAGTATGGCGGAATTTGATGCAGCGAAAGACAAGATCATGATGGGTGCAGAGCGCAAATCAATGGTTATGTCTGAAGAAGAAAAAGAGATGACCGCTTATCATGAAGCAGGTCACGCGATTGTTGGTCGCATGGTGCCTGAGCATGACCCTGTGTATAAGGTGTCAATCATTCCTCGTGGTCGCGCTTTAGGTGTAACCATGTACTTGCCTGAGCAAGACCGAGTGAGTCACTCTAAACAACACTTAGAGTCCATGATTTCAAGTCTCTACGGTGGCCGTATTGCTGAAGCATTGATTTATGGTGATGACAAGGTGACCACTGGTGCGAGCAACGATATCGAACGTGCCACACAGATCGCACGCAAGATGGTGACGCAATGGGGCTTGAGCTCGAAAATGGGCCCACTTCTTTATGCTGAAGAAGAGGGCGAGGTGTTCATGGGACGTGGTTCATCACGTACTATGAGTATGTCTGATGAAACAGCGAAGGCAATCGATGTTGAGGTAAGAGAACTTTCTGACCGCAACTACCAACGCGCAGAGCAAATCTTGCGTGACAACATGGATATCTTGCATACCATGAAAGACGCGTTGATGAAGTACGAGACCATTGATGCCAAGCAAATTGATGATCTCATGGCTCGTCGTGAAGTACGTCCACCAAGCGACGCTCACGATAGAAAGCCAGAGACAAAGGCTGAACCTGAAGCAAAAGCTAAATCGCAGCCCAGTGATGAGTCGTCATCAGTAGTCGATGATTCACCAAGCACTCAAGACGATAAGTAAGAAATTAAAGCCCCAAATAGCATTGGGGCTTTTCCTTGCGCTGCGAATTAAGCGCAAAACCGCGCAATAGAGACAAGAATAACAATGTTATCTTTACCTCGAGGTCGAATACTCGACCTGACTATCCCTCATGTAATGGGGATCCTCAATGTAACACCAGACTCATTTTCTGATGGTGGACAACACAACGAAGTTGATAGCGCTGTCAAAAGAGCATTAACCATGCTTGAGCAAGGCGCGACTATTATCGATATCGGTGGCGAGTCAACGCGACCTGGAGCTTCAGATGTGTTGGAGCAAGAAGAACTTGCTCGTGTTATTCCCGTGATTAAAGCGCTTCGAAAGCAAAGTGACTGCGTGATATCTATCGATACCAGCAAAGCGGCTGTGATGACAGCGGCTGTTCATGCGGGGGCGGATATCATTAATGATGTGCGCGCATTGCAAGAACCTGGAGCGTTGCAGGCTGCAGTCGCTGCAGATATTCCTGTGTGCTTAATGCATATGAAAGGGCAACCTCGTTCGATGCAAACAGCACCTCATTATGACGATGTCACGTCACAGGTCTGTGAATTTCTTGAACACAGAGCAAACCAGTGCATTGAGGCAGGTATAAAACCGGAACACATTATGATCGACCCCGGTTTTGGGTTTGGAAAATCGCTACAACATAATTATCAGTTGTTGGCACAATTAGATAAATTACAAAATCTTGGCTATCCCATATTGACTGGACTGTCTCGTAAATCGATGTTTGGGCAGTTACTCAACCGCCCAGCAGATGAGCGTTTGAGTGCCAGTTTAGCAGGGGCATTAATTTGTCTGCAAAAGGGCGCCGTGATTCTGCGTGTACATGATGTACAGCAAACCGTTGATGTGGTGCGTGTGCACGAAGCAACGTGCAACCCGTTGCAAACGCAACCAGCAGTATAAAGCGTAGGAGTATGCATTAATGAGCAATAGAAAATATTTTGGAACAGATGGCGTTCGTGGTTTAGTGGGTGAGTTCCCTATTACACCAGAATTTGCCTTAAAACTTGGCTGGGCTGCGGGCAGAGTATTATCAAAAATTGGTACTCGCAAAGTAATTATCGGTAAAGACACACGTATTTCAGGCTACTTACTCGAGACGTCACTCGAGTCAGGCTTGATAGCGGCAGGCATCGATGTTGTGCTCCTTGGTCCTATGCCAACTCCGGCAGTTGCTTACCTTACGCAAACTTTCCGTGCAGAAGCAGGGATTGTGATCAGCGCATCACACAACCCTTATCATGACAATGGTATTAAATTCTTCTCCAGTGAAGGCCTAAAATTGCCAGACAGCGTTGAGCTTGAAATCGAAGCAATGATGGACCAGCCAATGGAGTGTGTGCCATCTGAAAAGTTAGGTAAGGCACGCCGCCTTGCCAGTGCTGATGGTCGTTACATCGAATTTTGTAAGAGTCAGTTCCCACAAGGACACTCATTAGAAGGATTAAAAATCGTTCTTGATTGTGCAAACGGTGCGACCTATCACATTGCTCCTGCGGTAATGCAAGAACTCGGTGCCGAGGTTATCCCATTTGCCTGTGAGCCAAATGGTCTCAACATCAATGCTAAATGTGGTGCAACAGACGTTGCTGCCCTTAAACGCAAAGTGATGGATGAAGGCGCTGATGTGGGTATTGCCTATGATGGTGACGGTGACCGCGTCATGATGGTAGATCATAAAGGCCAGGTGTTTGATGGTGACGACATTGTTTATATTATTGCTAGCGCTCTTCATGAGCAGGACCAACTCGGCGGTGGTGTAGTTGGCACAGTGATGTCGAATATGGGTCTTGAAAACGCACTCAAAGACAAAGGTATTGATTTCGCGCGCTCAAAAGTGGGTGACCGTTACGTGATGGAGTTACTCAAAGAGAAGGGCTGGAAAATTGGTGGCGAAAGCTCAGGACACATTCTTAATCTTGATTTGATTAGCACCGGTGATGGCATCATCTCAAGCTTGCAAGTGCTGGCAGCCATGGTTACAACCAATAAAACTTTGCGTGACCTAGGCCAAGGGTTTGTAAAGTACCCAATGAACATGATTAATGTGCGTTACCAACCAGGCACCGATCCAACACAAGCCCAAGAAGTGCAAGATGCGGTAGTTGAAGTAGAGCGTTTACTTGACGGTAAAGGCCGTGTTTTGTTGCGCAAATCAGGCACAGAGCCAGTTGTACGAGTTATGGTCGAAGCTGAGCAAGAGAAGCAAGTGCTCGATTACAGTCAAAAAATTGCGCAAGTTGTTGAAAGTGTGAGCAGTTAAACGCTCTCGCTAAAATAAAATCTTGTAACTTTGGGCGAGTCACGTTAGTATCTCGCCCGCTTTCGAACATGGAGTAAAACATGGCGTCACGTAAGCCCTTTGTGGCAGGTAACTGGAAGTTAAATGGTTCTGTAGAACTGTTAAACGAAATGGCATCTTCAATAGAAGCCGTTAGCAATGACCAAAGCGTAGATGTTGCTCTATTTGTTCCCGCTTTACTCGTGGGTGAGTCAGCGAAACTAGATGTTGTAACCGGTGTGCAAACGGTATCAGAATTTGAATCTGGCGCGTACACAGGCGAAATACAAGCAAGTTTAGCGAAAGAGCTAGGTGCAAAGTATGCCCTAGTCGGTCACTCAGAACGTCGTCATATCTTCGGCGAAAGCGATGATGTAGTTGCGCAAAAGTTTGTCATGGCTCAGCAGCAAGGATTAACTCCAGTGCTGTGTGTTGGCGAAACAGAGCAGCAGCGAGAGCAAAATGAAACAGAATCAGTGATCAGTGCGCAAATTGACGCGGTGATTGACAAATTAGGTGTGGCTGGTCTCGAGCAATCTGTGATAGCATACGAGCCGGTTTGGGCCATTGGCACAGGTAAAACTGCAACGCCAGAGCAAGCTCAACAAGTACACCAATTTATTCGTGCTAAGTTGGCATCATTAGATGAGCAAATAGCACAGCGCTTGCAAATCCTTTATGGTGGCAGCGTAAACGAAAAAAATAGTAGTGAATTATTTGCACAACCAGATATTGACGGTGGCCTAATTGGCGGCGCAAGTCTGAAAAAAGATGCGTTCATCAGCATCTGTGAAAGTGCAAAAGGATAGAATTAAATGTACGAGATTCTTTTAGTTATTTATTTAATTGTTGCATTAGCATTGATTGGTTTCGTGTTAATCCAACAAGGTAAAGGCGCTGACATGGGGTCGTCATTTGGTGCAGGCGCTTCGGCAACCGTTTTCGGTTCGTCAGGCGCTGGTAACTTCATGACAAAAACCACTACTTTGTTAGCAACAGTATTCTTCGTTTTGAGCATTGTGTTAGGTAATCTAACTGCAGGTCAAATCAAGAAAACTGATGAATGGGAAAATCTTCAAGCAGCTCCAGCAGTAGAAACTGTAAGTGAAGCCGCAAATGAAGTGCCTGTTGAGGAACCTAAGAGTACTAACCCTGACGTTCCAAACTAATACAGTTTAAGCCGTGGTGGTGGAATTGGTAGACACGCCATCTTGAGGGGGTGGTGAGCTATGCTCGTGCGGGTTCAAGTCCCGCTCACGGCACCAAATTAAAAAACCAAGCTATATGCTTGGTTTTTTAATGTCTCAAGCGCAGTTAAACGTGTATCTTTGGTTGCTTATTGAGGCGCGCACCACTATAATAGGTGCCACGAATGAAGGTCAGTTTTATATCCTTCATGCAACAGATTCAAAAACAAATAACCTAAGTCGTTATCTGTTTTATTTGATGTTCGCGCATTCTTTGAAATGCGCGTTTTGCGTTTAGCAGAAGAGATTTTGCTAAGTCGTCGCAGCGGTTTATCGTGCAGATATAGCCCGCAGCCAAGCTTGGCCCTAGGCCGCGCAGTAAATCAGGAGTCGTTGACACTCGACGATTCCAGTGTGACGCCCCGCTTGGTTCGGGGCGTTGTTGTATCTGCATTGAGAATGGGGCTTTAGCCCTTTTTTTGTTTCTATGGAGAAGTTTCGTGACAAAGCTCGAACAAACATTAACTGAGATGTTAACACCAGCGGTTGAAGCATTAGACTTCGAACTTCTGGGGCTTGAGTTTATTCAAGCGGGTCGTCATTCCACCTTGCGTGTGTATATCGATCATCCAGATGGCATTACGGTTGACAACTGTGCTGATGTAAGTCGACAAGTTGGCGCGATCCTCGATGTAGAAGACCCAATTACCAATGAATATGATTTGGAAGTGTCTTCGCCTGGCGTAGATCGTCCACTGTTCAAACCAGAACATTATCAAAATGCAGTGGGTGAAGAAGTTAGGTTAAGAACCAAGCTTCCACAAGATGGTCGTCGTAATTTCAAAGGCGACCTAGTAGCAGTTAACGGTGACATGATCACAATCAGTGTTGATAACGAAGAGTTTATGCTCATGATCAGCAACATTGAACGTGCGAATATCATCGCAAAACTTTAATTTTAGTGCGAAGGAATAGGGCAAGCGAGGCAATACCTATGGCAAAAGAAATCCTATTGGTGGCGGAAGCCGTTTCCAATGAAAAAGCGGTCCCCAAAGAGAAAATTTTTGAAGCATTAGAGTTCGCACTAGCGACCGCAACAAAGAAAAAACACGATGGTGACATTGATGTGCGCGTATCTATCGACCGTAAAACGGGCGAGTACGACACTTTCCGTCGCTGGGAAATCGTTGAAGCGCAAGAAGATGGCAGCTTAGAAAACCCTTATCGTGAAATCACGCTAGAAGCGGCTCAAGTTGAAGAGCCACACCTACAACTTGGCGATTTTGTTGAAGAGCAAATCGAGTCAATCAAATTTGACCGTATCACAACACAAATGGCAAAGCAGGTTATCGTACAAAAAGTACGTGAAGCAGAGCGTGCACTGGTTGTTGAAGCATACAAAGATCAGGAAGGCGAGTTAGTAACCGGTGTTGTTAAAAAGGCAAGCCGTGATGCAATCGTTCTTGATTTAGGCAATAACGCAGAAGCAGTGATTTATCGCGAAGACATGCTGCCGCGCGAGAACTTCCGTCCTGGCGACCGTGTACGTGGTCTACTTTATGCTGTACGTCCAGAAGCACGCGGTGCACAGCTGTTCGTAACACGTTCTAAGCCAGAAATGTTGATGGAACTTTTCCGCATTGAAGTGCCAGAAATTGGCGAAGAAATGATTGAATTGCGCGCTGCGGCACGTGATCCTGGTTCACGCGCTAAAATCGCTGTTAAATCAAACGACAAGCGTATTGATCCTGTAGGTGCGTGTGTGGGTATGCGCGGTGCGCGTGTTCAAGCCGTTTCAACAGAGCTTGGTGGTGAGCGTGTTGACATCGTACTTTACGATGATAACCCAGCACAATTCGTTATCAATGCAATGGCGCCAGCGGAAGTAGCGTCGATCGTGATGGACGAAGATTCTCGTTCAATGGACATCGCGGTTGAAGCAGACAACCTAGCGCAAGCAATTGGCCGTAATGGTCAGAACGTCCGTTTAGCAAGCCAACTAACAGGTTGGGAGCTTAACGTGATGACAGTAGAAGATATGCAAACTAAGAACCAAGCTGAGTCAGATAAACTGATTTCGCTGTTCACTGAAGGTTTGGATATTGATGATGATTTCGCTGAGCTATTAATTGGTGAAGGCTTTTCAACACTTGAAGAAGTCGCTTATGTACCAACAAGCGAATTCCTAGAAATCGACGGTCTTGACGAAGAGACTGTTGAAGAGCTGCGTAACCGTGCAAAAGATGCGCTTACGACTAAAGCATTGAAAGACGAAGAAAGTCTTGAAGGTGCTGAACCAGCTGAAGACCTATTAAACCTTGAAGGCCTAGATCGCCATCTTGCTTATGTCATGGCAAGTAAAGGCGTTGTAACGCTTGAAGATCTAGCTGAGCAAGGTATTGACGAACTAGTAGAGATTACAGAGCTTTCAGAGCAGGAAGCGGGCGACCTAATTATGGCTGCACGTAACATTTGCTGGTTCGGTGAAGAGTAATTTATTAACGGAGGTAACAAACAATATGGCAGAAGTAAGTGTAGCAAAACTAGCCGAGGACATTGGTACAACTGTTGATAAATTGCTCCAGCAATTGGACAGTGCTGGCATTAAGAAGCAAGCTGGCGACCAAGTAAATGAGTCTGAAAAAGAACAACTGCTTGATCATTTGTCGAAGCAGCACGGTGGTGCTGGTGCGACAGGTCCAGAGCGAATGACACTGCAACGTAAGAAAAAGAGCACACTCAGTGTGACTGGTTCTACGGGTAAGGCAAAGTCAGTTCAAGTAGAAGTGCGCAAAAAGCGCACCTACGTGAAGAAGAGTGCTCTTGAAGAGCAACAAGAGCAAGCGCGTTTAGAAGCCCAAGAGCAAGCACGTTTAGAGGCCCAAGAGCAGGCGAAGCAAGAAGCAGAGCGTAAAGCTAAAGAAGAAGCAGAGCACAAAGCTAAAGAAGCAGCCGAGCGTAAAGCCAAAGAAGAAGCGGAACGTAAGGCTAAAGAAGAAGCGAAACGTAAAGCGGACTCACAGCGCAAAGAAAGTAAAACATCTGCAAAGGACAGCGCGCAAACTCAAAAAGAGCGTGAAGAAGCTGAGCGCTTACAGAAAGAAGCAGAAGAGGCAGCATTGAAGAAAGCTGAAGAAGAAGCGAAACGTCAAGCAGAAGAAGCTCGTCGCCTAGCCGAAGAGAACGAAGCACGCTGGAAGCAAGAGGAAGAGGAACGCAAACGTCGTGAAGAGACTGCGGATCACCACCTTACAACTTCTACATATGCTCGTGAAGCGGAAGACGAGTCAGATGCACGCGAAGAGAAGAGCGCGCGTCGTAAGAAGAAAAAGCCAAAAGGCAAAGAAGCAGAAGCGCCAATGAAGTTTGGTAAAGGCAAAAAAGGTAAGCTTAAAGCGCCTACGTCTTTACAACATGGTTTCCAAAAGCCAGTTGCTGATAAAAAGCAAGAAGTGCGTATCGGCGAGACTATCACGGTTGCTGAACTTGCATCTCGTATGGCTGTAAAAGGTGCCGAAGTAGTTAAAACCATGATGAAAATGGGCGACATGGTTACCATCAACCAAGTGATTGACCAAGAAACTGCGCAACTTGTTGCAGAAGAAATGGGCCATAAAGTGGTTGTTGTTCGTGAAAACGAACTAGAAGAGAAAGTACTAAGCGATCGTAACGAAGAAGGTAAAGCAGTTCCTCGTGCACCGGTTGTTACTGTTATGGGTCACGTTGACCACGGTAAGACGTCAACACTTGACTACATTCGTAAAGCGAAAGTTGCTTCAGGTGAGGCCGGTGGTATTACGCAGCATATTGGTGCATACCACGTTGAAACAAACGGTCACATGATCACCTTCCTTGATACTCCTGGACACGCAGCGTTTACCTCAATGCGTGCTCGTGGTGCGAAAGCAACGGATATCGTAATCCTTGTTGTTGCAGCGGATGATGGTGTAATGCCACAGACTAAAGAAGCGGTTCAGCACGCCCGTGCTGCAGGTGTTCCTTTGATCATCGCAGTAAACAAGATGGATAAAGAAGGTATCGACCCAGATCGCGTTAAGAACGAGCTAGCTCAGCTTGACGTTATCCCTGAAGAGTGGGGTGGTGACACGCAATTCGTGCATATCTCTGCGAAAACAGGTCTGGGTATTGACGATCTTCTTGAAGCAGTACTCATGCAGGCTGAAATCCTTGAGCTTACCGCTCCGACTGAAGGTATGGCGGCAGGTGTTGTTATTGAATCACGCCTAGATAAAGGCCGTGGTCCAGTTGCATCTATCCTTGTTCAATCAGGTACGCTTAACCAAGGTGATATTGTACTGTGTGGTCTAGAATACGGCCGCGTTCGTGCGATGAAAGATGAGAACGGTAAAGACATCAAGTCGGCAGGTCCATCTATCCCAGTTGAGATTCTAGGTCTATCTGGTATCCCAGCAGCAGGTGATGAAGCAACGGTTGTTCGTGACGAGCGTAAAGCGCGTGAAGTAGCATTGTATCGTCAAGGTAAATTCCGCGAAGTGAAGCTAGCACGTCAACAGAAAGCGAAGCTTGAAAACATGTTTGCTAACATGACCGAGGGCGATGTATCTGAAGTTAACGTGGTACTTAAAGCTGACGTACAAGGTTCAATTGAAGCAATTTCTGATTCATTAACTAAGCTTTCTACTGATGAAGTAAAAGTGAAGATTGTAGGTTCAGGTGTAGGTGGTATTACTGAAACTGACGCTACATTAGCTGCAGCTTCAAATGCAATCGTTGTTGGCTTTAACGTACGTGCTGATGCATCTGCACGTAAAGTGATTGAAGCTGAGAACCTAGACCTACGTTACTACAGCGTTATCTACAGCCTGATTGAAGAAGTGAAGCAGGCGATGTCAGGTATGCTTGCACCAGAATTTAAGCAAGAGATCATTGGTCTTGCTGAAGTACGTGACGTGTTTAAGTCACCAAAGATTGGTGCAATTGCAGGCTGTATGGTTACTGAAGGTGTTGTTAAACGCAGCGCCCCTATCCGTGTACTTCGTGATAACGTTGTTATCTATGAAGGTGAACTTGAATCACTTCGTCGCTTTAAAGACGACGTACAAGAAGTTCGTAACGGTATGGAATGTGGTATCGGCGTTAAGAACTACAACGACGTGAAAGTTGGCGACCAAATCGAAGTATTCGAGACGGTTGAAGTTCAACGTTCACTATAAGCCTCGTTAACCCAAAAAATTGATGGGGGCCTTTGTGCCCCCATTTGTGCATTGTGTAATACCCATAATCGACGCTAAGGTGCCGCATTGGGTATCTTTAAAATTAAGTGGTGGCAATGAGAGAGTTTTCTCGCACAGAGCGCGTAGCGCAACAAATTCAAAAAGAAATCGCTGTTATTATCCAACGTGAAGTCAAAGACCCACGTCTAGGAATGGTAACCGTATCAGCGGTTGAAGTGTCCCGAGATTTGTCTTATGCAAAAATCTTCGTCACGGTATTTAACCAAGAAGATGAAAGCAAAACGAAACAAAGCATGCGTATTCTTAACGACGCAAGCGGCTATATTCGCTCTTTATTAGGAAAGCGGATCCGTGCTCGTATCGTACCTGAGCTTCGTTTCGTTATTGATACGTCGTTGATGGAAGGTATGCGTATTTCAAACCTTGTTGATTCAGTGATGCGCGAAGATGAGCAAAAGCGCGGCACGCACACGGACGAGGAAGAGTAAATACCATGGCCAGACGTACCAAAGGCCGTCCAGTTGATGGCGTACTTCTGCTACATAAGCCGCAAGGTATTTCTAGTAACCGTGCACTGCAACAAGCTAAAGGGATCTATTTTGCGCAAAAAGCCGGGCATACTGGTGCGCTAGACCCGCTTGCAACAGGCATGCTGCCAATATGTTTTGGTGAAGCGACTAAGTTTAGCCAGTTTCTACTTGATACGGATAAAACCTATGTTGTTAGAGCAAAACTAGGCGAGCGTACTACCACATCAGATGCTGATGGTGAGGTGGTCGAGACGCGCGACGTCAATGTGACCAAGGCGCAAATCGAAGAGCATGTGGCGGGGTTTATTGGTGAGTCCGATCAATACCCGTCGATGTATTCTGCACTTAAATATCAAGGGCAGCCATTATACAAATATGCGCGTGAAGGCATTGAAGTACCGCGTAAGTGTCGTCGTATAACGGTGTACAGTCTGACTTTGGATGAGTTTGATGAGCAAGCAAATGAAATCCAAATGACAGCGCATGTGTCAAAAGGCACCTACATTCGCACGATTGTCGATGACCTAGGTGAGTTATTAGGCTGTGGCGCTCATGTGATCATGTTACATCGCTCTAAGGTTGGTCATTATCCAAGTGAAAAAATGGTTACCCTAGAAGAGTTACAATCTCTGCTTGACGATGCCAAAAGCAAAGACATCGCTCCTGCTGATGTACTTGACCCATTACTGCTGCCGATGGACACCGCGGTGCAAGATTTACCCAGTGTTGAAGTAAACGACGAGCAAGCAATTGCGTTCGCTCATGGGCAAACAGTTGTTATCGGCGACGTACCGCAAGAGGTATGTGCAGTGCGCTGTGGTGAGCGCTTCCTCGGTGTGGGAGAGCGCAACCAACATGGCCATTTAAAAGCAAAACGCGCTGTTGCCATTACAAATAACTTGTAGTTATTTACTATATTGGTAAAATAGCGCGCTCAATTGGTGGGGCTGGATTAGTGATCGGCTCTTACCGTATGTAAACACTCATTTTTTGGAGTAAATTATGTCACTAAGCAACCAAGAAAAAGCAGATATCATTGCTAAATTTGCACGCGCTGAAGGCGACACTGGTTCACCTGAAGTACAAGTTGCACTTCTAACTGCAGATATCAACAAGCTTCAAGGCCACTTTGCTAACCACAAGCAAGACAACCACTCACGTCGTGGTCTTCTTCGCAAAGTAAGCCAGCGCCGTAACCTTCTTAACTACCTTAAAGGTAAGAGCATCGAGCGTTACACTGCGCTAATCCAAGAACTTGGCCTACGTCGCTAATTCTTTGATACCAGTTTGAAAAAGGGGCCTAATCGCCCCTTTTTTTGTGCGCCTATGACGAGTATACTTAGCGCTGTCTAAGTTTCGCGACATAGCAAACTAGATGGCACCATATTGCCAATTGTAGTAAATAAAGGCATTCACACGAGTGTGGTTATTTACTGTAATTGGTGAGGTGCTTAAGAAAACCCTTAGTTCATTCACTGTTTGTGAATAGGCTAACTGCAACTTAAGGAAACATTTAAGTGCAACCAATTATTAAAGAATTCCAATACGGACAACACACAGTAACTCTAGAAACAGGTGCAATCGCACGTCAAGCAGACGGTGCAGTACTTGCTAGCATCGGTGATACAACTGTTTTAGTAACAGTAGTAGGTAAGCGTGAAGCGAACCCAGGTCAAGACTTCTTCCCACTAACAGTAAACTACCAAGAAAAAATGTATGCGGCTGGCCGTATCCCAGGTGGTTTCTTAAAGCGTGAAGGTCGTCCTAATGATGGCGAGACGCTAATTGCACGTCTAATCGACCGTCCAATTCGTCCACTTTTCCCTAAAGGCTTCGTAAATGAAGTTCAAGTAATCGCAACTGTTGTGTCAGTAAACCCTGAAATCCAACCAGATATCGTTGCGTTAATTGGTACTTCAGCGGCGCTTGCGCTTTCTGGTATCCCATTCAATGGTCCTATCGGTGCGTCGCGTGTAGGTTACCTAGACGGTCAATACGTGCTTAACCCGTCAATGACTGAGCTTAAAGAAAGCAAGCTAGACCTAGTTGTTGCTGGTACTGATAATGCCGTACTTATGGTTGAGTCAGAAGCAGAAACGCTACCTGAAGACGTTATGCTAGGTGCGGTTGTATACGGTCACGAGCAATCACAAGCAATCATCAATGCAGTAAAAGAGTTTGCAGCAGAGGCTGGTAAACCTGCATGGGATTGGACTGCTCCAGAGAAAGACGAAA
The DNA here is from genome assembly GCF_049257235.1 of Pseudoalteromonas maris. NCBI lineage: Bacteria > Pseudomonadati > Pseudomonadota > Gammaproteobacteria > Alteromonadales > Pseudoalteromonadaceae > Pseudoalteromonas > Pseudoalteromonas maris. Next base: position 108,546 of record NZ_JBMMUF010000002.1, read on the forward strand.
CGCTTAACGAAAAAGTAGCTGCAATTGCCGAAGAGAAAATCGGTGAAGCGTACCGCATCACTGATAAAGTAGAGCGTAAAGACGCACTAAGCGCGGTAAAAGCGGAAGTTATCGAGAAACTAAGTGCAGAGCTTGGCGAAGATGAAAGCCTAGACGAGCAAGAAGTATCAAGCGTTTTCGGTTCACTAGAGAAGAAAATCGTACGTGGTCGCATCATCGCTGGTGAAAAGCGTATCGATGGTCGTTCTCCAGACATGGTTCGTGCGCTTGACGTTAAAACTGGCGTACTTGCACGTACTCACGGCAGCGCTATTTTCACACGTGGTGAAACTCAGGCACTTGTAACTGCAACACTTGGTACAGAGCGTGATTCACAGATGGTTGATGACCTATTTGGTACATCAACAAGCCGTTTCATGTTGCACTATAACTTCCCTCCGTTCTGTGTGGGCGAAACAGGTTTCATCGGTTCACCTAAGCGTCGCGAAATCGGCCACGGTAACCTTGCTAAGCGCGGTATTGCTGCGGTTCTTCCAACACTTGAAGAATTCCCGTACTCAATCCGTGTAGTATCTGAAATCACAGAATCTAACGGTTCATCGTCAATGGCGTCAGTATGTGGTACGTCACTTGCGCTAATGAACGCAGGTGTACCAACTAAGGCATCTGTAGCGGGTATCGCAATGGGTCTTGTGAAAGAAGGCGACGACTTCGTCGTTCTTTCTGACATCCTAGGCGACGAAGATCACCTTGGTGACATGGACTTTAAAGTAGCGGGTACAGCGCAAGGTGTTACTGCACTGCAAATGGATATCAAGATTGAAGGTATCACCAAAGAAATCATGCAAATTGCGCTTAACCAAGCACAAGCTGCACGTTTGCACATCCTTAGCGTGATGGACGAAGCGATTTCTGCACCAGCTGCTGAGCTTTCAGACTATGCTCCTCGCATTTATGTTGTGAACATTCCACCTAAGAAAATTGCTGATGTTATCGGTAAAGGTGGTGCAACAATCCGTGCGCTTACTGAAGAGACGGGTACAACAATCGAAATCGAAGATGACGGTACAGTTAAAATTGCTGCAACAAATGGCGAAAGTGCACGCGCTGCGATCGCTCGCGTTGAGCAGCTAACGGCTGAACTTGAAGTAGGCACAATCTACGAAGGTAAAGTTGTACGTATCGTAGACTTCGGTGCATTCGTAAACGTACTTCCTGGTAAAGACGGCCTAGTTCACATTTCGCAAATCAGCGATGAGCGTGTGAATAACGTTGCTGATCACCTAAGTGTTGGTCAGGAAGTAAAAGTTAAAGTACTAGAAGTAGACCGCCAAGGTCGCGTACGTTTGAGCATCAAAGAAGCGCAAGAAAGTTCTGCGCCAGCTGCTGATGAGTCAAAAGAGGCTGAATAAGCGATAAAAGCATTGTAAAAGGGGCTGTTTAGGCCCCTTTTTTATGTTTTAATGAAAGTCCATGTACGGAAATATAGGTTCAGGACTTTGAGAAAACTTCTATCGCTTTGTGTTTCGAGCGTTGTGGCAGCCATGCTAACGGGATGCCAAAGCACACCCGAAAGTCCTCAATATGTTGTTGCAGTCCCATTCGCAGCACCTCTTCCCAGTGATTATCGTAGTGAAGTTGCCATAGCCCGTTATTCGGAGCTTATTGAGCAAGCTGAACTAGCAAATGATCAACAAGCCTTACTGTATTATGACCGCGGCAAGCTCTTTGATAGTTTGGGGCTAAGCACGCTCGCGCGCATTGATTTTAGTCGTGCTGTGAACCTCAAGCCGGACCTTGCTGAGGTGTATAACTTCCTTGGTATTCATCACACTTTGATGCAGCAATATGGCAAGGCGTACGAAATGTTTGATTCGGTACTAGAGCTTAACAGCGAGCATCAATATGCGTACCTTAATCGTGGCATTGCCCTTTACTATGGCGACCGCCCGGGGTTGGCTATAGATGACTTACAATCATTTTTAAACTTTGCTCCAGATGACCCATATCGGGTTTTATGGGTGTATTTAGCCCAACAAGCTCAGGATCCAAAGCAGGCTAAAGCGAATTTAGATGCGATGGCGCAAGCACTTGATCCGCAAAATTGGGCATATCAACTTGTTGCGTTTTATAAAGGTGATATTAGTGAAAAGGTGCTTTTGGAGAGCCTTCCAAAAGGAGTTGAATCGCATCAAGAGTATGCTGAGCGCTTGTGCGAAGCCTACTTTTATTTAGCGAAGCATCATCAAGCCTTGGGTCACATGTCACTTGCGAGTGATTACTTAAAGTTGGCTCTGTCAACGAACGTGTATGAGTTTGTTGAATACAAGTATGCACGACTTGAACTCGATATTATGGCGGGCGAGGGTGCGCTTTAGCCTGTTGCTCGTCATTCTTATATGGCTGTTTGGCAGTGACACCTATGCACCGTCAACGGCCATGTTTCATGCCGCGGACAAACCAAACTCAGCGTTGTCGTGGTACTATCGCGCTCCACACCACATTTCTTTTGCGCAGCTCAATGAACAAAGCTTGCGGCATTTAGCTGCAAATGATGTCGCTGGCGCGCAGCTGCATTTGGCATTACAGCTTATCGATGACACTGCGTATAAAAGCGCGCGTGTTTATTGGCAGCGAGCATTAATGCAAGCCAATCAATCTGTCACTGATGATGTATGGCGCCGCTTAGCGAACGTACTGGTTGAGCATAAACAATGGCACTCGCTCAGTGCGTTGCAGCAGCATAACAAGTTAACGGATAGAGCAAGGTGGCATTGGCGCTTTGTACAAGGTTTCGATGTGGATAATCGCGCCCAAGATTATGCCCAAGAGCTTGGTTTTAACCTGTCACTTGAGTCAGCTCAAGCGGATGTATGTCCTTATAATATATTGCTTTTGGGTGATAGCTTGAAGGCGATGAATCGGCTTGATGAATTGAAACAACGCTACGAGCAGCATCCTTTACCGCAATCGGGACTGATCTGTTTATCAACGCCGTACTACGTTGCTGATGAGCTAAATTGTGGTATTGATGAACGTAATTTTAGCCGTTGTGATTGGCGTGCACTTGCTTCGCAGAGCGAACGATTTCCTAAAGGGTTTGATTTTATCGTCATGATGACCCGTTCAGGGCTTGCCAATGTGCAATCCGGAGTGATGCAACTGAGTACTCAGGCTAAGTACCACACTTTTGTGCATGAGTTGATGCATTTTGCCGGGTTTATAGACGAGTACCAAGCGCCAATAGAGCAACAAGATTATTGCCAACAGCAAGGACGAATCTTTGCCAATTTATATGTTGGTGATAACCCTCCGCAAGCGTGGGTAAAAAGCCCATATTGCGCTAATGGTCGGGGTTATAAACCCGCTGCGTACACCAGTGTTATGGAGCATTCGGAAGTTGCCGTATCACCTCAATATAAACGCCTTTGGCAGGCTCAATTGGGTGAGCCGGAGCAGTTATTGTATTTTAACGATTTATTCTATGCACTAAGTGGAGACAACGCTTGGCAGAACTACCGCAAGACCGACGGGGTAGAGCAAAACGCATCAATGGCGGCAATGTGGTGAATTAAATAGATTTTTGTTAGGTAGGTTACTAGGCTGTTAACGTGCGCTTAAGTTTTAGCCGAACAGCTTTACAGAGTCTGGACAAAGGAGGTACGGGTCAGTATAACTGGTTAATTATTAATATTTAATCGCCACTGTACTAATCTTATAAGTAGTACCGCTTGTGCCCAAATAAAAAACAAATTGGGTCATAATAAAAAGCTTACCATGGACAATGGTAACTAAAAGAAAGGTTAAAACACTATGACGTTGCTGTGGATACCCTTGTTATCCCTTATTGGCAGTTTACTTGCGAGTTTTACAGGCAATTTAACACGGAACCAAAGTGCTGCCGTGACCGCCCTCATGCCTATTATTTGTTTAGCTATTGTGATCAATTTGGCCCCACAAGTCCTAGCCGGTGAAACCTTATACACTAGCTTAGCGTGGATCCCTGAATTAGGGGTTAACCTGTCGTTTCGCTTGGACGGTTTGGCACTGTTATTTTGTATTCTGATCTTGGGTATTGGTCTGCTTATCATCTTATATGCCCGCTATTACTTAAGTCCCAAAGACTCAATGGCTAAGCTGTACGCTTATTTAATGCTATTTATGACGGCCATGTTGGGCATTGTTACAGCCAACAATGTGATTCAAATGTGGTTTTTCTGGGAGCTAACCAGCGTTAGTTCTTTTTTGTTGATCAGTTACTGGTGGTATAACCCAGAAGCACGTAAAGGCGCACGTATGGCGCTGGCGATCACCGGTGCCGGTGGTCTGGCCTTACTCGCGGGCTTGGTATTGATTGGTCAGTTGGTGGGCAGTTATGAACTAGACGTCATTTTGCAACATGGCGATCTGATCAAGGGCTCGAAATGGTATCCACTCGTATTGGTGCTGGTATTACTGGGTGCATTCACCAAATCAGCGCAATTTCCATTCCACTTCTGGTTGCCTCATGCCATGGCCGCACCGACACCGGTCAGTGCTTACTTACACTCAGCGACCATGGTAAAGGCCGGCATTTTCTTACTTGCACGCTTTTATCCGGCTTTAGCGGGCACAGAACTGTGGTTTATTATCGTGGGTGTCACGGGTCTTACAACCTTGTTGATGGGTGCCTACATCGCCCTGTTTAAACACGACTTAAAAGGTTTATTGGCATACTCAACTATCAGCCACTTAGGTCTTATCACCTTATTACTTGGTTTAGACACTGAGCTGGCGACGATTGCAGCCATTTTCCATATTATTAACCACGCAATTTTTAAAGCTTCTTTATTCATGGCAACAGGTATTATTGACCATGAAACGGGCACCCGAGATATGCGCAAGCTCAATGGTATGTGGCGCTTTATGCCTTATACCGCAACCCTTGCAATGGTTGCCGCCGCGTCGATGGCCGGTGTGCCTTTACTTAACGGTTTCTTGTCCAAAGAAATGTTCTTTGCTGAGACTCTACACCAACAAATGCTAGGCTCGATGTCATGGCTAATTCCGGTGTTGGCGACCGTCGCGGGTGCTTTGTCGGTGGCTTATTCTGCGCGCTTTATTCATGATGTGTTTTTCAACGGCGATCCCAAAGATTTACCAAAACAACCCCACGAAGCCCCGCGTTATATGCGCGTGCCCATCGAAATACTGGTGGCATTATGTGTGCTTGTAGGGTTGTTCCCAGGGTTTGTAGTTGACCCTATTTTAACTGTTGCTGCAGACTCGGTGCTCAATGGTAGTGCACCAGATTATCATCTCGCTATTTGGCATGGCTTTAACCTTCCGCTGTTTATGAGTGGCGTAGCCGTGGCAGGAGGTTTGTTTATCTATTCACAGCGTAAGTATTTATTCCAATTTCAAGCGTCTTTACCGAATGTCAGTGCTAAAAAGGCGTTTGATTCGAGTATTCAAAAGGTGTTTGACTGGTCACGCGAGCAGATCCTACGTATCGAAAATGGTTCTTTGCAGCGTTACGTATTCATTTTGTTGCTATCAACCTTGGTTGTTGCAGGATTGCCTTTATTTGAGATGCACACCTTGGCAGGTTCAAAAGGCTTAACTGAAATAGATGCACACAATGCGATTGGTGCTGGATTACTTATGGTGGGTACATTAGCCACCTTGGTGTGGCATCGCTCGCGTATGATAGCGCTGATCCTGGTGTCAGTAGTGGGTTTAATGACCTCTGTCGTATTCACCCGCTTTTCGGCACCAGATTTGGCGCTCACTCAGTTAACTGTAGAAGTGGTTACAGTAATGCTGTTGATGTTGGCATTGTTTTTCTTACCGCAGCGCACACCGAAAGAATCGAGCTCATTGCGTATACTGCGCGACTTGGGGATCAGTAGTGCAATAGGTATTATCGTTGGCAGTATTTGCTATGCGTTGTTAACACGCCCTCTAGAAAGTATCTCGCAATTCTTTATTGGCAACGCCAAGACTGGCGGTGGTGGTACCAATGTGGTTAATGTCATCCTCGTAGACTTCCGTGGCTTTGATACCTTGGGTGAAATTACGGTATTAGGCATAGCAGCGCTGGGTATTTATAAGTTACTGCTTAAGTTGCCATTATTTATGCCGGCATCGGATAGTGACGGGCGACCGTGGGCCCGTGAGCGCCATCCTTTGTTGCTGGCGAGCATCTCACAAAGCTTATTACCGCTGGCAATTATGGTATCGGTATACATCTTCTTACGCGGTCACAACATGCCAGGTGGGGGCTTTATAGCCGGACTCGTGACATCGATTGCGTTTATTTTGCAATACATGGCTAACGGCTCTAACTGGATTATGGCGCGCATGGATATCAATTACCGCAAAGTGATTGCTTCAGGTCTTGCCATCGCAACGCTCAGTGGTGTGGGAAGCTGGGCGTTTGGCCATAACTTCTTAACCAGTTGGTTTGATTATTTTGATATTCCGTTGGTTGGTAAAACAGAGCTCGCTAGCGCCATGATTTTTGATTTGGGCGTGTACTTAACCGTTGTAGGTGCAACGCTGATGATTTTAGCAAGTTTGGGTAAGCTGACGGCGAACGCGCCAAAAGAAAAGGTTAATCTCTAATGGAACTGTTATATGCAAGTTGTGTGGGTCTGTTAGTGGCCTGCGGTGTCTACCTGATATTACGTGCACGGACCTTTCCCGTGGTGCTTGGTTTAACCATGCTCTCCTATGCCGTTAACTTATTTTTGTTCTCATCAGGGCGATTGAAAGTGAACCAAGCCCCTGTACTTGGCCAATCAGCCAGCTATGCAGACCCATTGCCACAGGCTTTGGTGCTGACAGCCATTGTAATTGGTTTTGCCATGACCGCGTTTGTGGTGATTTTAGCGATTCGTGGTCGTGCAGACTTGGGTAATGATCATGTTGATGGTCAGCCTCGATCGAAGAAGGGGTCAAAGTAAATGCATCATTTGATCACTTTACCGATATTATTGCCGCTCATCTCAGGCATCATTTTACTGCTACCTCCATGCGGCAAGAACCTAATACTTAGACGCTGGGTTGCCATGTTTATGGCTTTGCTCACAACCATTGTCTGTACGGTGTTGTTACAACAAGTGCTAGAGAATGGGCCTTTGGTTTACGCCGTGGGTGAGTGGCAACCGCCGTTTGGTATTGTTTTATTCGCCGATCCTTTGGCGATTATCCTAACTATATTAACGAGCTTCTTAACACTCGTATCCATTATCTACGCAAGTCGGGCAGATGATAAAGCCGGTAGCTTTTATCACCCGCTGACACACTTCCTATTGATGGGTGTTAACGGTGCATTTTTGACAGGGGATTTATTTAACCTGTTCGTATTTTTCGAGGTGCTGCTGATTGCATCGTATGCCCTAATGATGCACAAAAAGGATAAGCACACCACCAAAGCGGCATTACACTATGTCATCCTCAACCTCGTTGGCTCCAGTATCTTCCTAATTTCATTGGGTATTTTATATGGTGTGTTGGGGACACTGAATATGGCTGACATGGCCGTTAAAGTGTCAATGTTGCAAGGGGATGATATTTTCCTAGCAAAAATAGGTGGATTGTTATTACTTATCGTATTCGCGTTGAAAGCCGCCTTACTGCCACTTCATTTGTGGCTTCCTGCTACCTATTCTCGCGCCATGCCGGTGGTGGCCGCACAATTTGCGGTCATGACTAAAGTAGGGATTTACTCCATGATGCGAGTCTTTACTATGATCTTTGGTGAGCAAGCCGGAGAGCTAGGAGATATGGCTTCTACTTGGCTGTGGCCCTTGGCATTGGTTACCCTGATTGTGGGCGCTGTTGGCGTTTTAGCGTCGGAAGATTTGCGTCGATTGAGTGCAAACTTGGTGATTGTATCTGTAGGCACCTTGGTTGCTATGGTGGCGTTAAACAACGAGAAGGCTACCGCAGTCGCTATATACTATATGATTCACTCCACAGTGGCGTGTGCGGCGATGTTTTTGGTTGCTGATATGATTGCGCTGCAACGAGGTAAAGTACAAGACAGGTTTGTAAATAGCCGCAGCGTAGCAGAGCCAAAATTACTCGGCTTTTGCTTTGTGATTGCAGCGGTTGCTTTGGCGGGTCTGCCGCCATTGTCGGGCTTTATTGCTAAATTATGGTTGTTAGAGTCATCTTACACCGTTGGCGTGGCATGGGTATTTTGGCCTATTTATCTATTGGCAAGCTTAGCCACACTGGTGGCATTGTCACGCGCAGGTACAAGTTTGTTTTGGCACGATCATCCAAATCACGACGAGCAATTTGAAGACAATGTGTACGCAGGGAAACGCCGTACATTTGCACTCGTATTAATTTTCTGTGTGCCCGTGCTGATGAGTATTTTTGCATCCCCTTTGAATGAATTAAGTACTCAAGCCGCTGCAACCTTGCACAACACCCAAGTTGCAATTGATACCGTATTCGCTTTGAGTAAGGAGCAATAATATGCAATTAGAAGCGCGTTTTAAGTGGCTCCCCACACCATTTCGCAGCATTTTGCTCTTTGTTGTTTGGTTGCTATTGAACAACAGCGTGTCTGCGGGGCATCTTATTTTAGGAGCTTTTTTGGCAATTGTGATACCCCTTGTGGTGGCACCATTTAGAAAACCCCAGCCCCTGATCATGCGACCCGGCTTAGCGCTGCGATATTTGTTATTGGTGCTGTGGGATATTCTTACTGCGAATATTGAAGTGGCTTTTAAAATTTTAGGGCCTACTAAGCGTTTACGTCCGGGCTTTATCAAGGTACCACTGGATATGGATCAGGATTTACCCATTACCATGCTTGCCAGTACGGTGTCTTTAACGCCGGGTACCGTTAGTGCTGAGGTATATCCAATTCCTGAATCATTGGCCGAGGGTGAGCAGCCACAGCAGCGTTATCTGTTAATTCATGTACTTGATTTAGATAATGAAAAAACACTGGTTGAGACCATTAAGCAACGCTATGAAGCGCCGCTTAAGGAGATTTTTCAATGCTAGAAAATGTATTACTGATTGTATTTGCCATGATAGGCCTCTCTTTGGTGTTAAACCTATGGCGCTTGGTTGTAGGGCCATCTGTACCAGATAGGATTTTGGCGCTCGATACCATGTATATTAATTCCATCGCGTTGATTGTGTTGTACGGGATTGGCTTGAAGACGCAAATCTATTTTGAGGCAGCATTGTTAATAGCCATGATTGGCTTTGTAAGCACCGTAGCAGTATGCAAATACCTGCTGCGCGGCGATATCATTGAGTAGGTAAAGCATCATGAGTGAATGGATAATTTCAATCTTATTGTTAGCGGGCGGGCTATTTATATTAATCGGCTCCATTGGTCTTGTGAAAATGCCTGATTTCTTCATGCGTTTACACGGGCCAACAAAGGCAACTACGTTGGGAATGGCGTCGTTGTTAATCGCTGCAAATGTGTTTTTTAGTGTCAGTAGTGGGGAAGTCAATATTAAAGAAATTTTGATCTCTATTTTCTTGCTGATCACTGCACCAATTACCGGTTATATGTTGATAAAATCTGCTATCCATCACGAGCTTAAGGCTAAAGATGGTACGACAGGGATGGATAATATTGAGGATGACTAACTGGTCATTTTCAATAAAAAAGGAGCTCTCGAGCTCCTTTTTTGCGTTTTGAATGGTTAATAAGTAACTACGACTTTAACCGCATCGGTTACGTTCGCTTCATCGACAAACCCGATGGTGTCGGGGTTTGAGCTCACTAATTTAATCACTTCAGCATCACCGTCTACTTCTTTGGGTGGGGTCCCTTTGCCAGTAAAAACCAACTTTGACCAGTACGCTTTTAGTTGTCCTGAAGACTTGTTTAGCGCCTTTTGATTAAAGTTGTCTGCCGTTGCACCTGAAGCCTGACTAATGGCAATGACTTTATTACCATTGGAGAAAGACTTCTCTTTACCGATGAAGATTCTCTCTACCGTTTGTGCATCTATACTGCTGGCGTTACTTGGGTGAACGATCACCGCAATACCCGCTGATGCCGAGTAAGAGAACATAATCGTTAGTAATATCATTAATTGTTTAAACATAACTCTTTCCCCCGATTAGAATACTGCGTCGATACCAATGGTGATAGATTCACTGTCACCAGCTACCGCTAAATCAAAAGAGTCATCTTCAACTTTGTCGAATTGAATCTTAAACGCAGCAGATGGGTGGAAGTCCCATCTTACGCCAACAGAGGTGGTATTATGTTGCTCGGTATCACCTTCACCATCTTGGTCAAAATCAGAATAACTGATGTAGGGTGTTACACCGTCAAAGCGATAACCTGCACTGATCATGTAAGTATCAAGGTTACCATCCAGATCCAAGCGGTTAAGCTCCGTCAATACAAAAGCATTGCCAAAGTCCATGTTTAGAGCGAGGCCGTAGAATTTGCCATCGCGCTCGGTGCTGCCATCGTCCCACACAACAATATCACCGCTGCGATAACGTTCATTGGTGTAACGCATGTGTGTGACACGCACTTCTAACCAGTCATTACTGGCTTGGAACACGCCACCAATAATGTCTTTCCATATTTCGCGGGTTGGTTCTAAGAAGAAGAATTCACCTAACAGCTTGTTGTCATCATCATCTTCACGACCACCGTAGATGTTGCCACTGATGGACCAGTCGCCTACATAACCATTGTATAAAAGGTTAATACCGTTGTAGTTAAAGATCTGCCATGTGTAGTTATCAGCCGGTGGGCGCATCCAGACATAGGCATACCCGACATCATAGAAGTCCGAATAATAGAACAAGGGAAGGCGTTTCTTACCACCTTGCAAGGTCCAATTTTCGTTGAGCTCATAGGACAAATATGCCCATTCAAACTCAGCATCAAAGTCGTTTGCACCGCGCGCTACTATTTGTCCTGTCGCTGTGAGTCCGTCCATTAAATCTGCGCTGACTTGCAGCCCAAATAATGACTCAGGTTTAAACGAGAGATCTTCGGTATAGGCACTGACAATGGGGTAATCTGCCAAAAATGTGGGTTCTACACCGTACTGTGGAACGCCTGAGCCACTTAACACTTTCCCTGCATTGATACTGACAAATCCAGAGAAGTTGACATCGGCAAAGGCGGATGAATTAAAGGTTAGCGCAAGCGCTAGCACCGAGAGTTTTAGTTTCATACCTGTATCCTAAGTTGTGTGCTTAGTGCACACTCAGTATAGACAAATATTCACTTTGTATAATTTTTGCCTTTTAAATCAGCATCTTTACCCAATATAGGTGCAAATGGGTAAAACTCAGGCATAAGTCGATAAATTGACAAAAAAGTTAGATTTTTCCTGAATTTGGTTAACACTTATTGAATAGAGGCCGATAACAAATAAGTTATAGTTTTGAGGTATACAGTATGAGCCAAGGCTTTTCGTTCGCAGATTTAAGCATCGCTAAGAAAATTCACGCAATAACGCTGGTTGCCGTGATTGCATTTTTGGCGATTGTACTGGTGAACTTCAGTGCAATGAACTCTAATCAAAAAGCGCTGGATGAACTTCAATCTGCTACCTATAAATTGCTGACCATTACCGCCAGCAACGCCACCAGTTTAAAGAAGATTGATGAGCTATATACGCAAGCTGTTACTTTCGGTGATAGTGATTTGCTTGATAAGGCATCTGAAGTACATGAAGAAATCAAAGCAGCTTTGACGCAACTCAATAGTGTGCAGCCTGGATTTATGCCCAGTGATGCGCTTAAAAGACTCAATAGCTATCAAACAATTGCGGCCAATATTGCTAAGGGCATGATAGATGGCACAGCGGATTTCAGTAAAATTCAGCAAGAAGCACAGCAAAAAACCGCCATGTTTGAATCGCTGGTTAATGATTTCGACTCTGCTCAAAGCAGAGCGAACGAACGATTCGTTGAACTCATAGATGATACCAAAGGCCGCTCAGGTAATGCCATGACTACCATGTTAGTGGTTGCACTTGTGTCTCTTATTCTTGTTATTTTATTAGCAATGTGGATTGCCAGAGCAATTAGTAACTCAGCCAAAGATGCTGCACAAAACTTAGACTTGTTAGCCCGTGGTGAAGGGTCATTGTCGACTACGCTGAATGTACGCTCACATGATGAAATAGGTAGAGTGTCTATCAACTTTAATGCTTTTATTGCACTTTTAAAGTCTACCGTTTTAGAAGTGATGAATGTGGTTGAGCCTCTGATGGAGAACTCAACAAGGTTAGTGCAAGGGATGGAAAAGGCGGAGAGTGCCACGCACCAACAGACAAACGATGCAGACATTGTACGCCAGTCAATGGAGGAAATGCGCCAAAGTGTGAGCGACATTTCCCATTCAGCCTCACAAGCGTCTGATGCGGCGCAACTCGCTGAGCAAGAAGTGGCGCAAAGTAAGAGCCAAATAAGCACGTCGGTTACGGCGTCTCAAACACTCAGTGAAGAAATAAACCGAGCAGCAGAGACGATTAATAAACTTGCCGAAGATACCCAAAATGTTGAGCAAATCCTTAACGTGATCACCTCTATCGCTGAGCAAACTAACCTCTTAGCCTTAAATGCAGCTATTGAAGCTGCACGTGCAGGTGAGCAGGGGCGAGGCTTCGCCGTTGTGGCTGATGAAGTCAGGGAGCTGGCCTCACGTACGGCTAAATCAACCAATGAGATTAGAGAGCTCATTAACGTGCTTACTGTCGCTGCGAATGAGGCGGTAAGTGCGATGACCTCAGCGCGCGATATGGCCACCGATAATGCTGTTGCCGCAGAGCAAACAGGTCTGTCGATTGAACAAATAGCTGAGCAGATACTGTCTATTAATACGATGAACGGACAAATCGCAGCGGCGACAGAAGAGCAAACGTCGGTCGCTGCAATGGTTGTTGATAACGTAACGTCGATGCATCGCTCATTTGAAGATACCATGCAGGCTCTGAGTGAGGTGCGAGATGTTGCGAAGAATTTGCACTATCTGTCAGATAACTTGCTTGATGCCACGGCTAAATTCAAAGTGTAGCAGTGTTGGATAACCAATAAAAAAGCTCAACAGATGTTGAGCTTTTTTATTGGCTGTTGCTTTATTAGTAGGTGGCAACTACTTTGACGTCTGCTGTCACACTTGCCGAGCTAACATAGCCAATGGCACCTGGATTAGCTTTAACAAAGTCAATGACTGCCTGATCGTTGGCGAGTTTATCTGGTGGTGTACCTTTGCCAGTGAACACCAGCTTAGACCAATAGGCGTTGAGCTGTGAACTTGATTTACCTAATACCTTGTCGTTGAACTCGTCAAATACGGCATTGGCATCTTGATTGACCGGACTCGCAGCACTGCCATCATTAAATGATTTTGCTTTGCCCAAGAATAGCTTTTTGACCACCGCTTCATCGGCGCCATTATTACTTGGGTGGGTGATCACAGAAATATCAGCTGCTGCGCTACAGCTAACTAGCAAGGCGATACAGGTTAGTAATTTTTTCATGATTAGCCTCCTTAAAATACGATGTCTACGCCAATAGACAGAATCTCAGTTTTGGTATCACTGATTTCATAATCTACTTGGGTAAAATCTACTTTAAAAGCTGCTGCGGGGTGAAAGTTATAACGGGCACCAACCGAATAAGAGTTATCAGCCGCTGATTGTGATGCTAACGCGAAGTTAGTTAAGTCTCTAAGCAGTGGCGCGTTAGGGTCTGTAGGGTTGGTACTGACAGGGATGGGACCGAGTTGGGTAGTGATGGATGTTGGCACTGTATTAAACTCGCTGGCATCATTGTCATCATCATTATCTTCATAGGTAAGGCTCAGAGTCCATTCATCAATACGATATCCCAATGAGACATAATATTGCTGTTGTTTAGCTAAGATACTGTTATCAACTTCAAACTCTGTGTATTCGGCATCAACGAGTATATCTTCATAATCAATACTGAAACCAATTGCTGCAAAATACGCATCATCCTCGTCAATTGCCAGGTTACTGGCTTGCTCGGTGAGCCCAAAGCCATTAAGTCCGCCAATCAAGGCGCTTAGCTGTGCACTGTTGCTCAAATCTATTGTTGCTTCAGATATAAAGTAGGCAGCGCGTGCACTAAACCAGTCTTTGGACAAGGTCCAGTTAAAGCCCAGCGTATCATTTAGCTTGGCAGCATCAGAGGATGATACCGCAGCGATATCGTCATCAACAGCACCAAACATCAGTTGAAGCGAGCTGTCCCATTCACCCAAGGTGCTATTGTGTAACAAGCTCAACCCTTCGTATGTGGAGAAACTCAAGTTGTATACCGACTGCGGGGGGCGTATCCAGCGATAGGCATAACCCACATCTAAAAAGTCGGAGTAACGATAAAATGGGATGCGCATTTTCCCCGCACTGAGCTGAGTGTTTTCTGTTAGTTCATAGGTAATGTATGCCCACTCAAACTCTGCATCAAAGTCGTTTTCTCCCCGAGCGATAATTTGTGCCGTGGCACTAAGCTTTTCTTGTAAATCAGCTGACACTTGTAACGCAAACAGACTTTCTGGCTTCAAGCTGAACTCGTCATTGTAACCAAAAAGGGTATCTCCATCATCGAGCGTCATCCCAGCTGTAATCGAAGCAAATCCGTTTATTCGAATTTCAGCGCTAGCAGATGTGCTGAGTAGCCCAGTCACTATCGATAATGCCAATAATGCTTTCTTCATGTTGATATTCCTAATATGACCAAAAGGTTCTATTAGAGCTTAGGAGTAATTCGTTAAATCTCAAGTTTATCTATGACTTTCATATAGTTAGTCCACAGGAATACAGGGTGTCCGCAGCGGACACTTTTTATGTCCGCGGACATTACACAGTCGTACGGGAATATTAAATAAACCAATAAAAACAATATCTTGTGCTTTTTTTGTAAGTTGGCACGGTTCTCGTAAGGTACTGGATATAAAGTTGATTGTAGGGCTTCACAGATGTTTATCACCCCATTGGTATTTTTTACTTCTCCATTACTGGTATTGATTGTCGTTGTGCTTAATGTTGTGGCGAATATGAGTCGCACACACTTTGGTGCCGAGGTGTCAGCATGATCCGAGATACTCAGGCGCAAGATACGGTTATCGCCAAACAAAGCAATCGTTCCCGTTACTGGGCTGTGCTTGGAGTGTGTGCGGTCGTTGCCTTGGTGAGTGCTTCTTATTTAGGAGCAAGTCATGGCAATACGAGTATGTCATTGGAACGTGCTGCTCTGAAGCTGGCACCGGTAACGCGAGGCGATTTAGTGCGTGATATTGCGACCACGGGTTTTATTGTTGCAGCTAACGCGCCTCAGGTTTATAGCAGTGCCCAAGGTTACGTACAGTTATTGGTTAATCCAGGAGATGAAGTCAGCCAAGGACAACTTATCGCAAAGGTAAACAGCCCTGAGCTCACCAATGAACTTAAGCAGCAGCAATCTGAACTGCAACGTTTAACCAATGAGCTGTCTCGCAAAGAATTGCAAGTGCGCCGAGATACACTGACCTTGGTAAAGACCCTTGATATGGCAGAGGTGACACTAAACGCTGCCAATCGCGAGCATCGCAGAGCGGTATTGTCGATTAAAGATAACTTGATAAGCCAAATCGACATGGAGCAAGCACAAGATGACTTAGCCCGCGCTAAGCTCGCTTTTCAACATGCGCAACAAGAAATTGAAATAGGGAAAGACACGCTCGCATTTGAGCTGAAATCGGCGCAATCAGATGTTTCTCGTCAACAGCTAGTGGTTGATGAGCTGACTCGCCGAGTGAATGAATTGAACATCACCGCGCCAGTTAATGGCGTAGTAGGTAATTTATTAGTACAGCAACAAGCGGCTGTTTCACCAAGCCAAGCGCTTATGACGCTAGTTGATTTAAGCGCCTTTGAAGCCGAGCTACAAGTGCCAGAGAGCTACGCCAATGAGTTGGGGTTAGGTTTACAAGTCGAGCTCAGTATTGGCGTTAACCGTATTTTTGGCACGTTGGCGTCTATCTCCCCTGAAGTGAAAGACCGTCAAGTGAGTGCACGTGTGCGTTTTGATCAAAGTCAGGTGGATAAAATTCGCCAAAACCAGCGCTTATCTGCACGCATTCTTTTAGAGAATCGTGAAAACGTGCTGATGGTTCGCCGTGGAGCCTTTTTAAATGACGGTGGCTTTATTGCTTATCGTGTGCAGGGTGATGTGGCCGAGCGTATTCAAATTCAAACGGGAGCCACTAGCGTGGCCAATGTAGAAATTACCAGTGGTGTACAAGAAGGTGACACCTTGGTGGTGTCAAATTACGACGCATTTAAACAAGCAGAGCGCGTGTTATTGCGCTAATTGATATCAAAGATTAAGGAATATAAAAATGATTAAAATGAATAATATCAACAAGGTATACCAAACAGATATGGTGCAAACACATGCTCTGCGTGATTTTAACTTAAACGTGGAGCAGGGCGAGTTTATTGCCGTAACTGGCCCCAGCGGCAGCGGTAAAACCACCTTTTTGAACATCGCTGGTATGCTTGAACCCTTCACTGATGGTACCTATGAGCTAGATGGTATCGATGTTGGCAAGCTAAACGACAACCAACGAGCTGATTTACGTAACCAAAAAATTGGCTTCATCTTTCAGGGCTTTAACCTGATCCCTGACCTGAACCTTTATGAAAATGTTGAAGTGCCATTGCGTTATCGTGGTATTAAAGCTGCTGAGCGTAAAAAGCGTATTCAGCGCTGCCTTGAGCTTGTTGGCTTGGGCGCGCGAGCCAACCACCTGCCGCAACAGCTATCAGGCGGTCAACAGCAACGCGTAGCGATTGCCCGAGCGCTAGCGGGTGAGCCACGTTTTCTTTTGGCGGATGAGCCTACAGGTAACCTGGATAGTTTAATGGCACGCCAAGTCATGGAAATCTTGGAAGATATTAACCGAGAAGGCGCCACCATTGTGATGGTGACACACGACCCAGAGCTGGCGCGCAGAGCACCTCGTAACATTCAAGTAGTTGATGGTCAGTTAGCAGATTTTAGCCTGTATCAGGGCAAACCAAGTAAAGAACAAACAGCCGGTGACATCGCTGAGCGTGCGGTGGAGGTGTAAGATGTTAGGCCACTATATTGATTTGAGCTGGCGCTCGTTTAAGCGCACGCCACTGGTCAGTGCGTTAATGGTTGTCGCTATCGCCATTGGCATAGGTATTACGATGACTACGCTTTCGGTGTATCACATGATGAGCGCCGACCCTATTCCAAGCAAAAGTGATCAGCTTTTTGCGGTGCAGTTACAAACCATGGATGAGGGCGAAGGCTGGTTTACTAATGATGATATTCCCTATCAGCTCACCTTTCAGGACGCGCAAAATCTCATGAACAGCGCCAAGGCTGATGCGCAAGTGATTATGATGCGGGCAGGTTTTGCAGTGCACCTTGGTGATGAAGCAAACGCACCTAAATTAATGGATGCCAGAGCTGCAGGTCGTGACTTCTTCTCCATGTTTAATGCAGAGTTTATTTATGGCGGAGCCTGGCAACAAAGCGACGAAGACAACGCGCTTAATAAAGTTGTTATTGAGCAGTCGTTGAGCGAAGAGCTGTACGGCGATATCAACCCGGTTGGCAAGACGCTCTATTTAGACAAGCACTTATTTGAAGTCGTCGGTGTAGTAAAGCCTGTTACCAGTCACATTAAATATTATGACCTTAACAATGGTGCATTTCGCCCTTCTGAGCGCGTGATTATTCCATTCTCTTTAGTTAAAGAACTACAAATTACCACATGGGGCAATAGCAATGGCTGGAAGCGCGAATCAAACCGTACGTTTGAAGAGCGCCTTAACTCAGAAATGTTATGGCTACAATTTTGGGTTCAGTTAGACTCGCCTCAAGCCAAAGAAGACTATCAACAGTTCCTAGTTAACTACATTCAAGAACAACAAAAACTGGGTCGCTTTGCCCGTAAAGATCCTAAATATGCGTTGCGCGATGTGAACGAGTGGATGCAATACAACCAAGTTGTCAGCGAAGATAATAAAATCCTTGTGTTGCTGAGCTTTATGTTCTTGGCTGTGTGTTTAGCAAATATCTTAGGATTGCTCCTTGCTAAGTTTATGCGCCGCGCGCCAGAGATTGGCGTACGTAGAGCGCTTGGTGCGAGTAAAACTCAAGTGTTTACCCAGCATCTTGTTGAAGTGGCATTGTTAGGTGTGTTTGGCGGCGTATTGGGCATTGTTCTGGCGCAACTGTGTTTGTGGGGAGTCAGAGAAAGCTATAGCTATTATTCTGATTTAGCTCAAATGGACTGGGTTATGCTCGCTAGTGCACCAGCTATAGCGATAGTTGCATGTGTTGTCGCTGGTTTGTTGCCGGCATATCAAGTGTGCAGAACCAACCCAGCTTATTACTTAAAAACGCAGTAGGAGAGAGCCAATGTTTGAATTAAAACCTATGATTAATGCACTACTGCGCTCCAAAGTTGGTGCGGTGTTATTACTGGTTCAAATCGCAATTACTTTAGCGATTGTGAGCAATGCAGCATTTATGATCAGTGACCGCCTTACATACCTCAATCAAGAAACAGGCTATGAAGAGAACGCAATATTCAGTTTTGGTGTGAGTACCTTTGATACTGACATTAACCTTGTGGCGCAATACGCTCAAGATGAGCGTGATTTGCGCGCCATTGATGGGGTAATTGATGCGGCTATGGTCAATTGGACGCCACTGTCAGGAAGTGGCTCTTCAAGCAGTGTGCATAAAGTACCGAATCCAGAAATAGGAACCGGTGTCCGAGCGGCATATTTTATTACCAATGAGCATGTACTTAATGCGCTTGGAGCAAAGCTCATCGAAGGGCGCAACTTCTATCCTGAGGAAGTAGTGCATGCTGATAACTTTGATAGGCTTCCTAATACTACAATCGTCACTAAAGACTTCGCGCAAGAAATGTTTCCTGACGAGTCTGCATTAGGAAAAATGGTCTATCAGGGGCCTGAGGGGGTTGAAATTATTGGTATTATCGACACGATTAAAGGGCCGTGGCTCAAAGACAGTAGCCCAAGTAATGTCGTTATCTTTCCATTCAACTATGCTCAGCCTCGCACAGAGTTTATTGTTCGCACCGAGCCTGATAGACGCGCTGAAGTCATGGCGCAAGTTGAGGAGATCCTGCTAAAAAGTGAACCTGGGCGTGTAATTTATGGCATTCAAGGCTTGGATGAGAATAAAGCGAGCTACATGGCGCGAGATACCTTGGTTATGCGAATGCTGATTGTATTAATAGCGGTACTGGTGTTGGTAACGGCATTGGGTATCTTTGGCCTGACGCTGTTCAATATCTCTAAACGTACCAAGCAAATTGGGACTCGTCGTGCTTTGGGCGCGCGTAAGTCAGCGATTGTTCGTTACTTTTTAATTGAGAATGTGCTGGTGGCGAGTGTAGGGCTTACGATTGGTGCTATGCTATCAGTGGTGCTTGGTCAACAATTGATGAAAGTGTTCTCTTTACCAAGTTTATCAATGACTTTTGTCTTGGTTAGTGCAGCATTTATGCTCATAATGAGTATCATTGCAGCGTGGGGGCCAGCACTGCGTGCTGCAAATGTACCACCGAGTGTGGCAACACGTTCAATATAATAATAACAATCGAGCGCGCCCGTTGGCGCGCCTCGGGGCGATAGCGAAATTATGGATAATGTGAAGAAAATCCTCATTGTTGACGACAATCCTGCGGTGCTCGATGCATTGTCGTTGCTTTTAGAGTTACATGACTATCAGGCAGTCACCTGCGAGACGCCCGCACAAGCGCTGCATATTGTGCGTTATCAGCGCATTTCTTTGGTCATTCAAGACATGAACTTTAGCGCCGACACTACCTCAGGGGAAGAAGGCAAAAAGCTATTTTATGACCTGCGTGATATCAATCCCAACCTCCCTATTATTTTGATTACGGCATGGACTGAGCTACGAACGGCCGTTGAACTAGTAAAAGCCGGTGCGGCAGACTATTTGAGTAAGCCATGGGATGACCAAAAACTGCTTACAACCATAGATAACCTCGTCGCGTTAGGAGAGGCAACGGCTCAGAACCAAACCTACAAACGCCAAGCGCAAGAGCGCAGCGAGGCCCATGCCCATGCTGATTTGGCGGGAATGGTTTTCGCCAGCACGGCCATGCAGCGGGTGGTTGATATGGCATTGCAGGTTGCCCTTGCCGACGTTCCTGTGCTCATCACTGGCGCTAACGGCAGCGGTAAGGAAGGTATTGCTGAAATAGTACATCGTAATTCGGCCCTGCGCAGTGCGCCCTTTATTAAGGTCAATGCCGGAGCCTTGCCCGCAGATTTAATAGAAGCCGAGTTATTTGGAGCCGAGGCAGGCGCCTATACAGGCGCAAAGCAGACTCGTATTGGTCGTTTTGAAGCGGCGGATGGAGGCACCTTATTTCTTGATGAGATTGGCAATTTGCCCTTAGAGGGACAGGTTAAGTTGCTACGCGTATTGCAAACAGGTGAATTCGAACGGGTTGGTTCAACCCAGACTCGTAAAGTCAACGTGCGGGTGATTTCTGCGACCAATGCGGATTTGCTCGGCGATATTAAAAACGGACGCTTCCGTGAAGACTTATATTACCGTCTTAACGTTATTGAATTAGCCATTCCACCACTTGCGCAGCGTAAAGATGATATCCCAGCGCTGATCAATCACTTTTTACCGGGCAGGGAGCTTGGCTTACACACCGAGGCTATGTTGCGTCAACACAGTTGGCCTGGCAATGTGCGTGAGCTTGAGAATGCGTGTAAGCGCATTGCTGTGCTCAAACCCGAGGGACAATTACACATAGAAGACTTTGCTTTGCAACACGACACTGAGGTTGTTCAATCTAAATCTGAGCCAAGTAAACAAGAGATAGAAGATGCCATGCGCACGCACCAAGGAGTGGTTGCCAAAGTTGCGCGTGAGTTTGGATTATCGCGACAGGCGCTTTATCGTCGTATGCAAAAGTTTGGTATTGATTACTGATGAGATTACTTCCAAAAGGTGCCAAGCGACTAAGTTGGCAACTCAGTTTATGGCTTAGTTTGTTTGTCTGTATTCCTTTGGCTGTTGGCGTTATTTTCGACATGTTGACCTTGATACAAGGCTTACTGTTGGCCGTTGTATTGGGTGGTTTGCAGGCATTATTTGTACACTGGGTAGTAACACCTAGGGTAAGAGGCTTGCAGGCTATCGAATCTGGGTTACTTAATTTTAAAGATGGGGACTTTGCTACCTCGTTGGCATATCGTAACGATGATGAATTAGGTGATTTGTGCCGTTTATATAATGATACTGCGAGTAAATTGCACCAAGAGCGCCAGTGGATTTATCAACGCGAGTTAATGCTTGATAAAGTGCTGCATAACTCGCCTCAAGCGTTATTACTGATCAATGCTCAAGAGCAAATTGTGTACACCAATTACAGTGCTCGTAATGTGCTGTTTGCGGGTAAACGTGTTGAGGGAGAGAAGTTATCATCCCTATTTGAGCACATGCCACAGTCCATTGTTGATGCTATACAACGTGGCGGTGATGGCTTATTCAGTGTTGAGCAAGAGCATGAACAAAGGCAAACCTGGCACTTAGCACTAGGTCAATTTTTGCTCAATAATCAGGCCCATACCTTGTTTATTCTTAAGCCTATGACGCGGGAAATCTCGCGCCAAGAAGTACAGGTGTGGAAGAAGGTTATTCGTATCATTAGCCACGAGCTAAATAACTCACTCGCGCCGATAGCTTCTATGTTGCACTCAGGCAGAGTGCTTGCCGAGCGTAATCAAGACGAGCGGCTAGAGCGCGTCTTTAACACCATCGATGAGCGCATAGGGCGATTGAGTGAGTTTGTGCAAGGCTACGGTAAGTTTGCTAAATTGCCACAGCCTCAATTATCCCAGTTTCAATGGCAGCCGCTGATCACCGACTTACAACAGCAATGGACATTCCAGATTAAAGGTGAGTTATGTGAACATGGTTATGGTGATGAAACTCAAATCCAGCAGCTGCTGATTAATTTATTGAAAAATGCCCATGAGTCAGGAACCGAGGCTCAGGACGTATGGCTCAGTGTTACCGACGGCGAAGAACAAATAATTTGTGTTGGCGATAAAGGTAAAGGGATGAGTGAAACCGTTATGGCTAGTGCATTAGTGCCATTTTATTCTACAAAGAGTAATGGAAGTGGTCTTGGTTTGGCGCTGTGCCGGGAAATCTGTGAAGCCCATCATGGAGATATCAGTTTGCACAACCAAGACCAAGGTGGCCTTGTGGTGCGTGTAAGCTTGCCTAGGGTTAACGTATAATCTCAGTCGCATTATTTGTGGATCAGGCATAGCAATGGACAATACCTTATATATAACTGGCGCTGGAGTCAGTGCTGCCAGTGGTATTCCGACTTTTCGCGGTGAAGATGGCTATTGGCGTATTGGTAGTAAAAATTACACACCGATGGAAATGGCGACACGCCATATGTATCAAAATCAGCCAGACCAATTTTTAGCTTGGTATTATCAGCGTTTCGCCACTTACCGAGATCATGGGCCCAACGAGGTACATCATTGGTTGGCCGACAAAAATGTCATTACTCAAAATATTGATGGCCTTGATGGCAAAGCAGGTAATCGAGATTACATCGCTATTCACGGTCGATTGGATCAAATGACTGTGTTTCATGAGCAAGGTGATGTGGTGCAAACCATCACAACGCCATGGGATGATGTCAACGAAGAAGCCTTAGTGGCGTCGCTATTCAATATTTTCGCCATTGAGAAGGGCGCTCCTCAGTTGTATCGCTCATATAAGCCTTATGTGTTGCTTTTTGATGAGTACTATACCGACTTATACCGCATCACCGAGGCACAAAAACGTATGCTGAGCGCCGATAAAATGATTTTTATAGGCACGTCTTTTAGCGTCAATATTACGCAAATGGCCTTGCAAATAGCGCGTAGTATGAGCATCCCCATTGAGGTTGTTGACCCTGAGCCAACTCATCTATTACATGATAATGTGACCTATCATAAAATGACGGCACTGGAGTATGTGCAGCGCATAGGCTGAGGTGATAATCTGCATAATGTAAGATAAAAAAAACCAGCACTTCGGCTGGTTTTGGGTTTTATCAAATTATTGATTTTCTTCTAATTTCTCACGGGCGGCGCGAATTTTTTCTTTTAACGCTTCAATTTGGTTTATAGTTTCATCAGAAAGCTCACCTGCGCCTTCTTTAGACTCTTCCCACGCCTGAGCAGCAAGTTCTTTAGAATCAGCCACTAGGCTATTGAACTGTATTTTACCTTCTTCGCTTGCTGCACTAGCAAGGGCTTTAGTTTCAGCAAGAAGCTCATCGACTTGCTCAGAAAAAGACTCATCAGCGAACTCGGCGTGTAAGTCTGCAGAAGCTTCTTTTACTTCATCTACTGTTTTATTCCAGGCACTCACAATTTCCTCTTTTGCTTCTTGAGCTTGTGCCTTTGCCTGTTCTTTACTTTTATCGGCATCTTCGCATGCGCTCAATGTGATCGCCGCACCTGCAATTGCTAAAACAGCTAATAACTTGTTCATCTTGTAATGTCCCTTATCGTTGTAAATTTAGGAACCAGTATAAGGGAAAAATATAAATTGAATATGAATAATGCTCGCTGGTTTACTCTTTATTTTTTGATCTAGGCAGTGCGATAAAAAGTGTGGTGCCGTGCTCTGGTGAAGTTTCAAAGGAGATACTTCCCAATTGTACCTCGGTCATCAGTTTCGCTGCATAGGTGCCAATGCCAGGGCTGTCCTTTTTGCCATATGAGACATATTTTTCAAAGAATTTTCCGCGAATTTGTTCGGCGACGGCACCATGATTGTGAATGGCAACAGTTTCAAAATTAGGCTTTTGTTCGTGTGTAATTGCGATAGCCGAGCCTCTGGGTGCGGCCTCGATGGCATTTTTCAGTAAGTTTCCTAATAAAGAAGCACTGAGCATTTCTTCACCTTTTACATACGTACCTCTTGGTACTTCGAATTGCAGCTCTAAGCGCTTTTCTTGAGCAGAAACACGAAAAGTATCAATTACTTCTTGAATAATGCTGTGTAAGTCCAGTTTTATGGGGCATAAATGATAACTGCCATCCTCAAGCTTGTTCAGTGTTAGCATGTTATCAATCATGTTGGTTAAGTTTGCGGTAGAGAGTTTCAATGATACAGTGTTTGCTTTCACTCTATCGGGGTCGCGGTGATATCTGTCCAATAAATCAATGCACTTATAGATCTCTTCCACTGGTCTTTTGAGATCATTTTGCATAATGCGCTCGAACTCATCACGCATGCGCTCGCTTTCCATAAGATTATCGATTTGTTCACGCATTAGGCTGTTTGTTTTTGCTAGTTTAGAGTGTGTGGCAACTCTGGCCTTAACAACCTCAGGGTTAATAGGTTTGGTAATGTAATCTACCGCACCTAACTCAAACCCTTTCACTATATCCTGTGTTTGGTCCATCGCGGTGAGAAAGATAATGCTGATGTGGGCCGTATCCGGATTTTCTTTTAGTTGCTTGCAGACTTCAAAGCCGTCCATTTGCGGCATCATGATATCTAACAGGACAAGGTCGGGCGCAGCATCACCATTGCATATATCTAGGGCTTTTTGCCCAGAAGTTGCAGCTTTCACTGAGTATTCTTTGCGTAATATGTCGCTAATTATCTGAATGTTGTCGATAACATCATCGACAACGAGGATTTTTAAGGGTTGTTTCTTCTCAGCATCATTGGATTTGTATAGGTCGCCATTGCTTGTTTTGTTACTTTTTGGGCGCCTGACAGGTTTCTCGATTGCTCGCACTAAACGTTGTGAGAGCATCTTTGCTGAAAAAGGTTTAACGAGGTATTCAGATACACCACTTTTTATTGCTTCAACAACCTCTGACTGTTCAATGGTGGCAGACATTATGAGTACAGGGATATCAGCTAATTTGTCGTCACTGCGAACGGTCTTTAAAAGCTCGATGCCATCAAGTTTGGGCAATTGTAATTCGGTTATTACAACATCAACGTGATGCTTGCGAAGCAGATTGAGTGCATCAGCTCCGTTAGTACTTTGAATCACCTCTTTGGGATTCATTGCTGTAATCATGCGCGCGACGGTTACCCGCATATTATCAATGGCATCAACGACGAGAATCGTTATCTGATGCTAAATTGAAAATAGAAGCTTGGAGAAATGACTACAATAAAAGTCGACCTCACCAGGCTTTAAATAACTTGTCGCCTACACAGTTCGCGGCATCCATTAAAAACTAACCAGCTCATTTCACCGAGCAAGTGGTACTAAAAATGGGGGCCGGTCAATAATATGAATTATTTCATTGAATGAATGGTACTAATTCAGGGGAAAGGTCATTTGATATGCAGGAACGTCGCTAAATAGGTTACACCGTTTAGGCGTGCTACACTGCCTCGTTTTATCAACGCATCTGTTCTATTCTTGTAGTTAGTCGTGCATACTTAGGGTCAATTTCAATGCTCGCAAAAGTTTTTAGACTGTTGTCTTTTTTTTATTGCTCTACGTTTGCACATGACGCCTTGAGTGACGAGCTTGTACTGGGCTTCATTGAAAAATACCCACCTTATAGCTATCAAGAGAATGGATTTGCTGCGGGCAGTCACATAGAGAAAATTCGCGGTATTAGTACACAAGCGGGCGTTTCCATAATTGCAGAATTTTTACCCTTGCAGCAAGCGCTTAAAAAGGCTGAAGACGGTTTGTTAGATGGTGTCGTTGGGGCCGCTTATCGAGAAGATAGAGCGCAATATCTTGATTACATTAAGTTCCCAGTCTTTGAGTGCGTAACCGTATCGCTACATACCCTAGAACACAGCATGTCATTGAATAACATGATGAATCAGAGAGCTGTGCTTGCAGCTAAAATCGGTTTTGACTTGGGGCGTAAGCTTAATGATGATTTGGTATCAAAAGGCATTGAACTGTATCGCTTTTCGGATATAAATCCTGTGCTGCGGTTAATGCGCGCGGGAAGAGTACAAGGAATTATTCACGCCGACAAAGAAGTTGATTATTTCGCCCAATCTTTGGGGGTAACCTTATATAAAAGTGAAGAAATTTTAAACCAAGAACCCACGTATATCGCATTCTCTAAAAAGATAAGCGAGCACAAAAAAGCGCATGTCGAGGCCATCACCAAAGCCATGCAATTTGGCGCTAATAACACCTCATCTTGCACAGTAATAGCGCAAAACGTTAACTGATCACCTACTGTTGATGATTAATACTGAAAATTCATCGCTTAACCGACACATGCACATGATTGCCTTCTAGGTAAACGAAATCAAACCCAACTTCTGCAGCTAACCCCGCTAGCCTAGCATACTTTATAACATCCATATCGTCTGTGGTTATATCAATTGCACGACCCTCATAGTGCAACGAATAATTGCTGTGCTCATTATTGTTGTCCCATGCTTCTGTTATGCGCAGCTTTACTGCTCCCCCCCACTGATCATTAACCTTATTTGCTAATGTCACTATTTTGTCTTTTGCACGGGCTGTCATTTTTGCGTCTGAGCAATCACCCTCTTCAAACTTGATGGCGATACTTGCTCCGCACATGTTCACAACGTCTGCCAGTGTTGCTTGGTCAACACTCATTAACGCCGCACCTGAGGCCTGCGCTTCACTGTCGACGGGCCATTTTTGACCATTTGCAAATATGCTCGGTGCAGCATGTAATTGCCAGTTAGCGCTTAGCAGTAAAGCGGCGATATAAATTTTATTCATTTTCACTCCTTCTTGACCTTTAAAGCCTATCAATACACAGCGATTCAACGCAAAGAATATCCTATGTTATTGGTGTGTATTACTTATTTAAGGTTTTTCGGTGTTAATTTTTTTGTGTGGTAGTGTAATAGGAACTATAGTTTAAATTGTTTGCATATGTGCCTTTTTTGGGTTCAAGCCTAAATTAAACTAACTCAGCGTATTGATTATGATAATAATAAAGCTATTCGCTCGTGCACCCACAAGCATAATATTTAGACGGTTTATTACCTTTAGCCTGGTTTGCTCTTCCCTTTTATGTAAAAGTGCAATTGCAGAGCAAGTAAATTCCTCATTTTTGATGATTGAGAAGCAAATCAGGGCTTATTCTCACTATCAATGTCTTCTACCCAGCCCCACATGGTCTGCACAGCAATGCAATTCGCTTAACAATGAACATATCACGGCACAGCAACAAAGCTTGTTAGCGCTTAAAAATGACATACTGACTAATTTAATGGCGTCAATGCGTGCTCATTACCCCACATTAGAATGTGTAGTAACACCAAGAGGTGTGGAGCTTGGCAATACAATCACGGCGCGAACAGACGTAGCTGTCAAAGATGTCATTAGTAGTTTGGATAAAACGGCCTTTAAGTCACTCATTGCCTTGTTAGAAGCCAACGAAATAGCCACTGCACTACAAGATTTACATGTAAAACACTCTGAACAAGCCCAACAACAACTGTGTGATGCATATAATAAGCGAACTTCATTTGCTCAATGTTTTGTGTCTTTAACACAACAAAACACCAGTGCAAAACAGTGCTTAGCGTCCTATCAAGGTAAGCTTGACCAGCAATTGATGGTGGTTGAAGCGGGTAAAACACTAAGCAAATACCTACCTGATGTAAGCCCGTTTTTGTTGTTACAACTGGAATCAAAACAGCAGCAAATTGAGCAAGTATTGGACGATTATGATGGGTTAACTAAGGTGCTTGAGCAGGTGGTTAGTGACGCCATTACTGAATATGCAAAGTTTCAGGCACATATTGCTGTGTTGCGTTATGCGGTAAAGTTACCTCCAGAAATCGCCCCGTATTTGGGCATTGATCATCAGCAATTACATGGGTTATTAACACAGTTAGATAAAGCAGCGTATCAAAATATCTCTGAGCTCAACGACACCCAAAGGGCGAGTGCGCACTATAAAGAGCAGCATGAAATCGTTAAGCAACAAGTAAACACATTTGGACCGCGTATTGAGCAAATAGCCAAACGTATTATTAATAAAGTGCAAACCCTAGCTGAGGATTGGCAATCACAGGCAAGTACGCAAATAAGTGATTATGTCGTGTCACAAACATCCGAAGCCATCTCCTCAGCGCTCGGAAGTTTAGCGTTAAAAATAGTGCTCAAACAACAATCAGATAAAGTAAATGGGCAAATTGCCTATCAGGCCAGTTTCTATTATCAATTGGATGATGGCAGCGTGGAGCTTGCGCAAAACTGTGACGCAGAGGCGGTAAGTTGCACAGCGCCAGTGGAAAATACAGCCGTTGATAATGTCAGGTACAATGAGCCTGCTGAGCGCATAGAATTGGGTATTTATATCGATGCGTTAGCCGTTGAGAAAGGCGCTGATAAACTTAGATTTCGCTATTTAAAACAGGGCCTTAAAGCTAATGCACGTGTCGATCAAAGCAAACTTAAGAAGGCGCTAATACGCCTTGGTATGCCAAATTCGCTCTCTTTGGGCGACGCATCAATTCAGGCCAGTGTTGACTTAAATGATGTCACCCTCAAGCTTCCAATGAAGGTTTTAGGGCTCGCCAGTACTGATTCCTTGTCCTTGCAAATTTTAAAAGATGGACGCTTTGTAGAGCCCACAAAAGCCCTGACGCAGTTTATTAATACTCAGGTCTCCAGTCATGTGCAACGAGCTGTAAAACAATGGGTGCAAAAACTGCCTTACATTGACGCCCAACTACCTTATTCAGACTTTATTTTGCATGCGTCTTCGCAAGATATTAGCGCGGTGTACGATGCCAAAAGTAAATCCATATCGGGCAGTTTTATCATCCGAGCAACGAAAGCGTCTCAACATTTGGGCAACATAAAAGCGGATTATGAGCTCACAGAGCAGGGTGTTCGCTTTACCCGAACACACATTGAAGACGAACTAGCAAAAAACCTTAACGATGAATTACGAGCGCAGCTCACGCAGCTACTTGATCCGCAAGTCATGCAATTTGTTGAGCACTTTGCGGCGTCTTTTCATAAACAACAGTTTGGTGTTGAATTGTACTTATCCGCTGAGGTGATGGAGTGTCGTTTAAACAGCACCTTGCGTATTGAGTATCCGCTGTCTGATGTAACTTTGCTTCTAAGGGACGCCTTAGGCACCTTGAAAGCGCAAGCGCAGCAATGTGCGCAGGACAAAGCAATCGAGTTAGCGTGGCAGCAAGTACCAGCCATCGACTTTACTCAGCCTTTACACTTGTTTGGTGTGCAATTTAGATACCTGAGCCATGAACGCCTCAGCGAAACCCAATACACAGTGAGTATTGAGGCAAGTGTGAATAATGCCTCGTTATTGATTCAAGAATTACCGCTGGAATATCGTGACGGTAAGTTATCGGCCCACTTACATAAGGCAAAATTCAGTGCCAAAGACCTTGAGCTGTATCTTCAACAACTTGCAGCGCCTGCACTCGATGCTCTGGGTGAGTATGTGCGCATAGATAAGGCTGGCGTTGATAAAGGTGGCGTGTATTTTTACGCAACGTTGGTAGATGTGCCGTATTTAAATGATGTTGCTTTGGGCAGGGTGTTTATCTCAGCGACAGAACAAAATCTTGATATAGCGTTGGTGGGCGCTGTCAAACATTCCCTAACAAACTACATCAACAACGAGTTGGACCAGCAATTGAGCATTAAAGCATTTGGTCCTGTTAGTGGCATATCAGCAAATATCACGACCACTGACACCTTTGTTCTGGGTATTAAAGCCCAACTGCAAGTGTATGACGGTATTTCCGTGCCTGTTCAGGTAGATCTTGTGCCATTTAAAATCCACGACATTAATGTGGATGACACTATCAAGAACTCAGTCTTGGCAACACTTAATCAGTTAGCGCCCAAACAACTAGGTGTGTTTGAATTTACGAAAACGCCCACTGTGGGTCTAGTGCCCGAGCATGGTATTTACGGTATCAACATGGGCGTTAAAATTGATTTAGTGCTCTTTGATGTGCGTTTAAATCGAGTGGCTTTCTCACATAAAGGCTTGGTATTGCCAGAAGAAGTGGGAGCGGCAATACCTGCGGCAATTAATTTTGGTTATGTGGTGTTGTCAAAAGTGGGGGTGGTGTACAACACGCGTAAGCCAAGTTTAAAGCTCATTGGAGACATTACCGCTGGGGATGCGAGTCTTGCCAATGTCGCAAAAATTCAAAGCGAGCTGGATTTGAGCGATATGGCTAACTTGAAATTTGTACTCAACGGTAACTTAGTGGTCGCCAACTCATTGTCCTTGCTGAGCGCCCACGGTGAAGTGGCACTCAAAGAAGCCCGCGTTCATTACCAAGCACACTCCAACCCCATGTTTGAACAGATTATTAAGGCGGAATCAGAGGGGCTGATTAACGGCCCTCAAAAGCTATTTTCAACGCATTCAAGGCTATCCGTGTTGAGCTTGGATCTCAATGAAAACGATCTAATCGTAGATGTAGAAAATGAAGTGATCCGCTTTAAGGGCTCAGAGCACTTAGCTATAGGTCGGGCAGAGTTCGGTGTGCTCACCAACACAGGGTTTGAAAATCCGACGGCCCATGCGGAATTTGGCCTTGATTTAGCAGGGTGGGACGAGCTTGGCGCTAAGGCGAAATTGTCATTGGCGCTCGCGTCGTTGGAAATGAATGTGCTGGGTCTTAATGTGGATGTGCTAGCTCCTTCTATTGACACCATATCACCTCGTTTGCTGCTGAACATCTTGTCGAATTTACTCAAAGTCGACATTAAAGCCTTACTCAATACCAAGCTAGACGATATCACTGTTTCGTTGCTTGATGCGCAAGGGCAGGTGCGAAGCATGTCTCAAGGAAAGCCGCAGCGAGACGATTCAAATGGCGATGGCACATCTTCTTCAGATGATGAAAATAGCGGTGGCACGCCTAACCCTAAACCTGTCGTTCCTGCGCCAACCACAAACCCATCTACAACAGGGGGAGGGCAAATTGGCAAGTATGCGGTGAACAACTATTGTGCTGCGCTGGGCAACAACCGATACGCTTATCAAACGGTGCATGTCGGTTACCCGCGTTTTAGCTACAGTGACGCGTCGCGCGGCTATGAATTGTCATTTAATCAGCAAGCAAAGGAATTACTGTGTGGCAGTGACGATACGGTTGAGCCGCACTGGTATGGTGTGTACAAAAGTAATATCCAACTTGGCGGTCAATGTAATCAAGCCAGTCATTTACTCAATTATCAAATTGGTAATGTGCAATCTACTTATGCGCCGAGCGCCGAAAAACGCGTTTTTTGTGGGCAATTGCAACGTGAAATTCCTAAATGTTATGCCAGCAGCCGATTTGTTGATGACTTTGAGGATATTAGTGTTGATGACTATAAGGTTATTGAGCAACGCCATGAAGAGATAGGGTCAAAGCAGCTGGAGTATTGGGGCTATGATGATGCTGTAACCGCTATAGAATCAAAACTAATACAAAAAGCAGTAAACAAGGTCGATAACAATCGAGAATGTGGCCATATTCGTAAAATCACGCTGAGTTATACGCTCGATGAAGGCATTTTCTTTGATGATTACGAAGTCAGTGCCAAAGTTGACTATTACCCCTATCATGCCAAACGCGACTGGGAGCAAAGCGTTAAGCTGTTTTATCACACCACAGAGAAAACGTTTTACGCCTTAAATTTGTGCGTTGATCCATACTACCTAAAAGACTTGGGCTTTAAACCGAGCACTGAGCACGTGCACATATGTGACGCCGGCATGTTTGCCTTACCACAACTTGCAGGTTACGACGCTAACAACCTTATTTTAAGTAATGCTGATGAATACTTTTTAGTGGATGATGCCGCAGCGACGTTTGTGCTCACGGGCGAATTACCCAAACAGCAGCCGGTTAAATTTAGCTTCATGCTGGCCGACAATAGCTATAGCGGCACAGAGTTTTTGCCTACCCAAGGGGTGAGTTATAAAAAGTACTATGTCAGCGCTGTGCAAAATCAAATAAACAGTGAGCATTCGTTTACTATTGCTGAGCAAGACCCACTATATCCTTGGTTCAGTACGGATAAGTTCCGTGATGAGTTGATTGCCCAATACAGCAATAACCCAGATATTCGTATTTGGTATCAAGACCTTGATAGCAACACCTTGGTGCTTACACACCCTGCACATCGAGGCCTAAACATCACCACATATTGGTTGCGTAAAGGATTAAAGCCGCTAACAGTGCATATCGATTTGCGCAACCCCTACCGCCAAAATCGCCCTCTCAGTGAGTCAGAGCAAGCGCGCTTGGTTGAGGTGCTCAAAGGACTGTTGCCACAACTAAGCAGTGATGAACTCACTGTGAGTGTAGGGCGCGATCCCCAGCAAGGGCTCGATACCTTGATGCTGTACGATGCCAAAGACATCACGGTTATGCTCAGTCAATCTAGCGACAGAGTGTTGGCTAAACCGATGAATATATTGAATAATGGACGAAAAATAAGCGCCAACCTCAAGGCGATGCAATCGTGCTTAGAAAAAATACATGTCGCGATGAGTGTGCAACAAATGTTGCAAAATCCAGGGCAAGCTTATGCCCAATTCACCCCGCAAATTTACCCATTAAACTTGCTTGACTTGAAGGAGTGTCGAGATGCCCAAAATTAACTTTAAAGAGATGAGCTTGTTTAAAGGGCCCAATTTTGAGCTCAGTGGTTTAGGGTTCGTGTTGGCTACCATGCTCGCAGTGGTTATTGGTTTAAGCATTTACAGTGCCATGCAAAAGCGCGCGCAAGCTCATCTTGTCGCCGCCTATCATCACGCGAATATTTTGTGCCCGTTATACCAAGATGAACCCACTCTTGCACAAGGCGACTGTACACAAGTTACGCAAACGCCTTTGAGCGCTGATGCTGAACCTGCTTATAACAACCAGACATTCTCGGACGAGCAGTTGCTGGTGCTGTTTAAAGCAGCCGGTATTGTTGACCCACAAGAAATCACTATGCCATCGGATATCCGTGAATTTTCGCGCTTTCCTGCCGCGGCTTATCTTGCCCATGTGATGACGCAAAAAGATGGCTTAAATCATCTCGACAGCTCAATTTCGACCATAAACATGATAGTGCAACTGGCGGGAGCACTGGGTCAAGACAGTGTTATGACTCTGGGGGAGGAGGAGAATCAGTTCTATCAATTCTATTTAGCGACAGCCATTGCCAATGTGCAACTTAAGGTGCCTGATACCCAGTCGGCATTTCACTATCTTAGCGAGAAAATGAATCAAGGTGGTTTCTCGCCTAACGATTTACCGTATCAATTCAATGGCGAATATTGGCATGAGTTACCTTATGCAGGGTTAGTTATGTCGCCGCCCAATGTTCATAGTGACGCCGACATTTTAACGCAATTGTTGGTGGGTAAGAGTGTGGTTAAAAGCTATCAACAAGGGTGGGGCGTTAATAGCACAGTGTTGAGTCAATTAGATCAACTGCAAAGTAGCGTTACTGACGAGCAGCGCTACCAGGTCATGGTTGGCTCACAAAACCTGATTATGTATCTACTTAGCCAATTGCATTCAGACGCCGCGGTATCTGAGGCTAACGAGAGTTTGGTGAAAATACGTGGTTATGAGCAGGCGGGGATGTTCTTCCTCGCTGCGCTCATTCTCAACATTATTGTACTGCGTTTTGTGCGCCGCAAATGTGAAATGTTCCACCTTAAAAAGCTTTTCGAGATTAATGCACACGCATACAAGAGTGCTCAAGGCAGTGAGCATGTTTCCAAGCAGTATCACAGCATCATTTTGACTCAACTCAAGCAGTTTAGCCTAGATTGGAAAGGCACCATGGTGGTGGGGCATGACAGTGCTATAGCGCGTATAAAAGCGTTGGTGGAAGGGAAGTTAAACTCAGAGCAAACCACGTTTAATACCGAGGATTTACGTGCTGCGGTAAGCTTAAAAGACGATAAACTTTACGGCTCCCGCTGGGTGATCCGTTGGGCGGCAATGACTTTGCCAGCACTTGGCTTTATTGGCACGGTGCGCGGTATTTTGAATAGTTTAACGCAAGCAGACTCCATAGTATGGGCCACCACTCAAGCGCAGCGCGCTGATGCCATCAGCCAGTTGGCGGGAGAATTAGGACTTGCATTTGCGACTACATTTATCGCCTTGGTAGCAGGTATCGTTGTGAGCTTCTTTAACGAGCAGCAAACGAAAAGTGAAGGGAGCTTCATTCAAGAACTTGAATCTTGGGCCGTATCTTCACTTGATATTCACCTTTATGAGCTCTACGGAAATAAACACCATGGCGAGTAAGCAAAGGGAGGAGCTTGATGTATTGTCGTTAAGTTTTACTGATGTGCTGACCTGCGTGTTAGGAGCGTCTATTGCGCTGTTTCTGATATTTGTGGCCATCGTGAAACTGACGTCGACTGACTCGCTAGCCTCGGGTAGCGCCAAAGCACAATGGAATAAAACGGCACGCTCCATTCAAAAACAAATGGATCAAGGTTTTGCCACCGCTTCGTTACGTATAGTTACTACAAACAAGGCGTTGCTCGACTCAATCTTAGTACAATCCAATAGCGGCAATGCCCAGCGCAGTATCCAAATAAGCCACCAAAATGCCACGTATTATGGCGTGCTTGTGCACTTTGCACAGGGCCTCAAAACGCCTGTCAAAGTGGTATCTCAGGATATTGATTTAACGGGGGAATTAGCGGTGCAACTCACCGTTGGTGGTTTGCCGCAGTTTTGTACATTGCAGGTAAAAAGAGCCAAGCAAGGAAGTCAAAACATTATATTAGATATTAGCAAGCAGCATGATCTATACCTGAAATTCGCCAATGCCAGTGGTTTTTGTGAAGGGCGAAGTTAGTTATGGCTAAAGCAAGGCGCAGCGAAACCAACACCTTTACAATGAGCTTTTTAGACTTAGTGTCGGCGGGCTTTGGTGCGGCATTCTTTTTATTTCTCATTTTTGCATCTTTGCCCATTACCCCATCAGGTGGGATGGCTGGGAGCACTGAATACATTGACGTTGAATTACAATGGTCTGAGCGCGATTACTTACTAGAGTTAGTTGTTTATCCTCCACAGGGAGAGCCACTGCGCTTAGGGCATCCGCATATCCAAATTGATCCTTTATCGGGGCAAATATACTTATCTGAACAGCATAATACGCAGCTTATCAATGGCTTTAAAGCAGCCTATTTAACAGGGTCTTCGGCCTATGGTGAACAGTCTCTGCAAGATCAAGGGTCGCACCAGGAATTTGTTCATTTACGGGTGATTGACCCGTGCCCCGGACAATGGCGTTTTGCCATTAACGTAAATAACCGCCGAGGTAGCGCGGCCTACATGCACAGCAAAAATGGTACTGCCAAAGTACCATTGAATAAACTAAATGCTTACACCTCAACAGAGGATCTCGCTCTTAGCGCTGCTTATATCAGTACCGTAAAAGAAATCGATTTGTTGCAAAACCTCAGCGCTTATTTAGGCGGAACAGCATTAAATACCTTCTCTGCGATCACTTGGCAAAGTCCAGACAACACCACCACAGATACCTTAACAGTCAAAGAACCGAAAGAGGCCAGCAGCAAAAGCCATTGCCGTATAGGTACAAATTAACTTTTGTAAGTTACTGAGACGTTTACTAAGGCGAAGCGAACGTACAGGTGCAATTTGGCGCTAAACAGAGGTAATTACAAATAAAGCGTTTG
Organism: Pseudoalteromonas maris; assembly: GCF_049257235.1. Lineage (NCBI taxonomy): Bacteria > Pseudomonadati > Pseudomonadota > Gammaproteobacteria > Alteromonadales > Pseudoalteromonadaceae > Pseudoalteromonas > Pseudoalteromonas maris. The sequence continues at coordinate 144,290 of NZ_JBMMUF010000002.1, forward strand.
CAATTCATTTTCCAATGCTAAAATCGCGGCCACTGCGTTTTTGATTCACAGCTTTTATATAATCATGTACGAAAACATTAGAACTTCATTAAACAATCTTAAAAACAATAAGTTTTTCGAGCTCACTGTTGTTGCAGTGATCATCATTTCAGCCCTTGAAATAGGGGCAAAGACTTTCGCGCTACCTGATGGTGCCTTGTCGTTTACCCAAGTACTTGATGTATTCATCACAGTTTTTTTCTTATTCGAAATCACCATTCGTTTTATTGCCGATGACGACAAGAAGAACTTCTTCAAAAAAGGCTGGAATATATTCGACACGCTGGTGGTTGCCGTTAGCCTTATTCCAATCAACGACAGTGAAATGGCGCTATTGGCTCGATTAGTGAGAGTGTTTCGTGTGCTGCGTATGGTGTCGGTGGTGCCAGAGCTGCGCGTACTTATCAACTCACTGCTCAAAGCCTTGCCGCAGTTAGGCTATGTAATATTACTGATGTTCATTATCTTCTACATTTATGCCGCTGTCGGCAGCTTTATCTTTAAAGACATCAACCCAACACTTTGGGGGGATATCGCCATCTCAATGTTGACCTTATTCCGCATCATGACCTTTGAAGATTGGACAGACATTCAATACGAGACCATGGAAGTCTACCCCATGTCGTGGATCTTCTATTTATCGTTTATCTTTTTCACCGCATTTGCGTTCTTAAACATGGTGATTGGTATTGTTGTAAACGTGATGGAAGACGAACATGCAAAGGCGCGAAAAGAACAAGAGGCCGAAGACAACACACCAACGATTGAAGACCTACACAAAGAAATCCAAGAACTTAAGCAGCTTATAAGGGAGCAGGGGAAGGGATAACTAAAGCAAGTTTGGCTTTGCGATTTTAGATGTTTTTAAGGCGCTGTAGAGCGCCTTTTTTATGTAAGATGTAGTTTGTGCTGATTGTACTCAAATGCATCCATGCATTTGCCCCTTCGGGCGCCTGCGTGGTACAAAATGCTCCCGAGATTTTGTGAACCCGTGGGGTTTATGATTTCAGGCATCCTGCCTTTCACCGCTCGCTGTGCTCGGGCCGTACAAAGCACGTTCAAATTTGCTTCCGGCAAATTTGTCACCACCCGAATTCCACGCAATAAAAAACCCCGTGCTTATCAGCACAGGGTTTGTTTGGGTGTCGAACTATAGGGGGATTGTACTCAAATGCATCCATGCATTTGCCCCTTCGGGCGCCTGCGCGGTACAAAATGCTCCCGACATTTTGTGAACCCGTGGGGTTTCATTCACCACCCGAATTCCACGCAATAAAAAACCCCGTGCTTATCAGCACAGGGTTTGTTATTGGTGGAGCTGGGGGGATTTGAACCCCCGTCCGGAAAACCTCGACCATCGGTCCTACATGTTTAGTATCGTCTTTTGGTTAACCTTTGAGTCTCGGACGAACACGATAAACAAAGGCGAGGCCGCTTAGTTTTAGCCCTTCAACCCCGGCCAGGGTTTCCGTAGCGAGTCCATGTAGGGTGACACTTCAGAACCGGGTCCACAGACATACACCGGAGAAGTGCTAGCGGGCTATTATGCCGCTAGAGCGTAGTTATCGTCGTTTGCGATTACTTTAAATGCGGCTTTTTTACGAGGCCAACCGCACCTCGACATGCACCTCAGGCTTCTTGAATCCCGTCGAATCCTAATCAGCCCCTGAATCCAAAAATTCAGTACTTGTTAACTCATTGCCTTAGGCAATAACGTCAACATTTGCGGGCATTGTAGCCCCTACGTTCTGGCTTATCAATACATTTCGTTAAATCTACGAGCTGCTAAACCATTGAAAGTAGTTAATTGATTACTCTTTAATCTATATGGTGTCGCCAGTGCAAAAAATCAAGTGAGGGGGAGCAAACGCGATTTAGTTGTCTTGCTCGTTATTAGTGTTTTCTTGCTCGTCTGTATTTTCTTCAGGTAATGGCCAGCCTCCCAGCGCTTGCCACTTATTGACGATGTAACAGAACAATTCAGCTGTACGTTCGGTATCGTATAAAGCACTGTGCGCCTGCGAATTATCAAAATCTATTCCTGCCGCACGACATGCTTTTGCAAGTACTGTTTGGCCAAGCGCCAACCCCGCAAGTGATGTGGTGTCGAAGCTCACAAATGGGTGAAATGGGATGCGCTTAATTTTACAACGTTCAATAGCCGTATTAAGGAAGCCGTGATCGAATGCAGCATTATGCGCCACAATCACAGAGCGTTGACAGCCCGCGTCTTTTTGCGCCTTGCGCACGAATTTGCAGATGCTTTTCATGGCTTCAGATTCATCAACAGCACCACGCAGTTCAGAGAAAGGGTCGATACCATTAAACTCAATAGCTGATTGCTCTATATTGGCGCCTTCAAAGGGCTTAACATGAAAATGTTGGGTTTGATCTAGGCTTAGCACACCCTCGTCATCCATTTTTAACGTGGTGACTGCAATTTCGAGTAACGCATCCGTTTGATTATTAAAGCCTGCGGTTTCTACGTCGATAACTACAGGAAAGAAGCCACGAAAACGTTTTGCGAAAAGTGTTTGTTGTGCGTCTGCCATCAATTTACTGCCCAATGCCTTTAAAGGTCGGCTATTATGTCAAAAACTGGAGTAGGCTTACAGGGGCAGTAGTAAATATTTGTGACAGCCCATCCAGTATATGGGCGTTTGGTACAATAATTGCTTTGTTTCTAGGGTCAGTTAGGGTGTCAAATTACCAACAAGGTAGGGAGTTTCATGATTAAGTATTCAGTTGTCGCATTAGCACTTGGGGCAAGTACCTTTGCTCACGGGGCGATGCGCACATATGAAGCCGATGCGGCTACATCACATTGGGATTTAGTGGCAAATTCTCGCCTCCAATGCCAACTCAATCATGAAGTACCTTATTACGGCGAGGCAGTGTTTAGCGCCAATGCCAGTAAAAATCGTGACTTGCTTTTCAACCTTGATATGGTCGTGCAACCCGACACTTATGATTTAGCTTCACTTGAGGCGGTTCCGCCACGATGGCGCCCGGGCCAACAGGCTCGACCTTTGGCATCAATGGAGTTACTGCGCCAATTCGATGGTGAGTTAGGCAATAAAACCACGTGGCAAATTCTGTCAGAGCTAGAAAAGGGCAACCATCCTACCTTTTACTACCAAGATTGGCGCAATGAACAAGACCGTATTGCTGTAGCGCTTTCATCGCTTAATTTTAAAGACGCATACTGGTCGTTCATCCAATGTCGCGACAACCTCTTACCCTATAGTTTCGAAGATATTGCCTTTACTGTTATGAACTACAAAAAGAACTCCAGTGAGTTGACCAAGTCTTCTAAGAAGCGCTTGCAGCAAATTGGGGAATATTTGAAGCATGACAAAGAAATTGAATCGATCATGATCTCGGCATACACCGACAGTTATGGTGGGCGTTGGATTAACGAACAATTATCTATTCGCCGAGCAGAAGCGATCGCCACTTACATTAAAGAACTCGGTGTTGATGAGGGTAAGTTAGTGACCACGGGCTTTGGTGAGAAGCGTCATGTCGCACCTAATGAAACCGTGATTGGTCGAGGCAAAAACCGTAGGGTAGTGATTCAAATCGCAAAACCTTAAAGGTAATCGCGTAGTTTTAGTGCGCATAAATAATAAAGCCAGCGTTATGCTGGCTTTTTAATTAATCGAGTGAGAGGCTACATGTCGCTCCCAGCAGCAGCGCTCACCATCGCGCTTATCTCAGTCCACTCACCACGTTGATATACACTGATTTTCACAGGGTGGCTGTTTACCGTATAAAACAGTGTAAAACGGCCAATATCGCTGGTGGTTTTCATTGGCTCGCCAAGTTTGTTGCTGTAGAAGGACTGAACTTCTGCGTCGCTTAATCGAGTGAAACCGTCTAACACCATCGGGTATTTTTTATCTACCGTCATTCGGGTTTGAAAATCCTCAGGCAAAGGCAGCACAGATAAATCAGCCATAGCGTGTTGGCTTAGCGCAAGTAGCATACCTGCTGATAACATGGTTGCCGCTCGACGAAGGGCGTTGCTCATGGTTCCACTCCATTTATGAAATTCGCTTAATAAATAGTGCCTAACTGTTTGTCTCAACACAGAAACATGTGTACTAAAGAAGTTGGCTACTTTATAAAGTTAACCCATGTTTAACAAAAAATCATGTTATTTGTCCGCGTTTTAAGTTGCGAATTATAAAACGCGCAGGATGAAGCGCATGATCAACACGCAAACTCACCGGTATTGGTTCATCACATATACTGGCCACAAGCGTTTCTGCGCACAATGGTGCGGTGCAAAGTCCACGAGCTCCAAGGCCAGTGAATAGATGTAGGCCTTCATATTCATGGGTGAGAATTTGCTCACTGTGCCATTTACCTTTTGGCAATAATGGAAAAGTCCTCTGGTATTCATCCAACTGGGGGTATTGACCAAACATCGGTAAATGATCCGCAAAGGTGGCACGAATAGCCGCCTTTGCACCATTAATCTCTCCCAACATTTGTGTCCACTCACACTGACCATAGAATCCAGAGAACTGTTGCCAATTAGTCTGGTTGTCCTCATCACGAATGTCTCGCGCTTGGCTGTTTTTGGTAAAGGTTGCGCCCATGCAATGCTCGCCGTTCACACTCGGTGTGAAGTAACCCTTGTGGCATAACACGGTCTTGAGCTTGGCTGATTGTGCGCTTTGTGCCAAGTGTGACACTTGCCCACGTACGCTTTGCAAAGCAATGCCATCGCCCTCTAATAAGGCATTGCTGTGTTCAGCCGTACACACGAATACATCATCAAATGGACCATAAGTGCCACATTGCGAGTGCACTAGCCATTGACCATCGCTGCGCGCTATTTTGGTGATCTCACAGTTCATATTGATAGTGTGGTTACTCGCGTGGCATGCCGCGTCGACAATTGCATTGACAAGTTGAGGTGGGCTCACCCAGCCAGCCTCAGGAATATATAAGCCACCAAAAGGAGTATCAACACCCGCAATATCGCTGGCCTGTTGTGCATCAACCGCTTGGATAAGCCAAGTAGGCCAATTATTCTTTTCAACTAGGTTAGTGTGGCGCGCGACGATTTCATCTTTCACACCTTGGAGCAACACGCCACACCATTGATGATCAAAACGATGACCTTGGGCCAATAATGAATCATAAAAGCGACGTGCATACACAAAACTGTGTGCAAAAAATTCGCTCGCAGGTGAGTTGTCCGCTTGCAAGTGCGGATACACAGCACCTTGATTATTGTGCGAAGCGCCTTGTGCCAATTTATCATCTTTGCAAAATAAGCTCGCTGTTATGCCCCTAGCTCCTAATCTGTGCAGCAATGTCGCACTGGCTATGCCACCACCGATAATGGCAACCTTATTGAGGGCTCTCGGTGCGCGTTGATAAGGTTGTGGGCAGTTTGCTTTGGCTGAGGGCGAGGTTAACCGGCCAACGACCATTTCACGTTTGCGACCGTAGCCTTTTACTTTATTCACCTCGAAACCGGCTTGCTGTAAACCTCGGCGCACAAATCCCGCTGCTGTAAAGGTGGCAAAAGTCGCATGCTCTCGTCCAAGTTGCGCCATGGCGTCAAATAGACTCTGTTGCCACATGTCAGGGTTTTTACTTGGTGCAAAACCATCTAAAAACCACGCATCAACCAAGCCCCCAGTGCCATAGTTCATATTGGCCAAGGACTCGTGAACATCACCAATCCACAGATCCAGTGTCACATTGTCAAAGTGTAAACGGTGACACCCGGCAATCGCGTTTGGGTACTGTGATACTAGCTGTTGTGCATAGTGTTGCAGTTGCGGCCAATTAGCGAGCGCAGTCGCAAGGTCTTCTTTGCGAATAGGGTATTTTTCAAAGGAGATAAAATGTAAGTGCGTTGCTGTTTTATCTGCACATGATTCAAAGCGCTGCCAAGCATTAAGAAAGTTCAGACCTGTACCAAATCCCGTCTCTGCAATCACAAAATGACGGCGAGGGTGCGATTTTAGTCTCTCATCTACCTGATTATGCTGATAAAATACATAATCAGACTCAGCTAGGCCATCATCGTTTGAAAAGTAAACATCATCAAAATCGTCGGCAACTGGAGTGCCTGTTTCATTAAAATGGATTGTTGCGTGGGTGATCATTGCAGCTCAATAATGGTCAATTTGGACGCTATTTTAGCCCCTTTAAAGGGCGACGTATATTGTCACACAATGATCATCGCAACACGCTTGAAAAATTCAGAGTACATATGTACGCTGGAATGACCACTTTAGGGTAAGTTTCCGCGTACACTACACGCAATTTAGATATAAGCTAAGGTAAATTCTCATGAGAAGAGCCGTTATTACGGGTATCGGTGTTGTTTCAAGCATCGGTAATAATAAAGAAGAAGTATTAGAGTCCCTTAAATCAGGCAAAAGCGGTATCGCTTACAACCCAGAGTTTGCTGACTACAACCTGCGTAGCCAAGTTTCTGGTAGCATCGACCTAGACGTTAAAGAGCACGTTGACCGTAAAGCATTTCGCTTTATGGGCGATGCAGCGGCATATGCTTACATTTCAATGGCACAAGCAATCGAAGATGCAAATCTAAGCGAAGAGCATGTATCTAACGAACGCACTGGTCTAATTGTAGGTTCAGGCGGCGGTTCTTCTAAGTATCAAGTTGAAGCTGCAGATACTCTGCGCGAAAAGGGTGTTAAGCGCGTTGGTCCTTACATGGTTCCGCGTACTATGGCTAGTACAACATCAGCGTGTTTGGCTACTCCTTTCAAAATCAAAGGTGTTAACTACTCAATCAGTTCTGCATGTGCAACATCGGCACACTGTATTGGTCACGCAGTTGAGCAAATCCAACTTGGCAAACAAGATGTGATCTTTGCCGGTGGTGGTGAAGAGCTACACTGGACGCTAGCGATGGAATTCGACGCAATGGGCGCGCTTTCTACTAAGTACAATGAAACTCCAGAAAAAGCATCACGTACGTATGATGCAAATCGTGACGGTTTCGTAATCTCTGGCGGCGGCGGTATTGTTGTTGTTGAAGAGTTAGAGCATGCGCTTGCTCGTGGCGCTAAAATCTACGCTGAAATCACAGGTTACGGTGCAACATCAGATGGCTACGATATGGTAGCACCATCAGGTGAGGGTGCAGTACGTTGTATGCGCCAAGCAATGCAAAACTTAGATACTCCTGTTGATTACCTAAACACTCACGGTACTTCTACTCCGGTAGGTGACGTTAAAGAGTTAGGTGCAATTCAAGAAGTATTCGGTGGTAATTCACCAGCTATCAGTGCAACTAAAGCGATGACAGGTCACGCGCTAGGCGCAGCAGGTGTGCATGAAGCAATTTACTCTCTACTGATGCTAGAGAACAACTTTGTAGCACCGTCAATTAATATTGATGAGCTAGATGAGCAAGCACAAGGCCTTGATATTGTAACGGAGCGTCGTGACGTTGAGTTGAACACAGTTATGTCGAACAGTTTCGGCTTCGGTGGCACCAATGCAACGCTCGTTATGAGCAAATACAAAGGCTAATTGATGTATTAGCGAACAAAAAGCCACGCAAATGCGTGGCTTTTTTGCTTTGTGCGCAGCACATGATTAAAATAGCGCTCCGCTGTTGTCGCTGGGACTAAAAATGAAAATATTAGCAGACCAAAATATGCCATTAGTAGAAGCTTTTTTCTCGCCATTGGGAGAAATAATACGCTTTGATGGCAGGTCCCTTACCCCAGAGCAAGCCAAGGATGCTGACGTATTACTGACGCGCTCAGTAACCAATGTCAACGAAGCATTGCTTGCACAAAACACCCAACTTAAGTTTGTTGGTACGGCAACTATCGGAGTTGACCATATCGACCAAACCTATTTGCAAAGTCGCAATGTGCCGTTCTCAAGTGCGCCAGGTTGTAATTCAATTGCGGTGGCTGAATACGTGCTCAGTGCTATTTTTGCGTTGGCACAAGAACAGCACTTTTCTGTTTTTGAAAAAACCATCGCCATTGTTGGAGTCGGTAGCATAGGTCAATGCTTAGCGGACAAACTCGCTGCTGTTGGTGTGAAAACCTTGCTGGTAGACCCGCCTCGCCAAGCGCGTGGGGATAACGGCAACTGGCATGAGTTAGACGATGCGCTAGCACAATCTGATATTGTTACTTTCCACGTGCCTTTGGTCAAAGAAGGGCAGCACTGTACCTATCATTTACTCGATAAGGCACGAATTGATGCATTGGCAGCGAATAAAATAGTCATTAATGCCAGTCGCGGTGATGTTATTGATAACCAAGCTCTACTGGCTCGCCAACAAGAGCATGATGACTTATGTCTAGTGCTTGATGTGTGGGAAAATGAGCCGGATATTCTTGAAGAATTAATTCCATTTGTTGAGCTTGCTTCGGTGCATATTGCTGGCCATACATTGGAAGGCAAGGGCCGTGGCACCTTGATGTTATACCAAGCGTTATGTCAGCATTTAGATATTGCGCCAAGCAGTAGCTTGGTTGATCATTTACCAACACCGAGTTTACAGACATTAACGCTCAGCGATACATGGAGCCTAGATGAACTAGGTTCCTTGGTTCACCTTATTTATGATGTGCGTCGTGATGACGCCATATTGAGAGCACAATTACAAAGCCATGGCTTTGATGTGTTGCGAAAGAATTACCCGGTTCGCCGTGAGTTAAGTACGCTTAAGCTTACAGGTAGCAACCCTAATCTAAACGCGTTGGCTGCGTTTGGTTTTAGTATTTAACGCCTTGAGGAAAAAGCATGTCGCAAAAATTTAATGTCGCGGTTTTAGGCGCCACAGGTCTTGTGGGTCGTCAGATCATTGAAACATTGGCCGAAAGAAAGTTTCCAGTGGGTCAGCTTTTCCCGCTGGCCAGTAGCCGCTCTGCGGGTGAAGAAATTGAATTCAATGGTGAAACCATTGAAGTACTAAACGTGGAAGAGTTTGACTTCTCTCAAGCACATATTGGTTTATTCTCAGCAGGCGGAAGCGTGTCTGAAAAGTACGCGCCGATAGCCGCTGACGCTGGCTGTGTTGTTATTGATAATACCTCGCACTTTCGCTACGACTTCGACATCCCGCTTGTTGTTCCAGAAGTGAACAGTGCAAGTCTCGCTGATTTTCGTAATCGCAACATTATTGCCAACCCAAACTGCTCAACTATTCAGATGTTAGTTGCGCTAAAACCTATCTACGATGCTTATGGTATCGAGCGTATTAATGTGTCGACGTACCAAGCGGTTTCAGGGGCAGGCAAAGAGGCGGTTGATGAGCTAGCCAAGCAAACTGCGAATCTGATGAATGGTCGTCCTATGGACAACCAAGTATTCCCTAAGCAAATGGCCTTTAATGTCATTCCGCAAATTGATGCGTTTGAAGAAAATGGCTACACCCGTGAAGAAATGAAAATGGTGTGGGAAACGCAGAAGATTCTGGGTGATGAAACTGTAATGGTTAACCCTACTGCGGTGCGTGTGCCAGTGTTTTTTGGTCACGCAGAAGCCATTCACTTAGAAACACGTATGCCTGTGGACATTGAGCATGTTAAACAGCTACTTCAAGATGCACCAGGTGTTGAGCTTATTGAAGATGAGCACGATTACCCAACGCCAGTATCAGATGCAAGCGGCAATGACACGGTATATGTGGGTCGCGTGCGGCAAGATATTTCTCATCCACATGGTTTGAATATGTGGGTGGTGAGTGACAATACTCGCAAAGGCGCTGCAACTAACAGTGTGCAGATAGCCGAAGAGTTAATTGCACACTATCTATAATAAAAGCGGCCTAGAGCCGCTTTTTTGTTATTTATCAAAAACTTCATAAACAGGGCAAATTGCTAGGAAGGCCGTGGATATTCATAAATAACTGGTTTATAGTTTGAAAGTGGAATGATGCTTGCTGGTAAGCATAAGAATAAAAACGAATAGTCAGAAAATGGTCATTTTTTACCTATCTGCACAGAGCATTTTAGTTATTAAAGGATAAGCATGCGCGCTTTAGTCACACTGGTTTTTTTGATTGCAGCCCTTACCCACAGCGGAGCAGGTGCAGAGAGTACTGAGATCCGAGGCCCTAAGGGCGTAGATTTCGGTGAACAAGGACGCTCTATTGGCCCTATTAAATCCACTGATACCTTGTGGCGATTAGCAGCAAAGGTTAAGCCTGATAACTCGGTCACCATGTATCAAATGATGGTCGCCTTGTATGAAAAAAATCCTGATTCCTTTTTAGATAAAAACCTTAACCACATGCGTGTGGGCGCGTATCTGCGCATTCCTTCACTGCGAGAAATCAAATCGATAGACCCACAACGAGCACGCCAGAAATCTGAACTCGACGATAAGCTATGGGAAAAAATCCGTACCGGCAAGATTGACACTGGCGAAATTGACCTCGTAGCGCAACAAACGACGTCAGCCCGCCAAGCTGATGTTGAGAAGGCCAAATCAGAGTTAAAATCTGAGCTTGAGCAAGTTAAACAGGCGCAGAGTGAACAACTTGCTCAGTTACAACAGCAGTTCAAAATGTCAGTGACGGATGTTGAATCTATCTTGGCAGAAAATCAGCAACTCAAAGAACAGTTGGAGAAGATCAATGAGCAATTAGGCTTGGTCAAAGCACAACTTGATGAAAAGGATGCAGAGTTGCAGCAGCAGTTGCTTCAAATTATTGCTGAACGTGAAGCAATGGCAAGAAAGCAAAAAGCAGAGGCCGAGGCTAACAAAAGTATTCTTGATAGCATGCCGAGTTGGCTCAAACTCGTTTTGATGATGACCATCCCAGCGATTGCAATTTTAGGCTTGGTTATATTCCTGCTAAAAAGACGCAGTAAAAAAGAAGAACCGCTCGCGACAAGCGATGACGAATTTATTCCTCAATCACCCACGTTAAATCCTCAGCCCACAACCAGTGGTATTGATAACCTAGACCTCAATGACGGCAGTGATGGCCTGGATGATTTGCCTTTAGATGACGTATTGGATGAGCCATTGGACGATCCCTTAGATGAGCCAGGGATCCAGTTAGATGACGACGATGATTTTCTAAGTACCGATGATGACATGCTCTATGAAGATGAGAATGCGTCGCAAGATATCGACTCTGTGTTGGAAAAAGATGAGTTAGACGACTTATTAGGTGATGATGACATCGTATTTGACGACGAAGACGGTGCGCCGGTCAGCCAAGAAGAAGCTGTGTTGCAGCAGAATTTCGATATGCCAAGTGATGATGACATCAGTGTTGATTTGCCTGATGAAAGTGAGCCTGACGATGTGTTGGATGAGGATGATATCGATGACTTATTTGCTACCGAAGGGGAAAGTGAACCCAGCGATATCATTGCGGATCTACCTCAAGGTGATGCCAGTGATGAAGCCATGGCCGCGCTCTCTGAAGAGTTGGCAGAGGAACATCTAACAGACGATACGTTGAGTGAATCAAATGATGTAGATATCGATAGCCTGCTCGATGAAGAGGTCGCAGATGACAGCGCAGGGGCTGAAGACGATTTAGATATCGATAGCCTGCTTGAAGAAGAAGCGGTAGATGACAGCGCAGTGGCTGAAGACGATTTAGATATCGATAGCCTGCTTGAAGAAGAGGCTGCAGATGATAGCGCAGCGGCTGAAGATGAACTCGATGTTGATAGCCTGCTCGAAGAAGCTGCAGATGATAGCGCAGCGGCTGAAGATGAACTCGATGTTGATAGCCTGCTCGAAGAAGCTGCAGATGACAACGTAGCGGCTGAAGACGAACTCGATGTTGATAGCTTGCTTGAAGAAGCAGCAGATGACAGCGCAGTGGCTGAAGACGATTTAGATATCGATAGCCTGCTCGAAGAAGAAGCTGCAGATGACAGCGCAGTGGCTGAAGACGATTTAGATATCGATAACCTGCTCGAAGAAGAGACCGCAGATGATAGCGCAGCGGCTGAAGATGAATTCGATGTTGATAGCTTGCTCGAAGAAGAAGCTGCAGATGACAGCGTAGAGGCTGAAGACGAACTCGATGTTGATAGCCTGCTCGACGAAGAGGCTGCAGATGACAGCGCCGCGGCTGAAGACGAACTCGATGTCGATAGCTTGCTTGAAGAAGAAACCGCAGATGACAGCGCAGTGGCTGAAGACGATTTAGATATCGATAGCCTGCTCGAAGAAGAAGCGGTAGATGACAGCGCCGCGGCTGAAGACGAACTCGATGTTGATAGCCTGCTTGAAGAAGAAACCGCAGATGACAGCGCAGTGGCTGAAGACGATTTAGATATCGATAGCCTGCTCGACGAAGAGGCTGCAGATGACAGTGCAGTGGCTGAAGACGATTTAGATATCGATAGCCTGCTCGAAGAAGAGGGCGCAGATGACAGTGCAGTGGCTGAAGACGAACTCGATGTTGATAGCCTGCTCGAAGAAGCGGCAGATGACAGCGCAGTGACTGAAGACGAACTCGATGTGGATAGCTTGCTTGAAGAAGAGGCTGCAGATGACAGCGCAGTGGCTGCAGATGACAGCGCAGTGGCTGCAGATGACAGCGCAGTGGCTGAAGATGAACTCGATGTAGATAGCCTGCTTGAAGAGGAACTTGCTGATACGCAAGCAGAAGATGAAGAAGCAACAGGCAGTGATCTGCTTGAAGATGATAGTGAAATGTCAGTTGACGAGCCCTCAAGCTCGCTTGAGGACTTAGAGCGAGAACTTAATGGTGATTTCAGCGATGAAGCGGTTGCTGAGCTCGAAGATGACTTTTCAGATTTTGACGAGCCGAGTTTAGAAATAGATTTAGGCGACGATCCGCTATCCGACGATGATGAACAGCCACTTAGCGACGACTCGCATGTTGAATTGGGGGACGTTGAAAACCCCAGCGCTCAGCTTGAAGATTACCCTGAGTTGGAGTTGGATGAAGAGTTTAATAGTGATGACGAACAGCGCCTCAGTGATGCAATGTCGGCAACTCAAGAGTTTGATATTGAGGACTCACTTGACGATTCATTAGATGACTCGCTCGAAGGGGAATTCGAAGATGGCGATGATGAACAAGCTGCACTCGATGATTCGCAAATGGATGAAGACTTTTTGTCGGATCTTACACAAACAGACTTTGATGCCATGCTCAACGAATTGGCAGAACCTGACGATATTGAAGGCCATGAGCAGGACGAAGAGCTTGATCTCGCGACATTGCTTGATGAGGGCAATGAGCTTGACTCAGAGTCTCGCTCGGAAGCCGATAATGCCTCACAAGAGCCTATCGATGAGCAGGCTTACGTTGAGATTGAAGATTTGTTAGAGCAAAGTGATGAAGTAGATCCGCAAGAAGAGCCGTACACAGACGCCAATATGGATGTAGGGCTTGATGAATTTGATGATTTGCTTGAGGACTCTGAGAAAACGGATGTAGACACCGAAGAGGGCGGCTACAGTGCCAAACTTGATTTGGCACGAGCGTACATTGAAATTGATGATGTCGACTCCGCTTTAGAGGCGCTGCAGGAAGTGCTAGATAACGGTCCTGAGTCTTTGCAAGAAGAGGCGCAAGCACTCAAAGAGCGACTCAAAGATTAAATCTCGAATAAAAGCAGCCTTGGCTGCTTTTTTTATGTTCAGTGTTAGGCTCTTTATGGTGCACATTAGCTATTTGCCCTCGGAGCAGATAAAATGCGGAAAATTTTAGTTAATACAGAATGTCCATGCGCGTCGCTTTAGGAATTGAATATAACGGTGCTCGCTACAGTGGCTGGCAGCGTCAGTCACATGTAAGCAGTATCCAACAAGAAATCGAAACCGCTCTGTCGAGAATTTGTAATCATAACGTCGATATCACTTGTGCAGGTCGCACTGATGCGGGTGTTCATGCAACTGGTCAGGTGGTGCATTTTGATACTCATGCTGAGCGAGACATGGGGGCGTTTACCTTAGGTATGAATTCGCAGTTACCTGATGACATCGCGGTGCGTTACGCGATGCAAACAGATGATGAATTTCATGCTCGTTTTAGCGCAACCGCTAGGCGCTATCGTTACGTCATCTACAATCATCCTTATCGCCCAGGTATATTGCGCTCTGGAGTCACCCATTATCATCATCCGTTGGATGAAAAACGCATGCAAGCAGCATGTCCTTATATGCTGGGTGAGCAAGACTTTACGTCATTTAGAGCCGTTCACTGTCAGTCGAACACACCATTTCGTAATATCCATCATCTCAATGTTGAGCGGGTTGGTGATTACATTGTTATAGATATCAAAGCCAATGCGTTTTTACATCACATGGTGCGTAACATTACTGGTTGTTTGATTGACATTGGTGTTGGTGAACAAGAGCCTGATTGGATGCAGCACCTACTGCAAATCAAAGACCGTACTCAAGCCAGCGCAACAGCAAAACCGAATGGCTTGTATTTGGTGGATGTAGATTACCCTGATAAGTGGCAAATTCCATCAACACCGCTTGGGCCATTGTTTTTACCCAACAACTAGGACGTTGGTTTGAACAAGTTTCATACCTCAAAGGTCATCACGTCCCAGACTTTCATGTGCAAAAAACAGCCCAATTTAGGGCTGTTTTTAGTTAAGTTACCAGTAAAATGCGCGTAATAGCGCACTACACCGACCAGTTTTTTATATCTAAGCAACTAAATTCATGTTTTAATTATGCTAATTTATCGGCTAATTTTGGGGTAGTAGAGCTATCCCGCTACTAACAAGCATTTAAGAGAGTTGCAGATGAGCTGGTTAGAAAAAATCTTACCAAAAACAACAAAATCTTCGGGCAAGAAAGAGATCCCTGAAGGTGTATGGGCAAAATGTACGTCATGTGATGCCATTCTTTATAAGGCAGAGCTAGAAAAAGCAATGAACGTATGCCCTAAGTGTGACCACCACATGCGTATCACAGCGCGTAAGCGTTTAGAGCTATTTTTAGATGACGCAGGTCGCACTGAACTGGGTGCTCAGTTCGAGCCCCAAGATGTTTTAAAATTCAAAGACTCTAAAAAGTATTCAGACCGTATCAGCGCTGCACAAAAGAGCAGTGGTGAAAAAGACGCCCTGGTTGCGATGAAAGGCCAGTTAAAAGGTATTCCAGTTGCAGCAGTGTCATTCGAATTCGCTTACATGGGTGGTTCAATGGGCTCTGTAGTAGGAGCGCGTTTTGTAGAAGCTGTGAATGTGTGTCTTGAGCACAACATGCCGCTGATTTGTTTCTCTGCATCTGGTGGTGCACGTATGCAAGAAGCACTTATGTCTCTAATGCAGATGGCAAAAACCAGTGCAGCTTTGGCAAAAATGAGCGAAAAAGGTTTACCATTTATCTCAGTGCTGACAGACCCAACAATGGGTGGTGTTTCTGCGTCATTAGCGATGCTAGGTGATGTAAACGTTGCTGAACCAAAAGCATTGATTGGTTTTGCTGGCCCGCGTGTAATCGAACAAACCGTTCGTGAAACGCTACCAGATGGCTTCCAACGTAGTGAGTTTTTGCTTGAGCATGGCGCAATCGACATGATTGTTGACCGTCGTGAAATGCGTGACACGTTAGCGCGCTTAGTTGCCAAGCTAATGAACTTGCCTTCTACTGAACAAGAGCATAGAGTAGCGTAAATTTCTCGGCAATCTAGAAACTTACCTATGTCAGATTCAATACCGAGCCAATCATCTAGCCTAGATGATTGGCTTTGTTATTTAGAACAACTTCACCCAAGCAATATCGAGATGGGCTTAGAGCGAGTTGAAAAAGTCGCTAAGCAAATAGGTCTTCTTGATACGCGCAGCAAAATCATTCTTATCGCAGGCACTAACGGCAAGGGTACTACGGCACAATGCCTTGAAAAATTGCTACTTGCACAGGGTTTCAGTGTTGGAACATACGCATCACCACACCTGATTCGTTACAACGAGCGAGTGCGTATAAATGGCGCTGAGCTTGATGACCAATATCATGTTGATGCTTTTTTTGAGTTAGAGCAGGGCCGTGGCGATACAGCACTTACGTATTTTGAATACGGCACGCTTGGCGCATTGGCTATTTTCAAGCGCATGGACGTGGATTATGTGCTGTTAGAAGTTGGTTTAGGAGGGCGCTTTGACGCCACAAACATTGTTGATCCTATCGCCAGTGTGATCACCACGGTTGATTTAGACCACAAAGAATATTTGGGTGATACGCGTGAATTGGTAGGGTATGACAAAGCTGGGATTTTTCGAGCTGGCATTCCTGCAATAGTGGGGGATCTTGATATTCCGCATACGGTTGTCGACTATGGTGAACACATTGATGCGGACCTGTGCTTATCAAAGCGTGATTTCTTCTTCAATGAAGATGAGTTGACCTTTAGTTGGAAAATGGGCGAGTTTGACTTGTGTTTTGCACAGCCTGCCATTCCTGCACAAAACGCGGCAACCGCGTTAAGTGTGTTGTATAAGCTTGACCTACTGCCAGATGCCACCCTAATTGCCGACTGTTTAAAGCAGCTTCATGTTCAGGGACGTTTTCAACAACTCAGCAGTGCACCTTTAGTGTACACCGATGTGGCACATAACCGTGAATCTGCTCGTTTTCTAGCTAAGCGTTTAAATTCATTTAAGGAACAAGGGTTTACTATCCATGCGGTTGTTGGCATGCTGGCTGATAAAGAACACGGTGACGTGATAGAAGCGATGACTGACAGTGTTGATGCATGGCATGTTGCATCATTGCATAACTTTCGCGGCACACAAGCCACAGAGTTGGCAAAAACCTTGAGTCAATATGTTCCAATCGCTGGCACGTATGATCAAGTAGAAGATGCCATCAAAACAGTGATGCCGCAATTAGGTGAGCAACAGCTTTTGATTATCTTCGGTTCGTTTTACACTGTTGCACAGGCAATTACATTTTTTAAGAGTTAGGGGCGTTACGTGAACTCAGGGTTTGTTAATCGTTTAGTTGGTACAACCATCGTTGTTGTAGCGGCGATTGTGTTTATTCCCAATATCTTAGACGGCGACAAGGTGCGCTACAAAGAGGGGTTCAAAGCGATTCCTGAGCGTCCTGAGTTCAAGTCCATCGACTTACAAGAAGCGTTGTCACAAAAGGCAGAGCAAGCGTCTTTGCCTAAAGATCCTAAGGTTGAAGAAATCAGCGCGGATGACGACCAGTTAGACACAGCTACACAAGAGTCTGTACCTGAACAACAAAGCGAGACGTCAGAGGTGGCCCTCGATAGCGCTAATACCCCTCAAGAGTCTCAAAACGTTACTGTGTCGACTATGGTGCCTGCTGAACCTCTTGAACGAGCACCGCAAAGCAATTTGCAAGAAATGGCATATGTGGTGCAACTTGGTGCTTTTTCTCGTCAAGGTAGCGTAGACGCACTGACCAAAAAGCTTAAAGAAAATGGTTTTACCGTGTTTACTCGTAAGGTACAAACGCCTAATGGCTCTTTGACTAAGGTTTTGGTCGGTCCAGAGCTTGATAAAGCGAAGTTAGAGCAGCAACTTCCCCAGTTACAAAAGCTGACTAATTTAAAAGGACGAATCACACAGTTTCAAGTGACAAAATGATCTGGTATTTAACGTCTTGCTCCGATAGAATGCGCCCCAAACTAATGACAAGTGGTTATTATGATCTGGGTTGATTACGCCATTGCCGGCATTATTGCACTGTCTACCATTATTGGCTTGGTGCGAGGCTTTGTTAAAGAGTCTATGTCACTCGCCGTTTGGGCCGCCGCGTTTTTTGTATCCAGTATCTTTTACCCTTATTTAGCATCCTACCTAACTAATATTTCTGAACCCCTTTTACGAAATGCAGCAGCGATAGCCATACTATTCTTCTCTACGCTGCTATTAGGTGGGTTATTAAACTACATCCTTGGTGAACTCGTTGAACGTACGGGTTTGTCGGGCACAGATCGCGTATTTGGAATCGTGTTCGGTGCTCTCAGAGGGGTGTTGGTCGTTAGTGCAATCCTGTTCTTCCTAGACGCTTTCACCTCAGCCCCTAATACAAATTGGTGGAGCGCCTCTAGACTAATCCCTGAATTTGGCTTTGTGATCGAGTGGTTCTTTGACTACCTTGAGAGCAATTCAAGCTTTTTAAATTCAGCTAACCGTTAATCGGCGAGGAAAATTTAATGTGTGGTATCGTAGGTATAGTCGGAACATCGCCAGTTAATCAGGCGTTATATGACGGCTTAACTGTTTTGCAACACCGCGGCCAAGACGCGGCGGGTATTATTACTATTGAAGATAATACCTTCAGCTTGCGTAAGGCAAACGGTCTTGTTAAGGATGTATTCCATACAAGACACATGAAGCGCTTACAGGGTAATATTGGCCTTGGTCACGTGCGCTACCCAACTGCAGGAACGTCAAGTTCAGCAGAAGCACAGCCTTTTTATGTAAACTCTCCGTTTGGTATTGCAATGGCACACAATGGTAACTTAACCAATGCCGAGCAATTAAAACAGCAGCTGTTTACTGAGGCTCGTCGCCACGTAAACACCAACTCTGATTCAGAGATTTTGCTAAACATTCTTGCTCATGAGTTGTGTAAGTCAGGCAAGATGCACTTAGAGCCTGAAGATATCTTTGCTGCTATCTCAGAAGTAAACTCTAAAGTGGTAGGTGGTTATGCGACAATCGCAATGATCATTGGCCATGGTATGGTGGCATTTCGTGACCCACATGGTATCCGCCCGCTTATTTTTGGTAAGCGTGAGACCGAAAACGGTACTGAATACATGTTCTCTTCTGAAAGCGTAGCGCTTGATGCTGATGGCTTTGAAGTGATCCGTGATGTAGCGCCAGGTGAGGTGATTTACGTCACTGAAGATGGTCAATTGTTTGCGCAATTATGTGCAGATAAGTCAGTGTACAATCCATGCCTTTTTGAATTCGTGTATTTTGCTCGTCCAGATTCAACCATCGATAATATGTCGGTTTACGCAACACGCGTGAATATGGGTACTAAGCTGGGTGAAAAAATTGCTCGCGAATGGGCTGATAAAGACATCGACGTGGTTATTCCAATTCCTGAGACATCATGTGATATCGCCCTAGAGATTGCCTCTGTACTTGATTTGCCATATCGCCAAGGTTTTGTGAAGAACCGCTACATTGGCCGTACCTTCATCATGCCAGGCCAAGAAATGCGCAAAAAGTCAGTGCGTCGTAAACTAAACGCTATTTCGCGCGAATTCCAAGGCAAGAATGTGTTGTTAGTTGATGATTCAATTGTACGTGGTACCACATCAGCGCAAATAGTTGAGATGGCACGTGAAGCCGGTGCGAAGAATGTATACTTTGCATCAGCAGCACCTGAAGTTCGTTTCCCGAATGTGTATGGTATCGACATGCCGTCAGCTGCAGAGTTGATTGCGCATGGCCGTGAAGTTGAAGACATCAACGCAAGTATTGGTGCTGATGGCTTAATTTATCAATCGCTTAGCGATTTGGTAGCGGCTGTGTCACAAGAAAACCCTGAAATCACACGTTTTGAAACATCCGTATTTGACGGTAACTATGTAACAGGTGACATCAACCAAGATTATTTGAATCGTATTGATGAGTTACGTAATGATTCTGCAAAGTCGGGTCGTGAGAAGGCAATGTCGGCAAACTTGGAAATCCATAACCAAGACGACTGATCCACATCTGACGAAAAAAAGGCCGCAACAGCGGCCTTTTTTGTGTTTATTTGCTTTGGTTAGCTAAAAACGGGGGATACGATACCATTTGTCCAAAGAATCGCTGTAGCAGCGAGGATAATGACCAGTAGGACCAAACCACATGTGACCACAGAGCTTGCATAAATGAAGCCGCGCTCATATGGAATATGCATTAAAATTGGCACGCCGGTGTAGAGTAAATACACAGAGTAACTCAGCGCGACTAAACCAACACACACGATAAACCATAAGGTAGGGTAGAAGGCTGCAAATGCTGCCATGAACACTGGAGTTGAGGTGTACGCGGCAAGTTCTAAGGTTTGGGTAAATGAAGGCTCTGCACCAAAGGTTTTAGCCATCCAATGTGCCAAATATGACAGTGCAAAAACTCCTGCAATTAATGCGATGTACATAGCAACAGCGATCATAATTGCGCTGTCGTGAGTAAGGTAAACGGGATCGCCAGCACCAATACTCCACCCTAAATGAACGGCAGAGTAATAACCCATAGCGCTTGGGATCAAGGCGATAAGTAGGATGTGCGATAGACTGTATAGTAAACTTTCGTGGCGATTATCAATCGTTTGCCACTCTTCCAATGGGTGAGCGTATAAGCCCCAAATGTGATTTAAAATCATAGTATGCCCCTTAATTAAACTGGTTGTTTTGGCTGTATTATTTTTCACCAGCACCTATTAATTTATTGTTCAGAGGATGAGTTTTGTCAAGAAAGTCCCGCAACCGTACAAATGTGATAAAATGTGGCCTAACAGCACCTGAACTACACGATTTTATGCTAGCGAAGTATCAAGATTTACTGGCCCCCATTTACGCTTTTTTACAATGCCAAACACCACAAAATTGGGT
Source organism: Pseudoalteromonas maris (assembly GCF_049257235.1). Taxonomy (NCBI): domain Bacteria; kingdom Pseudomonadati; phylum Pseudomonadota; class Gammaproteobacteria; order Alteromonadales; family Pseudoalteromonadaceae; genus Pseudoalteromonas; species Pseudoalteromonas maris. Next base: position 164,859 of record NZ_JBMMUF010000002.1, read on the forward strand.
GAAAGAGGCGAAAAAGCCAGATAATTTGCGAATTATCCTAACAGACCACCTTATTTGTGAGCTCAAAGCAGCACAAAGTGCGATGTATCTGATTCGCCGTTATGCGGTTGATGAACAAAGCGGTGAGGCGCTATTGCAGTGGCTAAAGCCCTATGAAGACTTCACTTACAGGCAAGTAGGCGATTGGCGCGATTTGGCCGATCACAACCGTTTGAATAAATCGATGATCCCAAAATCAAGTGCACCTTATGGACAAGATTTAATTGATAAAATGGTGCTGCTAATCAAAGAAGAGTTACATCACTTTTATCAGGTGCTTGAAATCATGCAAGAGTGCGGTATCGAGTATGACAAAATTACCTCAAGTCGATATGCCAAAGGTTTGCTTCGTCACGTACGCACTTATGAACCACAAGCGCTAATCGATAAGCTCATTTGTGGAGCCTATATTGAAGCCCGTTCATGTGAACGGTTTGCGATGCTTGCTCCGCATGTTGATAATCGCCTTGGCGAATTTTATGTGTCTTTGCTGCGCTCAGAAGCCCGTCATTATCAGGACTACTTAACACTTGCTCAAGACATCGCAGGTGAAGATATCAGCGAACGTGTTGCCTTTTTTGGTGAGGTTGAGGCAGAGCTGATCACCAGCGCAGATGAAGACTTCAAGTTTCACTCTGGCTCGCCAATCACCTAGCGATAGATAAACTGTATCCCGGCGACATATCGTCGTTTTCTTGCTTCAGATGTGTCGGCGGCAGATGAGTATACCTTTATACCGATAATCGTTGAGTCGATGACCACTGTTGTCGTCTCACCAACTTCAAATTTGCCTACTTTTTTATTTACCTCACCCTCTTGCCAGCGTAATAACTGCAACAGTGGTGAACCTTTGCTCCCGCCCCATTGCGTACCCGCTATACCGGTAACACTGGTCACTTGGTTTAGATTCATAATATCACCGTAGGCATTTTGGTCGGTTGGGTTTTGACCCCCACCTGTGCCACCAGCAAGTAGCTCTTTGGTATTTGCATCATATATACCGTCAATTACTGCACTGCCTTGGAAAGAAATGGCTGGGTGGAGCTCTAACGCTATTTCATCGACAAAGGATGTTTCTCTTCCAATGACCGCGCTTTTACGAGAGGCGACCATTGTCACTATTGTGTCGTCAGACTCAATGCCTTGGTAAGACGCTCTCAATGGCGTGTTGTAGCCTTCGATAAAGTTGGTAGCAGTGACATAGCCGCTGACGAGACTAATATTATCGTCAAAAATCCAAATACATTGCTCTGTGACATCATAGGATGAGTTATCTGAATAGTAGGCCGTAGCTCTGATCTGCACGCCATAGCTGTCAGTGACGATTACCTCGTCGGTATTTAAAGTAATTTTGCTGCTCTTCTTTTGCCTGCTTCAAAGCGCGTGTCCAAACGGTAAAGTCAAACTCTACGCTAATGTCTTGGGTTGCAAACGTGTCTCTTACGATGTGGGCCATCCAACCATTGTGTGCTAGGGAGGGGCCGAAATAAGGAGGGAAGGGCTCTGAAACAATGCGCACGTGTTGCTTGTTAGTCGCGAATACATGCGCACTAGATACAGCGAACAGCAGGCAAACAAACAGCACACGCAAAATAGGTATTCCCAACAAACACGGATGTTTGGATTATAGTCGAGTGGATGACTATGTGAATAACAGTTCTTGGTTGAGCTCGCCATGACACAGAGTTATACCGTGCTCATTGGCAATAATGTAAGAACTTTGCGTGTACCAATCGCCCAATACGATACGAATCTTGCCATCATGTTGATGATGAATTGCAGGGCGGTGGGTGTGCCCGTGAATCATCAATGAAACGTGATGCTCTGCAAATGTTTTATCCACTGAGCTTTGCTCAACATCGAGAATTTCAGCGCGTTTGTTGGCTTGGCTTTGTTTGCTTTTAATACGTGCATTACGGGCAACTCGACGACGATACCACAACGGCATTGCGAGCATCAGACGAGGCCACCACCACCCGCGGGACTTTTTGCGGAACTTTTGATATTCCACGTCTTGCGTACACATCTCGTCGCCATGCAAAAGTAATACTCTTTGACCATAGAGCTCAATCACACATTGCTCATCAAGCAATGTCATTCCTGCACGCTCAGCGTACTTTTTGCCAATAAGAAAATCACGATTGCCATGAATAAAATACACACCTATACCACGTTCACTAATTTCCTTAAGGCGTTTTGCTACATCATCGCTCAATGCGTCGTTGGCATCATCTCCAACCCAGACCTCAAAGAAATCGCCGAGAATATAAAGCGCGTCAACCTCGTCATTGATGTGCGTGTCGAGAAAGGTAAAAAAGGCAGTCGTGATTTCTGGATAGGCAGCACTGAGGTGCAAGTCAGAGATAAAAAGCGTGTTTTTCATGGTGTCCTTGGCAATAAAAAAGCGCGGACTCACCGCGCTCAGTTACTTATTACTCAACGGTAACTTTAGTGATAACCACATCTTCAAGTGGTACATCTTGGTGGAAACCAGCGGAGCCAGTTGCTACGCCTTTGATTTTCTCAACCACGTCCATGCCTTCAACTACTTCGGCGAATACACAGTATCCCCAGCCTTGTGATGTTTCGCTGGTGAAGTTTAGGAAGTCGTTATCATTAACGTTAATGAAAAACTGTGCCGTAGCTGAGTGTGGATCAGGCGTGCGAGCCATTGCCACTGTGCCTTTTTTGTTGCTTAGGCCATTATTCGCTTCGTTCTCAATCGAATCTTGAACTGACTTTTGATCCATACCAGGTGTAAAACCACCACCTTGAATCATAAAACCATCGATTACACGGTGGAAGATTGTGCCATCGTAAAAGCCTGATTTGGCGTAGTTTAGGAAGTTTGCTACTGTCTTTGGTGCTTCGGCTTCAAACATATTTAGTTTGATAGTGCCGAAATTGGTTTCTAATACGACCATGAGGGATCTCTAATCTAATAACGTAAAAGCGTATTTTATCTTAGCACCGCGTAACTCTCAATGCGCAGTGCAATGGATGTTTGTGCAAGTGACTTATTTTTGTCGCTTTTGGCCCTACCACTTATGGCGACTTGCACAGCGCAATGGTAAGATAGCGCCACTTACATAACTGATAGGATCCCATTGTAATGTTGCAGATATACAACACACTTTCACGTCAAAAAGAACACTTTGAGCCATTAAATGCCAATAAAGTGGACATGTATGTGTGTGGGATCACCATTTATGATTACTGCCACGTGGGTCATGCGCGTACGTATGTATCATTTGACGTAATGAACCGGTATTTACGCTACCTTGGCTACGATGTCACCTATGTACGAAACATCACTGATGTCGATGACAAAATCATTAACCGAGCCAATGAGAACAATGAACCAATCAATGAGCTCACTGTTCGCATGACCGCAGCAATGCACGAAGATTTTCGCGCATTGAATATTCTTGATGCAGACATTGAACCCACGGTAACCGGTCACATGGATGACATCATCGCCATGATAGAGCGTTTGATTGCCAAGGGGCATGCCTACATTGCACAAAGCGGTGATGTATTGTTCGATGTGTCTACATTTGATAGTTACGGCCAGCTTTCGCAGCAAGACTTAGAAATGCTCCAAGCTGGCGCGCGTGTTGAAGTGGCCGCGGGCAAAGACGATCCACTTGATTTTGTGCTGTGGAAAAAAGCGAAGGCGGGAGAGCCTAGCTGGTCTTCACCTTGGGGCGAAGGGCGTCCAGGTTGGCACATTGAATGTTCGGCGATGAGTTCGAAGCACCTAGGAGAGTACTTTGATATCCACGGTGGTGGTTCTGACTTACAGTTCCCGCACCATGAAAATGAAATCGCGCAATCATGCTGTGCAAACAATGGCCGCTATGTGAAAACATGGATTCATACCGGCATGGTTCAGGTGAACAAAGAAAAAATGTCTAAATCATTGGGCAACTTCTTTACTGTGCGTGAAGTACTCAAAGCATACGACCGCGAAACAGTGCGTTACTTCTTGATTAATGGTCACTACCGCAGCCAGTTGAATTACTCACAAGAAAATCTTGAGCAAGCGCGTTCATCACTTGAACGTATTTATACTGCACTGCGTGACGTAGAGCTTGTTGAAGTAGAGCTCAAAGGTAACGAGTATGCCAAGCGCTTTGAGACGGCAATGAATGATGACTTCAACACACCAGAAGCCCTACCTGTGTTGTTTGAGTTAGCAAAAGAAGTCAACCGCCTCAAAGCTGACGACGCGAAAGCTGCGGGTGAACATGCGTATATCCTTGTAAAGCTCGCTGAAGTATTGGGAATTGCTCAGCAAGACCCAGCAGCATTCTTACAAGGTGAGCAAGACGATGATGAAGCTGCACAGATTGAAGCGCTAATAGATCAGCGTCGCGCGGCACGTGAAAATAAAGATTGGGCAGCAGCCGATGAAGCACGTGATGCACTTACAGCGATGGGCGTAGTGCTTGAAGATAGTGCGGGCAAAACGACATGGCGTAAAGCCTAAGGTAGCGCGCTAACACATACAAAAAAGCCAGCTTAATAAGCTGGCTTTTTTATGACTTAATAACACGACTATGATTTAGCTGTTGAATTTCTCACAGGCTTCAAGAGTGTTTTCAATCAAGCTAGCCACAGTCATTGGGCCCACACCACCTGGTACTGGAGTAATATAGCTTGCGCGTTGACTGGCTACATCATAGGCAACATCACCCACAAGCTTACCGCTGTCTAAACGGTTGATACCCACATCGATCACCATAGCACCTTCTTTAATCCACTCTCCTGGGATAAATTCAGGCTTGCCAACAGCCACAACAACAAGATCTGCGCGGCGTACATGTGCTTCTAAATCTTGCGTAAACTTATGACATATTGTGGTCGTACACCCAGCTAAAAGCAATTCAAGTGCCATAGGACGACCAACGATATTAGATGCACCAACAACCACTGCATGCATTCCCTTATAACGAACACCTGTTGAGTCCAGTAGGGTAATAATTCCTTTAGGTGTACAAGGGCGAAGTGCAGGCATACGTTGAGCAAGACGGCCAATGTTGTATGGGTGGAAGCCATCAACATCTTTGTGCGGAGTAATACGCTCAAGCACTTTTTCTGCGTTTAACCCTTGCGGTAAAGGCAGCTGTACTAAGATACCGTCAACTTCAGGATCGGCATTTAACTGGTCAACAAGTTCAAGGAGTTGTTCTTCACTTGTATCACCGGGAAGGTCATAAGATTTAGATACAAAGCCTACTTCTTCGCACGCTTTACGCTTTGAACCAACGTAAACCTGGCTCGCTGGGTCCTGACCTACGAGTACTACTGCAAGACCTGGAGCGCGAAGTCCTTGCTCTTTGCGCTGTGCAACGCGCTGCGCGACTTGCGAGCGAACCTGCTTTGCTATTGCCTTACCATCAATGATGTTTGCCGTCATGAGAAACCTTTAACAACTGGGGTTGGTGTGCTTTTTAGGGGGTGCTAAAACAGTCACACGAAATTTGAACGAAATACTTTTAATCGAACATTGCGGTGTAAAAGGGGTGCCGCACTGAACTTGGCCGACATTTTCGCACAAAAAGATATATCCAGCCAAGCTGTGTGATTAATGAAAGCACTGTTTTATAGGATAAATTGATAAAAATTCGAGCAAAAATATCAAAACTTAAACAAAGCGTGTTAAAAATGAGCAAACGGGCACTTTGGGTGAAAAAAGTGTTTGACGTCACCAGGTCAAATCACTATTATGCACCCCGTTGTCAACGAGGGGTCGAGTTCGAAACCTCAGACAAAACAAGTATCGGCGATTAGCGCAGTTTGGTAGCGCACTTGGTTTGGGTCCAAGGGGTCGCAGGTTCAAATCCTGCATCGCCGACCACTTTCTCTCGGAAGTGTCACTTGGTTTGCACACGAAGAAGTATTCGTTGCACCGCGCCCGTAGCTCAGTCGGATAGAGCAACGGCCTTCTAAGCCGTCGGTCGAAGGTTCGAATCCTTCCGGGTGCGCCATTATTGTGGCGGCTGTAGCTCAGTTGGTAGAGCCCTGGATTGTGATTCCGGTTGTCGCGAGTTCAAGTCTCGTCAGTCGCCCCATTTTTCTACCGGTATATTTATCGGCGATTAGCGCAGTTTGGTAGCGCACTTGGTTTGGGTCCAAGGGGTCGCAGGTTCAAATCCTGCATCGCCGACCATCCCTTATCTGGTAGAAACACAATTAGAGTATCGGCGATTAGCGCAGTTTGGTAGCGCACTTGGTTTGGGTCCAAGGGGTCGCAGGTTCAAATCCTGCATCGCCGACCACTTACTCCTCAATATTTAAAACAACAATCATCCTCGTTAGTTTTCAATTATTTTCATAATTTGATCATTTATGCTGCTATTTGCACTGAAACTAAGCAGTTAAACTGTCAATTCCCGCTTGTGCGCTATTTTATTGGCCTGCGCTCTCGACTCTTATAAATATTAGGTTATAATGCCGCGTCTATTGTTAAACATAAGTGCCCATAGGGCAGTGCAGGCATAGGGATCGCCCTGTCATCAACGAGGCAAATTGCTGGTTTTTGACGACGGCTTAGATAAACGATCACCGTGTATGTAAGGAAGGCGCAACGACGCCATATTTGAAGATTGAGGTAAATCATGCAAGTTTCTGTTGAGACGACTCAAGGCCTTGAGCGCCGTCTGACTATCACTGTTCCTTCAGAGAACGTTGAGACCGAAGTAAAAAAACGCTTACAACAACTTTCTAAAACTCAGCGTATTGACGGTTTCCGTCCGGGTAAAGTTCCAGTTTCTATCATCAAAAAGCGCTACGGCACTGCAGTTCTTCAAGAAGTTGCGGGTGACCTTATGCAGCGTAACTACATTGATGCAATCATTGCTGAGAAAATCAACCCAGCTGGCGCGCCTACTTTCGCTCCTAAAGCGTTAGAAGCGGGTAAAGACCTTGAGTTTGAAGCAACGTTCGAAGTGTATCCTGAAATCGAACTTAAAGGCCTAGAAAAAATCGCTGTTGAAAAGCCAGTTGTTGAAGTAAAAGATGAAGACCTAGCTAATATGCTAGAGACACTTCGCAAGCAACACGCTTCGTGGACTGAATCACAAGAAGCTGCAGGCGAAAATGCACGCGTAACGATTGACTTCGTTGGTACTATCGACGGTGAAGAGTTCGAAGGCGGTAAAGCTGAAGACTTCCCTCTAGAGCTTGGCCAAGGTCGTATGATCCCAGGTTTCGAAGACAACATCGTAGGTAAAAAAGCAGGCGAAGAAGTTGTTGCTGATGTAACTTTCCCTGAAGAATACCACGCTGAAAACCTAAAAGGTAAAGCTGCTCAATTCGCTATCACAGTGAAGAAAGTTGAAGTTCAAGAGCTTCCTGAATTAAACGACGAGTTTGCTTCACTATTCGGTATCACTGAAGGTGGTGTTGACGCACTTAAAGAAGAAGTGAAGAAGAACATGAGCCGCGAGCTTGACCAAGCTGTTAAAGCTAAGGTTAAAGAGCAAGCAATCGAAGGTCTTCTAGCTGAAAATGAAATCGAAGTGCCTAAAGCGCTTATCGATCAAGAAATCGACGCACTACGTAAGCAAGCAGCGCAACGTTTCGGTGGCAACGCTGATAACATGCCTGAGCTACCTGCAGAGCTATTCCAAGAGCAAGCAGTTAAGCGCGTTAAGACTGGTCTACTTCTAGGCGAAGTGATCAAGTCTGGTGACATCAAATCAGATGACGCTAAAGTAGAAGAGCTAATCAGCACAATGGCTTCTGCATACGAAGATCCAACTGAAGTAGTTGAATACTACAAGTCAAATGATCAACTAATGCAGCAAATGCGTAACGTAGCTCTAGAAGAGCAAGCGATTGACGCAATCGTTGAGAAAGCGAAGGTAACTGACGTAGAAACTGCGTTCGACGACATCATGAACCCGCAGGCGGCTCAATAAGTCGTTGACTTAAGTTACAAGCAACGTTTAAATGGCTCGTATGCTTTGTTTTCAAAGCACCGAGCCATTTTAGTTTGTGTCGGTCAGTAAGGAATTAATAAATAATGAATAATGGTATGACAGATCCGCTTAATGCATTAGTGCCAATGGTTGTAGAGCAGACCGCTAAAGGCGAACGCTCTTATGATATTTTTTCTCGTCTACTCAAAGAGCGAATCATTTTTTTAACTGGCCAAGTTGAAGACCAAATGGCCAACTTGATCGTTGCACAGTTGCTGTTTTTAGAGTCAGAAAACCCAGAAAAAGACATCCACTTGTATATCAACTCACCAGGTGGTTCAGTCACTGCGGGTATGTCTATTTACGATACAATGAATTTCATCAAACCTGACGTAAGTACGTTGTGTGTTGGTCAAGCGGCAAGTATGGGTGCGTTTTTATTGTCAGGTGGTGCCAAAGGTAAGCGTCATTGTTTGCCTAACTCTCGCGTGATGATTCACCAGCCACTGGGCGGTTTCCAAGGTCAAGCATCTGATTTTGAAATTCATGCTAAAGAAATCCTGTCTATTAAAGATAAATTAAATAGACTGCTAGCTGAGCATACCGGTCAGCCAATTGATGTGATTGCCCGAGATACAGACCGTGATAACTTTATGAACGCAGATGCTGCGGTAGAGTACGGTCTGATTGACTCAGTCTTTGACAGACGCAGTGCAAAGTAATCTAAGTGTGACAGTTTTATACAAACTCATCGGCATAACGCCAATAAGTTTGATATATTTGTTTAAGAAGTCCATTTGCTACAATGTAATAAAGTTCGTAGCGTAAAGAATGAGGTAGCTGAATGTCTGATAAACCTACAAACGGCGAAAAGACAAGTAAACTGCTGTATTGCTCGTTTTGTGGTAAATCTCAGCACGAAGTACGCAAGCTAATCGCAGGTCCATCAGTTTATATTTGTGATGAGTGTGTCGACTTGTGTAACGACATCATCAGGGAAGAGATCAAGGATATCGCGCCAAAGGCTAACGCATCTGACAAGTTGCCAGTGCCAAAAGAAATCCGTAGCCACCTAGATGATTATGTTATCGGTCAAGAGCACGCGAAAAAGGTGCTGTCGGTTGCTGTGTACAACCATTACAAACGTCTACGTAACGCAGGTTCTAGTGACGGTGTCGAGTTAGGTAAGAGTAACATCTTACTTATCGGTCCTACGGGTAGTGGTAAAACACTATTGGCAGAAACCATGGCTCGCTTACTGGACGTACCGTTCACTATGGCAGATGCGACCACGCTTACTGAAGCAGGTTATGTGGGTGAAGATGTTGAAAACATCATCCAAAAGCTACTGCAAAAATGTGATTACGACGTTGAGAAGGCACAGCGCGGTATCGTCTATATCGATGAAATCGATAAGATTTCGCGCAAGTCAGATAACCCGTCAATTACTCGTGACGTATCCGGTGAGGGCGTGCAGCAAGCGCTACTGAAACTTATCGAAGGTACCGTGGCATCGGTTCCACCTCAAGGTGGTCGTAAGCATCCACAACAAGAGTTTTTGCAAGTAGACACGTCTAAGATTCTATTTATCTGTGGTGGTGCGTTCGCAGGACTTGATAAGGTCATTGAGCAACGCAGTGCGAAAAACACAGGTATTGGTTTCGGTGCAAATGTGAAGTCATCTGAGTCTGAGCGTAGCTTAAGTGAAACGTTCAAAGACGTAGAACCAGAAGATTTAGTGAAGTATGGTCTAATCCCAGAATTCATTGGTCGTCTTCCTGTGGTTGCAACACTGACTGAGCTTGATGAAGACGCGCTGATCCAAATCCTTAATGAGCCAAAGAATGCGTTAACGAAGCAATTCGGTGCATTGTTTGAAATGGAAGACGTTGAACTTGAGTTCCGTGACGATGCACTCAAAGCCATTGCTCACAAAGCAATGGAGCGTAAAACAGGTGCACGTGGATTGCGCTCAATCGTAGAAGGTGTATTGCTCGATACTATGTATGAACTTCCTTCAATGGAAGATGTGAGCAAAGTGGTTATTGATGAAACCGTAATTAAAGGTGAGTCTGACCCAATTCTTATCTACGAAAGCAGCAGTCCAGACAAAGCGGCTTCAGAATAATACTTTTCATTTCAATGAAGTAGTATAAAAAATAAGCAGATTGATTTAAAAAGGAGCATTAAGCTCCTTTTTTTATAAATTTGTTGAACTTTACCCAGCTAATCCCCATATACTTGAGTAATCTTTAAATTTTAAGAAGTCCGAAGAGAGTTAGCATGACGCTTGAAAGAACGGATCGCGTTGAAATTCCAGTACTAGCATTAAGGGATGTAGTGGTATACCCACACATGGTGATCCCTTTATTTGTTGGTCGTGAGAAATCAATCCGCTGTCTTGAGGCAGCGATGGATAAAGACAAACAAATCTTCCTTGTCGCGCAAAAAGATGCGTCTGTGGACGATCCTACTAGTGACGAAATTTATACTGTCGGTACGGTAGCCAGCGTACTGCAATTACTAAAGCTTCCTGATGGCACAGTTAAAGTGCTGGTTGAAGGTACGCAGCGTGCAAAAATTGAAAAATACACGCAAGAAGATGACTTCTTTGTAGCCGAAGTCGAGTTTATTCCATCGAATGACATTGATGAGCGTGAGCACGATATTTTCATTCGCAGTGCAATCAGCCAATTCGAAGGCTACGTAAAGCTAAATAAGAAAATTCCACCAGAAGTACTTACTTCCGTGTCGGGCATTGATGAGCCGGCGCGACTTGCTGATACTATGGCGGCGCATATGCCGATTAAAGTACCAGAGAAGCAAAAAGTACTTGAGATCAGCGATGTGACTGAGCGTCTTGAGTATCTAATGGCGATGATGGAGGGCGAAATTGACTTACTCCAAGTGGAGAAGAAAATTCGTGCTCGCGTCAAAAAGCAAATGGAAAAGTCGCAGCGCGAGTATTACCTCAACGAACAAATGAAGGCGATTCAAAAAGAGCTCGGTGAGCTTGACGACGTGCCAGATGAGTTCGAAGGTCTACAAAAGAAAATCGCCGATGCAGGTATGCCGAAAGAGGCAGAAGAAAAAGCAATGTCAGAGCTTAAAAAGCTCAAAATGATGTCGCCAATGTCAGCTGAGGCAACGGTTGTGCGCTCGTACATCGAGACCATGACAAACGTGCCGTGGAAAAAGAAATCTAAGGTCAAAAAGGACCTTGCGGGTGCGCAGAAGATTCTCGATTCGGATCATTATGGTCTTGAGAAAGTCAAAGACCGCATTATTGAATACCTTGCAGTGCAGCAGCGCACAAATAAGCTCAAAGGCCCAATTTTATGCTTAGTGGGCCCACCAGGTGTGGGTAAAACCTCTCTTGGGCAAAGCGTTGCGCGTGCAACAGGTCGTAAATATGTGCGCATGGCGCTCGGTGGTGTGCGTGATGAAGCAGAAATCCGTGGTCACCGCCGCACTTACATTGGTTCAATGCCGGGTAAACTTATCCAAAATATGACCAAGGTGGGTGTTCGTAACCCGTTATTCTTGCTTGATGAAATCGATAAGATGTCATCAGATATGCGTGGTGATCCAGCGTCAGCATTGCTTGAGGTATTGGACCCAGAGCAAAACAGTACGTTTGCCGATCATTACCTAGAAGTTGATTACGACTTGTCAGATGTAATGTTCGTAGCAACATCGAACAGCTTTAATATCCCAGGCCCATTACTAGATCGTATGGAAGTGATTCGCCTGTCGGGTTACACCGAAGATGAAAAGTTGAATATCGCGAAGCAGCATCTCATTCCAAAGCAAATTAAGCGCAATGGCCTTAAAGAGAGTGAGGTTACCATAGACGATAGCGCCATCATTGGCATTATTCGTTTCTACACGCGCGAAGCGGGTGTACGTGGTCTTGAGCGTGAGATTTCGAAACTGTGTCGTAAGGCGGTGAAGAATATCCTCCTTGATAAGAGCTTGAAGCACATCACTATTAATGACGAGAACTTAGAGGAATACCTCGGGGTGCAACGTCATGATTATGGCAAGGCGGAAGGCGATGACCGTATTGGTCAGGTAACAGGCCTCGCGTGGACCGAAGTAGGTGGCGATTTACTAACGATTGAGTCCTCTGCGGTTCCTGGTAAAGGCAAATTGACTTATACCGGCTCGTTAGGCGATGTGATGAAAGAGTCGATTCAAGCAGCCATGACGGTTGTTCGTGATCGCACCCAAAAGCTGCGCATCAATGATGACTTTCATGAAAAGCGTGACATTCATGTACACGTCCCTGAGGGTGCAACGCCAAAAGATGGCCCAAGTGCGGGTATCGCTATGGTTACCGCCTTAGTGTCGAGCTTAACAGGTAACCCCGTGCGCTCTGATGTAGCCATGACGGGTGAAATTACTCTGCGTGGTGAAGTATTACCAATCGGTGGTTTGAAAGAAAAGCTTTTAGCAGCGCATCGTGGTGGTATTAAAACCGTTGTTATTCCACAAAAGAACGAACGGGACCTAAAAGAGATCCCACAAAATGTGCTTGAGGGCTTGTCAATTCACCCTGTACAGTGGATTGATGACGTGTTGGACCTAGCTTTAGCACAGCCAATTGAGCGTTTTAGCCTCGATTGTGTAAAAAGTGAGTAAATTTCATAAAAATTTATCGTAAAGGGCTTTTCAAATCACAAAGGTGTGATAAGTTAAGCACTGGATTTGAGCCGAGCCCTTGTAGGGCCTAGGCTTCAGAAGAATTAGGCGGCTATTTAGGCGTCCAATTTTATAAAATTTCAAATGCACAGTGATAAAGCCAAATAGTGAATCCATTACACGGCAAAATCGCTCGTTATAATAACAATACAAGGGGATGATATTGTGAATAAGTCTCAATTAATCGATCAAATCGCAGCTAACGCTGACATTTCAAAAGCGGCTGCAGGTCGTGCGTTGGATTCATTCATTGAATCAGTATCAAATGCGCTTAAAGAAGGCGATTCAGTAGCGTTAGTTGGTTTCGGTACTTTCTCAGTACGTGAGCGTGCAGCACGTACTGGCCGTAACCCACAAACTGGTGCAGAAATTCAAATCGCAGCAGCAACTATCCCTGCATTCAAAGCAGGTAAAGCGCTTAAAGACGCAGTTAACTAATTTGCGAAACTTGATGTCCTATCAAACTCAATACGTTTGATAGCTTCAAGTGAAAAAGCGTATCTGCTAAGATACGCTTTTTTTATATCCTTCACTTTTATCATGCACCCATCAACAGGGAAGAAAGTGAGGGTAGATTTCATAAACAGAGATAAAGATAAATGCTAGAAAAAATCAGAGAGGGCTCGCAGGGGTTAGCGGCCAAAGTTATTCTAGGGCTAATAATTTTATCTTTTGCTTTGGCAGGGATCGGTGGCTACTTAGGCCAAAGTGCCGATCAATCCGTCGCTGAGGTGAATGGGGTAAAAATCACACAGCGTGAGTTCGCGCGAGCGTTTGACAACGAACGTGCACGTCAAGAGCAACAATTTGGCGAATACTTTGCGCAATTAGCTAACGACCCTACTTTTATGGCGCAGTTACGCCAGTCAGTAACCAATCGTTTAATCCAACAAAAACTACAATCGCAACTTGCGGCAGAAATGGGATTACGCACTAGCGACGAAGAAATTCGTAAAACGATTCTTGAATTGCCAGCGTTCCAGTTTGGTGGTCAGTTTAGCAACGACCGTTACTTGCAAGTGATTCGCCAAATGGGCTTCCAAGCTGACGACTTCCGTGAGTACCTTCGTGATGAAATGACGCGCTCACAACTTGTTGGCGCACTAGCTGGCACTGATTTCACACTTAGCAACGAATTAAATCAAGCGGTTGCATTGCAGCAGCAAGAACGCGCAATTGATTACTTGGTTGTTGATAATGAGCAGTTCAAAGAAGGCGTAAGTGTGAGTGACGAAGAAATTCAAAACTACTACGACCTTAATCAAGCGCAGTTCTTGGCACCTGAGCAAGTAAAAGTTGCTTATGTGGAGCTTGATGCAGCGCAATTAGAGCTTGCTGAGCCTGTTACTGTAGAACAAGTAACTAAGTACTACGAACAAAACAAGAGCATGTATGCAGAGCCTGAAAAGCGCCGTGTAGCTCATATTCTTGTAGAAAACAGCGAAGATGATGCAGCAGCTTTGGAAAAGGCGCAGGACTTACTTGTGCAATTACAAGAAGGTGCAGACTTTGCTGAGCTTGCCGAAACACAGTCAGATGATATCGTGAGTGCAGAAATGGGTGGTGATCTTGATTGGATTGAGCGCGATATGCTTGACCCAGATTTCGAGCAAGCCGCATTTGCGCTAAGCGAAGTAGGTCAGTTATCTGAGGTAGTGCAGTCTGAGTTTGGTTATCACATTATCAAACTAACCGATCTTCAACCTGGCACAGTCAAAGCCTTTGCAGACGTAGAAGCACAAATTCGTGGTGAACTTGAGAAAGTTGCTAAAGCAGATATTTACTACGAGAAGCAAACGGAACTCGCAGAGCTAGCGTTTGAGATTTCAGACACACTGAGCGATGCAGCGGCGGCAGTAGGCGTTGAGGTTAAAACCACCGAGCTTATGTCTCGAGCGCAACTTCCAGAGCCATTGAATCAACCTAATGTTCAAGCTGCGATTTTCTCGCCTGAGCTAATTGAAGACCGCGTAAACTCTGAAGTATTAGAGCTTGGTAACGAGCACGTTGTTGTGGTTCGTGTGGTTGAGCATAAGCCTGCGGCAACCAAAGAGCTGGAGTCAGTACGTGAGCAGATCACGACTACGTTAATAGCCGAAAAGGCGTCAGCGGCTGCGAAAGAAAAAGCACAAAGCTTGTTCACAGAGCTTGAGCAGGGCACTGCTATTGCACAAGTTGCAGAGCAAGCAGCATTGAGTGTTCAAAGCGAAGATGCGTTAACTCGCCGTAGTTTCAATGTACCACCAGCGTTAGTTCAACATGTATTCAAAATGGCACATCCAAGTGACACGCCAGAGGTTGATTTGGTTGAGCTAAATAACGGTAATGTTGCATTGGTTGCATTGAAGTCGGTTAACACGCCAAGTGCGACGGACACTAATGAACAGGTTAAACAAAGCCTGACGATGCAACTAGCTAATAAGAACTATCAGACATTTGTTGAGTCACTAGAAGCGCAAGCTGAAGTAGTGAGAAAGACAGCGGTTGCTGATAACGAATAACCGTAAAGGTTGAGAAAAAAGCGCTCTTTGAGCGCTTTTTTTATGCATGCTTTTTTATGCACAAAAGTTCAGTACTTGCGTGCTATTAGCAGGTTAGTAAGCGTTGGCAGGTTTTTGATTGTGGGTTATTGAATATGTCTTGAGTATTGCCATATTCCACCACCTCGCCGTGGTCGAGTACCATAACTTGGTCACTCATATGTTTTACCAAACTCAAGTGGTGAGTAATGAGCACATAACTCAAGCCGGTTTCTCGCTGTAACTCCAGTAACAAGTTCACTGTTTGCGCCCTAACGGATGGATCTAAAGACGATAAGGCTTCATCGAGTACCAACACCTTGGGATCCAAAATTAAAGCGCGAGCAAGCGCTACACGCTGTAATTGACCACCAGAGAACATATGCGGGTAGTAGCGACGGTGTTCAACCAGTAGGCCCACTTTTGACAGCGTTTGTTTTATTTTCTCAAGACGCTCTTGTTCACTTAATTCAGTGTTGTAGCGCAAGCAGTCATCAAGAATTTCCTCGATTGTCAGTGCAGGATTCAGCGATGTGGTTGGGTCTTGAAAGATAAGGCGAATGCTGCGGCAGTCTCGTTGGTGTTGATCACCTTCGTTGATAAGCTCACTTTCTAATAATATCTGCCCACTGCTTGCTTCATCTGCTCCTGCGAGCACTTTGGCGAGGATACTTTTTCCCGCGCCAGTTTCACCGATGACCGCAAGTGTTTCACCTTGGCCTAAACAAAAAGAAATATCGTGTAAAAGTGCGACCTTTTTACGGCTTAATAAGCCTGCACGTACCGCAATTTCTTTACTAAGGGCCTGAACTTTCAGCAGCGGTTGCATTAGTCTTGCTCCTGTTTATGTAGCGGGAAATGACACGCGTAGCTGTGGCCATGTTCTTTTTCTAACTTCGGTGTCGCCACGCACGCTTTTTGCGCATTTGGGCAGCGAGGGCCCAAGCGACAACCAATGGGCAGATGCTGCAACGTTGGGATCGTGCCTTTGAGCGCATACAAGGGCTGTTTATGTCCAAGATCTAAGTCGTAATCAGGAAGACTCTGCAAGAGCGCCTTAGTGTATGGATGACGAGGTTTAGCGAAGACTTGCTCAGTTGGGCCAGCTTCAACCATCTGTCCGCAATACAGTACGTGCATGCCATGAGTCCAATCTGTGAGCTCTTCCAATTCGTGGGAGATCATTAAGATAGACATGTTTTTAAGCTGATTTAAACTTTTCAGTAACCGAAATACTTGAGCTTGAGTCGTACTTTCCAATGCTGTTGTTGGTTCGTCAGCAATAAGTAGGCGTGGTGAGCGTGCAATTGCCATGGCAATCATCACCTTCTGACAGACCCCCTCAGATAGTTCGTGAGGATAACTAGATAATACTTTGGAATGCTCTTTGATGCCGACTTTGTGCAGCAATGCGCGGGCGCGTTTTTTCTTTGCTGCGCGGCGCTCAAAGTAGTTTCCTTGCTCAACCGAGGTAGGAATACTCTCCTCGAGCTGATCGCTAATTTTTGCTGTCGGGTCTAGGCAGCGACTTGGTTCTTGATAGATCATCGCTAAGTCTTGGCTGACAAGCTTACGGCGTTTTTCGTCAGATAAACGCATTAAGTCGACACCACGCCAGTGCATGCGGTCAGCACGTACATCCCAGCGCTGGTTTAGGGCCCCAACCAAGGCTTTGGCGATAAGGCTTTTACCTGAACCAGACTCGCCAATCAGCGCGTGTACTTCACCTTCTTTGAGGCTCAGGTTGACGCCATCAACCACCCGAATACGAGATTCAGAGGTGATCAGTTCAATAGTCAGGTTACGAATATCTAATAACTGCATTAGTCGGCTCGCCTTTCTTTTAATACGTTACGCAAGCCATCACCAACCAAGTTGGTTGAAAGTACAGCTAGAAACAGCAAGATACCGGGCAGGGCGACTGTCCAAGGAGCGAGGTATATAAGGCTCAAATTTTCAGCCAAAATTGCGCCCCATTCAGCGGTCGGCGGTTGCGCACCGAGCTTTAAAAATCCCAAGGCAGCAATATCCAAAATGGCTAAAGACAACGCCATGGTAAAAATAACCACAATGCGCTCATAAATATTGGGGAATATGCCCCGAATTAAAATTTGCCATTGATTGGCACCATCGAGTCTAAATGCGCTGATGTAATCTTTCGTTAACTCTTCAACAACCAGATTGCGGACCGAGTGTATAAACTGCGGTAGTAACGCGAAAATAATCGCCCACACGGTATTCATCAAACCGGGGCCAAGAATGGCAATGATAATAATGGCCAGCAGTAAAGACGGAATGGACAAGGTAATATCGAGCAAGTGGTTGAGGATACTTGAGCGCACCCCTTTACTCATTCCAGCCACTGTTCCGACCAAAACACCAACGAAGGTGGTCATTAGCGCGGCAACAATGGATAAACCAAAGGTGTACGTGGCGCCATTCATTAGTCGAGACAATACATCACGGCCTAAATCATCCGTACCTAAAATAAAACGCACATCGCCATCTTCATGCCAAGAAGGAGGGATCAGCAGGGCGTCAGCATGTTGCTCATTAATACCGTAAGGTGCCAGCAAAGGGGCGGTCGTAGCCAGTACGGTTAAACCTATAAATAACCATAACCCAACCAGTGACACGTGATTGGCACGAAACTTCTTCCACAGCCTCGACAATGGTGAGATGTTTGATTGCTCGGTAAATAATTTAAAGTTTGCCATGCGCTTGATTCCGTGAGATCGGGTCCAGCAAGGTATACAGCAACTCGGTCAAAATAGTTGCGAAAATGATGAACATGGAAATAGCCAGCAGCCCGCCTTGAATAGCGGGGAAGTCACGCTGATAGATGCTGTCGATAAGCCAACGACCGATCCCCGGCCAAGAAAAGATAACTTCAGTCACCATGGCTAGTGTGATCAACGCACTGAACTGTAGACCGATTTGCTTGATAACTGGCAAAAGCGCATTGCGCAGCGCGTGATGAATAATCAACTGTCGACGACTCAATCCTTTTGCACGAGCGGTTTTAATGTAGTTTTTTTCCAACACATTGAGCATAGAGTCACGGGTAAAGCGCACTAGCACTGTTGTTGGGTAGGTTGCTAATACAAACGTTGGCAAAGTGAGGTGGTGCAGCGCATCTGTGAATGCCTGACCACCATATGGAAAGCCCGCAATCATAATATCAAGCAATAAGAAGTTGGTGGTTGAAGGTATTTCGTATAGCAAACTGATCCTGCCTGACATCGGGAAGAGGCCCCATTGCAAACAAAACACCATGATAAGCACGAGTGCCAGCCAGAAAATAGGTAACGAGTAGCCTATTAAAGTGGTGCCACTGATAAACTTATCTAACCATTTGCCGTATGATAACGCCGCTAAAATCCCCGCCGGAACGCCAACAATGACTGACACCATAAGCGCATATATCGCTAATTCAAACGTAGCAGGAGCCAGTGTTTGCACATGGCTAAACACAGAGTTACCAGAGGCAAAAGATAACCCCCAGTCGCCTTGTAAGATTCGTCCAAGAAACGAGAGATATTGAACAATATAGCCCTCATCCATGCGGTACGTTTCTCGTAATTGGGCTGTTTGAGAGAACCCTGACGTATCGACACCACTGAAGTTTGTTAGGGCATCACCTGGGAATAAATAACCCAGTGAAAAAGTAAACAGGCTGAGTGTGAACAGCATGAATAACAACAACGAAATCCGACGAATAGCAAACTCTAGCATCATGGCATTTTACTCGCTTGTGCCAGAGAAATACCGCCGAATGGACTCAGTGTTATTCCTTGAATATTGACATCATTAGCTTGCGAGCGTCTACCGTGAGCCAGTGGCATGAGTGGGAGTTGCCTCGCAATCATTTGCTGTGCCTGAACATAAAACGCTTTGCGTTGGGCTTGATCAGTTGTGGCAAGGGCTTGAGTAAGCAACGAGTCAAACTCGAGGTTACACCAATTTGCAGGGTTCTTGCCGCTGTACGTTGCAGCGCAGCTTAGCAATGGGCTGAAGAAGTTATCTGGGTCCGGTGTATCGGCAGCCCAACCTAACAGCACGCTGTCGTGTTGATGCGCATCAACACGTTGTAAAAAGGTATTCCACTCGTATTCAACGATGCGTACATTAACGCCCACTGTGCGCAGGTCGCTTTGCATTAGCTCAGCCATTTTTCGGGCATTGGGGTTATAGATTCGACTCACTGGCATGGCCCAAATGCTCATATCAAAGCCGTCTTCATAACCGGCCTCAGCCAACAACTCACGAGCCATTGCTGGATCGAATTGGGGCAAGTCAGTTTGTGGTTCATGCGCCCAACTAATGGGCGGCAACATGGAGTTCGCTTTAACTCCTTGGCCGTAGTACACCGCTTGCATAATTTTGTCGACGTTAATAGCGTGAGCTAGCGCGCGACGTACTTTGGGATCGTTAAAAGGGACTCTCTCGGTGTTAAAGGCCCAGTAGCCAATGTTGAGGTTATCTTGCTGGTCTAGGTTGATATCGCTGCGCTCTTTGAGCACATCAAGTTGTGTAGCACTCGGATGTGGAGTTACATCACACTCTTTGGTTAGTAACTTAACAATGCGTGTGGTCCCATTGGGAGTGATATCAAACACTAATTGGTCGAGGTTTACTTGATGTTCCCAATAATCAGGGTGGCTGTAATAGCGTATGAAGCGGTCACGTTTGAAATCACGAAATACAAATGGCCCAGTACCGACTGGCAGCTCATCAAATTGCTCCATTTTTTCGTTTTCCATGAGCTGCATGGCGTACTCACGAGACGTAATGGCGGCGAAATCTGTTGCTAAGTTAGCAAGGAAACTACTTTCGGAATTAAATAACTCGAAGGTAACTTGGTATTCTGAGTCTTTGCGAATTTGGCGGATCAGTTGGTCTAGGCCAACACTCTGAAAGTAGGGGTAGTTTGCTTCGCCGACAAAATGGTACGGGTTATAAACATCAAACAAGCGGCTAAAGGTAAACACCACATCATCAGCATTGAACAAGCGTGTTGGTTTAAAATACTCAGTGGTGTGAAAACGCACATCTTCACGCAGGTTGAAGGTGATTTCAGTACCGTCATCACTGATGCTCCAGCTTGAAGCCAATTCGGGAATGAATTCACCGGTAATGGGGTCAATACGTAAAAGGCGGTTATAAAGCTGTTTTGATATAAGGTCTATGGTAGAACCAGACGTTGTCACCTGTGGATTGAACGACACAGGATTAGCTTCTGCGCAATACACCATACCTTCGAGCGGTGCATATCGCGCATCATCATTTTGGCACCCAGCAAGGAAAATCGCTACTGTGCCTAACAACCATTTATACACAGGCTAAGCCTCTTGTTTTTGCTGCGAATCCAGCAAATTATATTTCTTTAGATATCCCCTAAGTTGATGATACGTTAATCCGAGCATTTGTGCAGTTTTCTTTTGATTAAATTGACTAAATTTAAGCGCTTGGCGCAGCATGTCAGTTTCATAATCACTAGAGAGCTGTTTTAAATCGCACGGGAAGTTAAAGTCGGCAATTGCGTTAGCAGGCAGTGACTGTGATGCCTCTGTTGTGGTTGTTGAGCTCTCATCATTGGCAAATGAACTTGGTGCACTCAGCGTCCTAGTTGCCATCGGCTTAGGTCTATAGGGACTTGCAAACGGGTCTAAGTTGATAGTGTGAACAGGCAGGCTCTCACTGCCATGGCGATATAAACTGCGCTCAATAACGTTTTTCAATTCACGCACATTGCCGGGCCAGTCGTATTCAAGCAGCGCTGCTTTAGCGCGAGTAGTAAAGCCGCTGAATAGCTCCCAGCCAAGGTTACGCGCCATATTTATCGCAAAATGCTCAGCTAAAAGCAGTATGTCCTCTTGGCGTTCACGCAACGGTGGCAAAGTGACAACATCAAATGCCAGTCTATCAAGCAAATCATGGCGAAACTTTCCGGCATCTGCCAATGTTGGTAAGTCTTCGTTGGTTGCACAAATCAAACGCGTGTCGACTCTCACTGGTGCGCGACCACCTACACGTTCAAATTCACCATATTCTATGACTCGCAAGAGCTTTTCTTGTACGGCTGCAGGGGTGTTAGCAAGCTCATCTAGAAATAACGTACCGCCATCAGCGCGTTCAAAACGGCCTTCATGGCGCTTATTTGCTCCGGTAAATGCGCCACTTTCGTGTCCAAACAGCTCACTTTCTAGGAGATTTTCGTTTAACGCTGCACAGTTAAGGCTGACATAACTTTGGTCCCACCGCGCTGATAGATAATGTAAACGCGCGGCAATGAGTTCTTTACCTGTGCCGCGTTCACCAATAACAAGGACAGGTTTATCCAAGGGGGCGAGCTGCGATACTTGGTCTAAGACAGCCAAAAAGCTATCAGATTGGCCAAGTAAATCATCCTTTTTTCTAAACTGGCTCATTTACACTAACTCTTAGTTATTTTTGCTAAAGCTTAGTGTATTTCATTATATGGCGATTAGAAAGGGGTTTGTGAAAACTAAACTAACTTTATGAAATGTATGGTGTTATTAATTTATTTTAAAGTTGGCAAGCAACTTGATACCACGTAGAGTAGTCAACAGAGACTTAACCAATTGAGGTATAAGATTATGGGAATTTTTTCACGTTTTGCAGATATCGTTAACTCGAATATCAACGCAATTTTAGACAAGGCTGAAGATCCTGAAAAGATGGTTCGCCTAATTATCCAAGAAATGGAAGACACACTTGTTGAGGTTCGTTCTACGTCAGCAAAAACATTGGCAGAGAAAAAGGACTTAACACGTCGCCTTGATACGCTGTCTGGTCAAGTTGACCAGTGGCAAGAAAAAGCAGAGCTGGCACTGTCAAAAGAGCGTGAAGACTTAGCTCGCGCAGCGTTGATGGAAAAGAGCAAAGCTGTAGAGGCGCAAGCATCACTAGAGCGCGAACTTGAACATGTAGAAGAACACATTACTAAGTTGCAGCAAGAAATCAGTACATTGCAAGAGAAGCTTCAAGATGCCAAAGCTCGCCAAAAGGCGATAGTGCTGCGTCAGCGCTCAGTGCAATCACGCTTAGATGTTAAGAAAACGCTTGATGGTAACAAAGTACAAGATGCATTAGACAAATTTGAGCGCTATGAGACTAAGATTGATGGTCTTGAAGCTCAGGTTGAGTCTTATGAGTTAGGTCAAAAGTCTTTGGCTGACGAAATCGCTCAGTTAGAAAAAGACGAGAAGATTGATGACGAACTGTCTGCACTTAAAGCCAAAATGGCTAAAAGCGAGAAAGCAAAATAATAACCTAAACTAATGTGGGTTCGCTCGACAATATGGCGCAGTGCACCCACACTTAATAATACGCCCAGCAACAGGCAGGAGAGGAATAATGTTTGATATCGATATGTTAATGCCACCTATTATTATTTTTATGATTTTCGTGGCGCCTTTATGGCTCATCCTACACTACCGCAGTAAAAAGCAAGTAAGCCAAGGGTTGAGTGAACATGAACATCGCCAATTAACCGAGCTGTCACATAAAGCTGAAAAAATGGCAGAGCGCATACGTACACTTGAGACGTTACTTGACCAAGAGTCGCCGCAGTGGAGAAACAAAGTATGAGTACCAAACGTGAACTATACCGAGACCCAAAACGCGGTAAAGTTGCAGGGGTATGTGCAGGCTTAAGTGATTATTTCAATATTGAGCTTTGGCTAGTACGTATCATCTATGTAACAGCAGTCTTGTTAGCCGGTGGACCGTTATTTATTGTGGCTTACATTGCAGCATGGTTTATCTTGGATGTGAAACCTGTCGATGAGCGTACCAAAGACGCTGAAAAAGCAGCACATGTTGGTGAAGTAAAAGCCAAAGTGTGGCAAAAAGGTGAGCCGCCGCGTAAAGCGCTCAAAGAGCTAAAAGATTTTATGGGTGATTTGGATGAGCGTATTCAACGCATGGAAACCCATGTTACTTCGCCAACGTTTACCGTTAGCAGAGAAATCAACAAACTTTAAAAACATATCCTGCCTGAGAAGATAAGCCAGTTTACTGGCTTATCTTGTTATATGAGCATACGGTGTTAGCACCACCAACACAGAGCAAAAGGAGTTTCCTTGTCGTATTCTCGCCTTGATAAGTTCAAAGACAAAGCCAAGAACATCCTAAAACGTACTTTGGACAGTCATATTACGCTTGCTGTCACAGGCCTCTCTGGGAGTGGCAAAACAGCATTTATCAGTGCATTGGTGCACCAGTTAACGGAGCAAGCAAATGATAAAAATATGCCGTTTTTTAGGGTAGTGCGAGAAGGAAGACACATTGCCACCACCTTAGTGCCACAAAAAGCATTGAATATCCCTACTTTTGCCTATCGTCAGGCAATGGATAGCCTCACATCAAAACCTGCGACTTGGCCCGAGTCAACAAAACGAATCAATACCTTACGCCTTGCGATGCGTTATCGCCCAAATAGAGGCTTGCGCGCGCAACTCGGTGACACGGCCACACTGACAATCGACTTGATAGACTACCCAGGTGAGTGGCTGATGGACTTGACTATGCTCAATATGGACTATGCCACATGGAGTAACAAGCAGCTGAACATGCTGCGCTCGCCTGTGCGTAAAGATCATGGCGCAGAGTTTCTTGATGTTTTAGCACAATTTGATAGCCAAAAAAGCGTCGATGAAACTGAGTTAAAGCAAATAAGCAATACCTATAAACACGCGCTTAGAGCGATTAAACAGCATGCTCATGCTGCTAATTTACAGCCTGGACGAATGCTTATTCCGGGCGATTTAGAAGGCGCGCCGTTGTTGGCCTTTTTCCCATGCCAAGCACCACAGCTAAAGCAAGATAACACTCAGTACGCTCAGCTAGAGGCACGATTTGAAGCCTATAAAGCGCAAGTGGTGAAGCCTTTTTATAAAGAATATTTTTGTCGATTTGACCGTCAAGTTGTGTTGGTTGATTTACTGCGTGCGTTAAAGTTGGGCCCAGAAATTTTTGCAGAGCAAACTGACGCGATTACCGATCTATTGGCGTTTTTTGAATATGGAAAAAGTAACTTATTGCGACGTTTATTCAGCCCAAATATCGATAAGCTTTTGTTTGTAGCCAATAAAGCAGATCAAGTCGGAGTGAATTATCATCAAGACTTGGCGTTGCTACTTCATGATTTAGTGAAAAGTAAAGCCAATGAACTTACATTCTCGGGTGTTGAGATTGATACCATGGCAATGGCTGCCATTTGCGCAACACATAATAAATCGGTGAAAGAAAAAGGCCGAACTTTACATTGCATCTATGGCAAGCCGCTGCATGAAGAAAACTGGTTAACCTATTTACCGCCGCAACCTCCGCGTTATGCATTGAGTAAAGCCCAGTGGCCAGCACATGGCTTTGACTATCTTGATTTTGCACCTATGCCTAATGAGGATGGCACATTACGCCATATGCGCTTAGATCATGCCCTAGAGTTTTTAATAGGAGATAAAGTGCGATGAGTGACGAAGTAAAGCTCTGTGCGGGGCGGCGTTTTGATGAACATGCTCCTGAGCAGGTCAAAGAAGCGCTTATGCAATCGCAAATCGTAGCGCGCGGTGAACAAACGGATGCGTCAGACTCCCAAGAGCAACTGTTTGAGCAAGAAGGTGAGATTGAACAGGCCTTATCACATGATTTAGGCGCACATAAGCGCTCTTTGATGAAACGTTTATTCTTTGTTTTACTCACTGTTCTCGTCCTCGTCGAAACAGTGCTCAGTATCATGGCTGGTTTTGCGACAGCATGGTGGCTTGGTGCGCTCTACAGCACGGTTGTTGCGTTGGGTGTTGGCTTGATTGGCAAGCTCGTGTGGCGAGAGTTCATTAACTTAAAGCGCTTAAAGGTCAATCAGCATCATCAACAGCAAGCGGAGCGTTTGCTGCAAAGTGAACAAATCGGTCAAGCCTTGCCATGGCTAGAAAGTGTTAATCGCATACAAACACATCCTGAGTTTAGTACCTTTAAAGCGCGTATTGGCGAGCACCTTAGCGACAAAGAAGTGATGGTGTTATACCGCGATACCTTGTTGGTGAGTCAAGACGAGCAGGCAAAAAAAATCATCAATCGCTACGCTGCAGAGTCGGCGGTGCTCGTCACTGTGAGTCCTCTGGCGGTGGTCGATATGCTCGCGGTGTTATGGCGTGGACTTAAGCTGGTGGACACGCTTGCCAATAATTATGGTTTGGCCCTAGGTTATATGAGCCGTGTGCGTTTGTATCGCAGCCTAGTCAAACAAATGTTGTTTGTCGGCTCCACCGAGTTACTCGCAGATATGGCCGCAACGGCGTTTGGTTCAAAGTTACTAAGTGTACTTTCTACTCGTGCAGCGCAAGGTCTCAGCGCAGGTGTATTAACCGCGCGCATTGGTTATAAAGCCATGGAATTATGCCGACCATTGCCCAAGTTGGAACACAAACCATCTTTGCTCAGTGCGACAGCGAAGCGTTTAGCCAGTCGTCTATCACGCATGGATAAACGAGATGACGAATAAGCGTCAACAAAGGTTGACGCTTGAGCGACACTAATCAAATTTTTACTAGCCGTCCAAGCGGCTAGCGTGCTTGTTATTTGGTCAGCGCAGCCACTATGTTAAAAGAAAAAACGGTGGCAATATGAAAAAACACACACTCTCAGATAAAACCCTGTGTATTCACAATGAGCAGGGAAGAGTCGATCCGCATCGTGCGCTAGCGGCGCCACTTTATCAAACATCAACCTTTATTTTTGACAATGCTGCCCAAGGCGCTGCACGTTTTGCCGGTGAAGAAGCTGGATACATATATTCTCGCCTTGGTAACCCCACAGTGCGAGAACTAGAGCAACGCTTAGCTGCGCTGGAGCACACCGAAGATGCAGCTGCCTGTGCTACAGGAATGGGCGCTGTTTCGGCAGCAACGATGAGTTTTTTAAGCGCAGGAGATCATCTTATCGCCTCTAGTACGGTTTATGGCTGTACGTACGCATTGTTTAGTCACTTATTTGCGCGCTTTGGCATTGAAGTCACCTTTGTTGATTTTACCGACATTGACGCTATACACGCTGCTCGCAAGCCAAACACCAAAATGGTGTTTGTAGAAACCCCCGCTAACCCAAATATGCAGGTGTATGACTTAAAAGCGATTTGTTCGTTTGCAAAACAGCACAAGCTTATTAGCGTAGTCGACAACACCTTCTTAACACCGATCCTGCAAAAGCCGGTTGAGCTTGGTGCAGATCTCGTTGTGCATAGCGCTACAAAGTATTTAAACGGTCACGGTGATGTGGTCGCGGGCTTGGTATGCGGCTCAAGCGAGCATATTGATACGATAAAATACACTGTGCTCAAAGATATTGGCGCGACGATGAGCCCATTTGATGCCTGGCTCATTTTGCGTGGTTTGAAAACCTTGGCGGTGAGAATGAAGGCGCATTGTGAAGGCGCGCATGCTGTAGCGAAGTACTTGGCAAATCACGATAAGGTAGAGAAAGTTTACTATCCCGGTCTTGAAAGTGACCCAGGCTACGCATTGATAGGTGAGCAAATGCAAGATGCTGGTGGCGTTATCGCGTTTGAACTTAAAGCGTCATTACACAGCACAGAGCACTTTATCAACAGCCTTGAATTGTGCACTTTGGCCGTGAGTTTGGGAGATACTGAAACGCTTATTCAGCATCCAGCATCAATGACTCACTCAACCTATGAACCTGAGCAGCGTCGGGCTGCGGGGATCAGTGACGGACTTGTACGAATCTCCATTGGTCTTGAAGATGTTAATGAAATCATTGCCGATTTAGATGCGGGCCTAGCGAAGATTTAAAAATATTGTAAATATAAAATTACACAAAGGTGCCTTGTAGGCGCCTTTTTATTTGGTGTGTAAATTAAGGTGTTTTTAGGTGGAGCTTAAAGTTTACGTTTTTGTGATTGGTGTGCGGTCCGATATCAGGGATGTGTATTACAAACTTTCTCACTTTTACTTAGTATTTGGTTAACACACAGTTGAGGGGAAGTAAGCGCTGTAGAGTTTGCTTCTCGGATGTAAAGGTAGTTATGGCTAAATCAAGTAAATACGTCTCTAGGACGCCAGATGAAAATGGCATCATTCACTGGAGCGAAGAAGAAAATAAAATTTGGTCCGAGTTGGTTGAGCGCCAATTAGCGTGCATTGAAGGCAAAGCCTGTAATGAATACATGGAAGGTCTAGAGAAAATCAACCTTCCGCATGATCGCATTCCGCAATTGCATGAGCTAAATGAAGTGCTCGAGCGTGAAACAGGTTGGCAGGTAGCACCAGTGCCTGCGCTTATCGATTTTGACGAGTTCTTCCGTTTGCTCGCAAACAAACAGTTTCCTGTGGCGACATTTATTCGCTCGCGCGACGAGTTTGATTATCTGCAAGAGCCAGATATTTTCCACGAAATCTTTGGCCACTGTGCGATGCTGACCAACCCAGATTTTGCAGAGTTCACGCACAAGTACGGGCAACTTGGCTACGCGGCAGATAAGAAAGACCGCGTATATCTTGCTCGTCTGTATTGGTTTACCGTTGAGTTTGGTTTGATGCAAACGGAAGATGGCTTGCGTATTTACGGCGGCGGTATTCTATCGAGCCCAGGTGAAACGCAGTACGTCTACACTGACGAGCCAGAGATCAACCCAATAAACGTGCTAGATGTGCTGCGAACTCCGTATCGCATTGATATCATGCAGCCTGTGTATTACACCATCAACTCAATCCATGATTTGTTTGATATCTCGCAAATGGATGTGATGGCGTTAGTTGCACAAGCAAAAGAGTTAGGCTTATTTGAGCCAAAATTTCCCCCTAAAGAAAAATTAGCTAGTTAAGGATTGTAAATGTCTGAGTTAAGCGCACAAAAATGTGAAGCGTGTCGTGCGGATGCGCCTAAGGTGTCAGATGAAGAGTTGGCGGTATTGATCCGTGATATCCCTGAATGGGTGCCTGAAGTACGTGATGGCATTATGCAACTTGAGCGTGTTTTTAAATTCAAAAACTTCAAGCAAGCACTTGAGTTCACCAACCTTGTGGGTGCAATGGCTGAAGAAGAAGGCCATCACCCAGGTTTACTAACAGAGTGGGGCAAGGTGACAGTGACTTGGTGGTCGCATTCTATTAAAGGTTTGCACAAAAATGACTTTATTTGTGCAGCTAAAACAGACACTGTTTTTTCTAGCCTTTAAGCATTGATTTACCCATTATTTGAGCCACCGTTAGCGGTGGCTTTTTTGTTGTGGGTTCATTGTTTTGCACAAGTTGCTATAATGCAGCGCTGATAACATTAAATTATGAAAAGAAATATGAGCGCTGCAGATCTAGACTACATCAAGCAATCAATCGCTACAGTTCCAGATTACCCAAAACCTGGGATCATGTTCCGTGACGTAACGTCACTTCTAGCCGACCCTAAAGCACTAAAACTGACTATTGACCATATGGTGAGTCGTTACCAAGACCAAGGTTTTACTAAAATCATTGGCACTGAATCTCGAGGATTCATTTTTGGTGCGCCGCTTGCGTATGTGCTGGGTGTACCTTTTATTCCAGTGCGAAAGCCGGGTAAATTACCGCGCGAGGTCATTGCACAAAGCTACCAGTTAGAATATGGTGAAGATATCCTTGAGTTGCATGTTGATGCCATTGTCCCTGGCGATAAGGTATTGTTAGTTGACGATTTATTAGCAACAGGTGGCACCATTGAAGCAACTGCAAAGCTGGTTGCAAAATTGGGTGGTCAAGCAACACATGCTGCGTTCGTTGTTTCTTTACCTGATTTGGGCGGTGAGCAACGTGTGCGCCAACAAGGAATTGACGTTTATAAACTAGTCGAATTCGAAGGCGAATAAGCATGAGCTATCAGGTTCTTGCCAGAAAATGGCGACCGCAAACCTTTCACCAATTAGTTGGTCAAGAACACGTAAAACAAGCGTTGGTAAATGCATTAAACGAACAACGTTTGCACCACGCATACTTGTTTACGGGCACTCGCGGAGTTGGTAAAACAACCATTGCGCGTATTTTTGCTAAGAGCCTGAATTGCGATCAAGGTATTTCTGCCCAACCGTGTGGCCAGTGCGCCACCTGTTTAGATATTGAAGCAGGCAAGTACATTGATCTTATTGAAATTGACGCAGCATCTCGCACCAAGGTAGAGGATACTCGCGAAATTCTTGATAACGTGCAATACGCGCCAACGCGTGGTCAGTTTAAAGTGTATCTCATAGATGAAGTACACATGCTCTCCAAGCACAGTTTTAACGCGTTGCTAAAAACATTGGAAGAGCCGCCTGAGCACGTAAAGTTCTTGCTGGCGACCACAGATCCGCAAAAGCTACCAGTCACTATATTGTCTCGTTGTTTACAGTTTAATCTCAGTGCTTTATCGGTTAATCAAATAAGTACCCAGTTAGAAAATATACTGGGCCAAGAACACATTCACTATGAACCATCTGCGCTTGAAGTGCTTGCTAAAGCGGCTGACGGCAGTATGCGTGATGCGCTAAGCCTTACCGACCAAGCGATTGCGCAAACCAATGCACAATTAAATGAGCCAACGGTTAAAGATATGCTTGGCCTTATGGATGTGCGTTTCGCGCAGCAGTTATTGAGTGCGGTTTTGTTACAAGATGGCGAAGAGTTAATGCAGCAAACACGCAGTTTAGCGACTCGTAATCCGAACTACCTTGCCGTGCTTGATGATTTATTGAACCTCACTCACAGCATTCAACTTACTCAGCTCGTACCTAGTGCCGCTGCTTTGAGTGAGCGTGACTGTGACTATGTAAAAGAAGTTGCTCAAAGTGCGAAGCCACAACATATTCACTTGATATATCAATTACTGCTCAGTGGTAAACGTGATTTACAATGGGCTAGCTCAGCACACATTGGTTTTGAAATGCTGATGCTTCGCTTATTGGCATTTGAACCAGTGAGTGAGCAAACATCAGCGCCAGCAACGCCTATGGCCTCTGCGAATGAGCGCTCACAAGAGCGCGCTGCAAATTTGCGTGCGATGTTAGCGCGAAATAACAACGCGCTGTCTGAGCAGGGTGCACAGACCCAGGAGCCAGCCCAATCTTTGCAACAAACGTCTGACGTGCCTGCGCAATCTAAGGATGAGGCACCAGAGCCCAAAATAGCATACGCCCCCATCGACGAGCCACAACCACAATTGGTCACCATAGAAGAGACTTTGCGCGATATGGATGCCGAGTCTCAAGCACAGCAAACATCTGCATCTGAGCAAGGTGAACAAGAAGCCGCTGTGCAATTTGACGCTGTTATGCGCCAAGCTCAGGACTTGGGTTATGAGCAGGGCACCCAGCACGTGGCAAGTGAAAGCCAGCCAAGTGCAGCTGAAGAACTGAGTCAAACTAATGAGCACGTGAGTGTTGAAGAGCCTCTTGAGGTTGATAGTAGCCTTGCCCCAGCGCAACAACTCGATGAGTTGGAGCGGCAAACCCAATCTGCTATCGCGCGAATTTTGCAAAATCGTAAGTTAGGCACAGCGAGTAAACCGAGTCAGCCTAGTGGTGAACCAAAAAAGACGCAGGCCCGAGGTGAGCGGGCCGAACTAAGCGCACCGCAAAGCCAGCAACACGCTCAAGCAAAACCAGAGTTAGCACTTGTTGATGAGGCGTATGAGCTTTCAGCCGAGCCTGCCCCCGAGCCTTCTGGCGGGCCTTCAGCCGAGCCGCTGAACCAGCCTGCTGCGACTTCGCAAGCCGTTCGGCAGATGCCAAGTAAACAGCGTAGCATGAGCCCCGCTGAGCGATTGTTAGAGCGTCATCAGCCTGATCCGCAAAAGCTTGCACCGGAGCTGTTAGTGCAACTTGAGGCGCCAACAACCAGCGAAGTTGCCAAAGAGCCAGAGCTAAATATTCCTGTGCCACAGGGGTTTGTTAGCCCTGTGAGTGAGATTAAATTTGCCCACCAACAAGATGCATGGGCGAAATTGATAGAAGATATGAATTTAGGCGGGCGTACACGCCAATTTGCACTGCACAGTATGTTCAAACAAGAACCAGGTAATGTGCATTTAGCAGTGCACCAAGAGCAACAACACCTTGATGGTGCTGCACTCAGAGATAGAATTGCTGAGTGTCTATCAGAACAATTAGGTGAGCCAATTACTCTGCATGTTGATTTTGTAACGCAAGTCGAGAATACGCCGTACTTAATCCAACAGCAAATTGACCAGTTACGTTTATCTCAAGCAGTACAAGCGGTGAACGATGATGCCAATGTACAGCGATTAACGGCGCAATTTTCAGCAATCCTTGATGAAAACTCGGTGCAGCCATTGTAATTTTTCCTCGCTGGCCTTATCTTTGCCAGCATAGATTTAAATGAAGAGAGAACACTATGTTTAAAGGTGGAATGGGCAACATGATGAAGCAAGCGCAGCAAATGCAAGAGCGCATGCAAAAAGCCCAAGAAGATATCGCTAACTTAGAAGTGACAGGCGAAGCTGGTGCAGGACTTGTTAAAGTAACCATGCTAGGTAGCCACAATGTACGTCGTGTAGAGCTTGATGAGAGCTTGATGGAAGACGACAAAGACATGATTGAAGATCTATTGGCTGCCGCGTGCAACGACGCAGTGCGCCGTGTCGCTGAAGAAAGCCAGAAGAAAATGGCTGAAGTGACAGGTGGTATGAACTTACCTCCTGGCTTCAAAATGCCGTTCTAATATAGAATCCTTTTAAAATAGCGCCTAATGGCGCTATTTTTTTGCCTGCAATTTAAAGCTTCACGCTTTGCATTCAACATACGTTGCACACTCTTTAGCGCCATGCCCTTAGTTCAATAAATTAAAATACGAGTTCTCATCTAAATGTTGGGTGACGCATAAATATTGGGTTAAAAAATCCAACTCAATGTCATCAACCTCAGATCCAATGGCTAAAAACATCACACCCTTATACTTTTTCTGATAGTTTTGATACCTTATCGTCAATTATGGTGAGCGCTGAATTAACAGCGCCATATCTTTATCGGAATTTTCATGCAGTTATCGCCAAAACTTACGCAACTTGTTGATGCTTTGCGCTGTCTTCCTGGCATTGGGCCAAAGTCGGCACAACGTATCGCGTTTCACCTTCTTGAGCGTGACAGAGAAGGGGGCTCGCAATTAGGTGATGCACTCACGCAAGCTATGGCTGATATTGGCCATTGTAATAGCTGTCGTACGTTCACTGAATTAGAACAGTGTGAATTGTGCGGCAATATTAAACGCCAAGACTCGGGATTGTTGTGCGTGGTTGAATCACCAACCGATGTGTTAGCTGTGGAGCAAACAGGGCATTATCAAGGCTTGTATTTTGTGCTCATGGGGCATTTATCACCACTTGATGGCATTGGTCCAAATGAGATTGGCCTCGATGTGCTCGAGAAAAAGTTAGCCGCAGGCGACATTAATGAAGTAATTTTGGCAACCAATCCCACCGTTGAAGGCGAGACTACCGCCCACTATATTGCGCAATTGTGTAAGCAATACAATGTAGGTGCGTCGCGTATCGCTCACGGTGTGCCGGTCGGTGGTGAGCTTGATTTGGTTGATGGCATGACGTTATCTCACGCCTTTAACGGTCGCAAGCAGGTCACGTACGACTAATACAATTGTTATAAACTGCTCTAAAATCCAGCAAAGAAGCGCCTTTTGGCGCTTTTTTCGTTTTTGTACTCTTGAATCTCAGAACCCTCACCCCATATACAAAACATACTTGTTCTTGCACCCTCGTTGGGTGAACCTGTTTGCTAACGGAGAGAGAAATGACAGCAACATCAGAAAAAGAAACGCTCGGCTTTCAAACCGAAGTAAAGCAACTGCTTAACTTAATGATCCACTCTTTGTATTCAAACAAAGAGATTTTCCTTCGCGAGCTAGTGTCAAACGCATCTGATGCAGCAGACAAATTACGCTTTTTAGCACTTGAAAACGGTGACCTGTATGAGGGCGACGCCGAGCTTAAAGTGCGTATTAGTGCTGATAAAGACAAAGGCACTGTGACAATTTCTGATAATGGTATCGGTATGACGCGTGATGAAGTGATCAGTGCGTTAGGTACGATTGCTAAATCAGGCACAGCAGAGTTTTTCAAAAACTTAACAGGCGATCAAGCGAAAGATTCGCAACTAATTGGCCAGTTTGGTGTGGGTTTCTACTCAGCGTTTATCGTTGCCGACAAGGTAACTGTACGTACACGCAAAGCGGGACACAGCCAAGCAGTTGAATGGGAATCACACGGCGAGGGTGAATATACCCTAGCTGAAATCGATAAAACCAGTCGCGGCACTGAGATCATTTTGCACTTACGCGATGATGAAAAAGAGTTCTTAGAGGACTATCGTCTACGCGGCATCGTTAACAAGTATTCAGATCATATTTCCATCCCAGTGGAAATGTTCCGCGAGCCAGTGCCTGAATCAGAAGGCCCAGATGGTGAGAAAATTGAGGCACAACCAGGCCAGTGGGAAGCAATTAACAAAGCTGAGGCGCTATGGACGCGCGATAAGAGTGAAATCAGCGACGAAGAATATCAAGAGTTCTACAAGCATGTGGGTCATGATTGGGAAGAACCACTCACGTGGGCACACAACAAGGTGGAAGGTAAAACTGAGTACACCAGCTTGCTATATATCCCTAAGCGCGCACCATTTGACTTATACAACCGTGATCGCCAAAGTGGCTTGAAGTTATATGTGCAGCGCGTATTCATCATGGATGACGCTGAGCAGTTCATGCCAAGCTATTTGCGTTTTGTAAAAGGCTTATTGGACTCAAACGATCTGCCGCTGAACGTGTCACGTGAAATCTTGCAAGATAACAAAATCACTCAAACTATTCGCAAAGGCTGTACATCTCGTGTGTTAAAAATGCTTGAGCGTATGGGTAAGAACAAGCCAGAAGAATATCAAACATTCTGGAATGAATTTGGTAGCGTAATCAAAGAAGGCCCAGCAGAAGATATGGCAAACAAAGAAGCCATTGCTAAATTGCTGCGCTTTGCATCAACACATACCGATGAGGCCACACAAAATGTATCGCTGGAGCAATACATTGAGCGTATGAGCGAAGGCCAAGACAAAATTTACTACGTGGTAGCGGATAGCTTTGAAGCCGCGAAGAACTCGCCACACCTTGAGATCTTCCGCAAAAAAGGTATCGAAGTGTTGTTGCTGAGCGACCGCGTTGATGAGTGGATGATGAGTCACCTTACTGAATTCCAAGACAAGCAATTACAGTCAATTACGCGCGGTGATTTAGACTTGGGCGACCTGGATGACGAAGAAAGCAAAAAGGCGCAAGAAGAGTCTGAAAAAGAAGTAGAAGGTTTGCTTGAGCGCATCAAAACTGCACTTGGCGATAAAGTGAAGGAAGTACGCTTTACCCATCGTTTAACTGACTCTCCAGCGTGTGTGGTAGCTGACGAGCATGACATGAGTTCACAGATGATCAAGCTGATGGAGTCTGTTGGTCAAAAGGCGCCAGAAACTAAGCCGGTATTTGAGCTAAACCCAGAGCATCAATTGGTGAAGCACTTGAATCATGAGCAAGACGAAGACAAATTCACTCAGTGGTCAGAAGTATTGCTAGACCAAGCCTTACTTGCTGAGCGTGGTAGCTTGAAAGACCCTGCAGGTTTCGTAGCACGATTAAATAAGCTGATGCTGGATTTAAGTAAGTAGTAATCAACCAACCCAACGTTGAGCCCGAGCTAAGTACTCGGGCTTTTTTTATGTAGCCACATGCAAAATTAACTTTTTCGCATATTGTCCTCGATTGAAATTTTGGTCTAACCTTTATAGGTTATATTTCAATGTACAATGCGTCGAATGTCTTTTTATGATATTTCATTAAAAACAAAAGTTTATCTGTTTTTTGCCGCAATTATAGTGATGAATACTGTTAACTTCGGCATCATTTATTACCTGAAAAACGAGTCTGTAAAAGACTATGTTGTTTTTAAAGAGGTCAATGAGGTTTTAACTTTAAACGGGCAGTTGCTCGTGCACATCGTTGACGCCGAAACGGGTCAGCGAGGGTTTATCCTCACTTCTAAGTCTTCATATTTAGAGCCATATTATGATGGCATCAAGCAAGCCAGCCACACGCTTTCAGTGTTAAAAGCAAAATCTGTCGATGATCAAATTCAACTGCAAAGGCTTAATCAGTTGCAAGAGCTGATGATGGAAAAGTTTGCAGAGCTACATTTGACCATTGAGCTTCATCGGACAGGAAAGTCTCAACAAGCGCTAGAGATAATAAATAGTGACAAAGGCAAACTGTTGATGGACGACATCAGGGAGAAAGTTACGCAGTATGCGGCATATGAAGATAACACTCTTGAGCAAAGGCGCAATGAGTTAAATACATTGTTGCAGTTGGCTCAAAAGGTATTCATTGCAGAGACACTGATGTTTCTGATTGCCGTATTAATCGTCGCAATGGTGATATCCAAGACCATCATTGATCCAATTAGGGCCTTGTATCAATCAGCAAAAACGTTTGAAGAGGAAAATACGTTCACTCCAGTTGATATCAATGGCAAAGACGAAATAGGCACATTAGCTCATGCCTTTAACAGTATGGCGAACAAGATGTTGTGCCGGGTGACAGACCTAAATGAGCTTAACCTTCAAGCGCAAAAGGAGCGAGATCAGGCGCGCTTAGACTCGTTGATAGACCCCTTAACTGGCTTGTTTAATCGTCGTGTATTCGCGGTTGAATTTGAAAAACTTGTTGATTCATCAAAGCGCTACGGTCATGAGCTCTCAGTGATGATGTTTGATGTAGACTTTTTTAAGGAAATTAACGACAACCTAGGTCATAGCACTGGCGATAAGGTGTTGGCTGCAATAGGGAATGTCGTCAAGGATAGGGTACGAGGGAGTGATCTGGCAATTCGTTACGGAGGCGACGAATTTGTTGTTGTTCTGAGCCACACCGGTTACAGCGATTGCGTCGCAAAAGCTGAGTCGTTAAGACAGAGCATTGCTGCATTGGAGATACCTGAGCTTGGTGCTGAAAATATCACCATCAGTGTCGGTGTAGCGTCTTATGATGCAACAGAAGATACACCGCTGACTTTACTAGACAAAGCGGATAATGCCCTTTATTTGGCAAAACGCGAAGGGCGAAATTGCGTGCGTTGTGCATGAATATTTGCACAGTTTGAGGTAAAAGAGCGCGTACCACGCAGTGATACGCGCTTAATAGCTAGTGTGATCCAACCGGCATCACGCGCACAGAATACAAATCAAATTGATTTAACGCGCCAGATGTTCCGCCTGCTGAGGCATAGGTTTTGTTGTTATCCAAATAACTCATGTTGTAGTAATCATACAAAGACATTTGGTATTCACCTGCTGCCAGCTTCACCTTTATGGGAGTGGAGTAGGCGGTGCCAAGGTCCTTATTAGTATGAGGTAATTGCACAGCACCTTGGTGCACGATGTCGCCATCTGAGTTCGCAACAACGAGCCACTTAACACCAGCCGTAATGCCTGTGTTTATCTCATGTTGCCAGTTTTTATATTCCAACTGTATGGCGTATTCACCTGCATCTTGTATGGCTAAGCTGTTCACAGCGAATGTATCTGCTTTGCCACCCCAGTTGGCTAAGAAGCTGCCATGCTCATCGCTTTGCACAGCGCCGTTGGTATCTACATTGGAGGCATCTACATCAACAGTAATACCGTCAATCGCACACACAACTTGTGAGTTATGCGACATATTAGCCGACGCTTTGAACTTAGCTGATGCGCTATAACAGGCTTGTCTGCCTATATCTTGAGAGTCTTGCCACTGGCCAGCGGCTACATCATCGGCCACCTTAACGCCGTTGCGATAAACCTGATAGGTCACTTCTCCTTTGTTGTCTTCATCAAGGATATCAATGACCGCTTTACCATCACGCATTTTTACAGTAATGCGCGGTTCAGCCGGAGCAAACACATGCTCATTGTAGCCACTTGGTTTAGCATCAATCACAGTGATGTCAGTGTGTGCCCCAATCAGCTTACCCATTACCAATTCTATGCGGCTATTCGCACTTAATTGTGCGTAGTCGAGAGTGTTACCAGTTAGAGTCTCACCATTGAGCTTGATGTGCTTAAGCGTGTAAACACCATCAGAACCATTGCCTTGCTCCGAGAAGCTCACGAGCACATCAATGCGTTTGTCCTTATAGGCAAGGTTTTTAAGTGCAATTGTATCGCTTTGTTCGAAATAGCTCTGTTTTAAAGCTGCGGTGATATAAGGAGCAAACGTGAGTCCTACAGGGCTGGTTTCGACGCCGAATATGCCATCAATAACCATGTTTAAATAGGCTGCTACCGACCAAAGCTGGCGTTTCGAGTTAATCACAGGGCCTGATAACGCGAGTTTATCTTTTTCTAACCAAATAGATTGAGCTGAGAGCCACTCTAGGTTTTCCATGTTTGACAAATTCAACGCTGCGGCGCGGATCAGAGTGTTGTAGGCTGCGTTTGCGACGCTTTCATTGTTGCCGAGTTTGGCTGCTTTTAAGCCATAGGCGGTAACAAACGGCCAAATAGCTCGGTTATGGTACACCGGAATATCCGGTTGCTGAGGGAATATCACTGGCGCCCCCATTGGGCCATGCGGGTAGTTTGCCAAAATCGCCGTGCGTTGCTGCTCACTGGCTATTCCGGTAATGATCGCCAGTGACTGGCCTAGCCAATCGTACTTCTGCATGACGGTGTTATCAAAGTGACCGGCAGTCAAACTGCTATAAAGGCCTTTTTCTTCAAGCCAAAGGTGGGTATTGATAGCGCGCTTTAGCTCATCAGCCCATAACTCATAACGCGTTGCTTTATCGTCTTGACCAAGTTCGTTGGCTAACTGCTGTGCTAAACGAATTGCTTGATAATGTGCAGCATTGGTTGACACTGCTTTTGCCGTGGCCATGCTGGATAAATCGTCGGGAAGCCACTTGGCATAAGTTTGTTCGCGCCAATCGAGAAACGACTGTTCACCGTTGTAGAGTCCACTGGCGTTGTCAAACGCAACTAGGCGGTCATTTTCTATGGTATTACTAACGGCAAGTAGGGTGCGTTGGGCAAAGGCTTCACGCTCTGCACCGACTAGGCTATTAAGCGCGGCTTGGGCGCCAAATGCCCATGTAACACGGTCGGTACTAATAGGCCAGCTGCCACCACTGCCAGTGTCTTGAATTATTTGCAGTCCATCATCAGTGCCCGCAGCAAAGCGTGGTTTGCTAACGCCATCACGATATCCAGATAATTTAAATTCGAGCGAATTTTTTACGCGCTGAGGGTCGAGTAAACCAAAACTTAGGTGCGCCGCATAGGCCAAGTCGCGGGTCCACACATAATTCCACTTTTCTCCTGTTTCAAAACAGTCACAGGCGATGGATTGTCCGTTGTTGTAGTTTGCATCTTTAATATTAGCGACAGAATCTAGCTTCATTTCATCAATCGCCAGAGCGAACAGTGCATCAAAAGCAATGTTACCTGAGCGCAGAACAGGGAAGTGTTCATCTTCGCTGTAGAGTGAATATTGTGGCACTGGGTCGCGCAAAATTTGCGATGTTGAGTGTACATACGTACGTAAATCACTGTGTTCGTCTTTAACAGAGAAACGTGCTGTTTCAGTGGCGCCATCGAAAGTCGAGAAAGATAATGCCACTTGTTGTGCATTTGCATTGTGTGGGGCTTGCGCTACAGAGTGCGATGCAGCGTCTTTTGAAACCACAAACTGCATGCCATTGTCGGTTTGCTTAACAGTGAAAACGTACACGCTCGGTTGCTCGGCTACCATGCTGGTGTGCTTGTCTGTTTGCTTCTTTGTAAGGGTGATTGCTTGGTTTAGGTCTTCAGACAAGTTAATGACTTCAGATTCATCGGTTTGCGCTATTAACTGGTAGTCCCAAGAGGCGCTAGCTATTTTGAAACTATGAATACCGAAGCCTAAATTCACTTTGGCTTGATAGGTGGTGTCGTTCACTTTTTCGAACGCAGCAGAGGTTCCCCAACCATTGAATGAACCGCGTAAATACAAAGGTGGTATTTGTTTTTCAGAGGTATTGTGTGCTTTGGTGTCTACTTCAACATGAGTGCACGCAGGGGCACCTGCAAATAGGGCGGCAACTAACAAGGCAGTAGTTCGCTTTTTTACAACAGTGTTCTTCATTTTTTATCCTTTAGCCCGCGATTTGTTGTCTATTTTGAATTCTAATAATAATCCTCTAGCTATTACTAACATTTATTCATGTGTCGTGGTGATAAATCTTATGAAGCTTTGGGTATTCCCAGCGAAAGCAGACTACATGGTACTCGGTGTGTAGGCCTTAAATACTCTAAATAAATTGCACATTTACGGCTGTTGTTCATTCCCTTCAAACATGAACGGCAGGGATCTTGATAAATATTCAATCAACAACCCCCATGGTATTTGTGCATTGGTCGCAAGCACTTGCGAATGTGATTGGTCTTTCTCATAGTTAACATTCTTCATAGCAATAATTAGAGCAATATATGAAATCAACGTTACTCAGTGCACTGGTACTTATGTGTGTGTCGTCGTTAGCACACGCTGAAACTGCGAAACACAATCCAATCGCTATCGCCATTCATGGCGGTGCGGGTACGATTGAGAAATCACGTTTTACGCCAGAGCAAGAAAAAGCATACCGCGCCAAATTAAACGAGGCGGTAGAAGCTGGCTACGCGGTGCTCGAACAAGGCGGTGCAAGCTTAGATGCAATTAATGTCGCTATTAACGTGCTGGAGAATTCACCGTATTTTAATGCTGGTAAAGGCGCGGTGTACACCTATGAGGGGACTCATGAACTCGACGCGTCAATTATGGACGGGCGTACACGTGAAGCGGGTGCTGTAGCAGGAGTCAAGCACATTGAGAACCCTATCGACCTGGCTCGTTTGGTCATGACCAACTCTGTGCATGTGATGCTAAGTGGTCAGGGGGCAGAGGAGTTTGCGCAAGCACAAGGTATCAAGTTGGTTGAAAATAGTGTGTTTGATACCGAGCACCGTTATGAAGCATTACTCAAAGCTAAGGAAAAGCTGGATAAGGCAAAGCCGGCAACAAAAAACTACCAAGCACAGCACAATGCACTGCCTACTGAATTTAAGATGGGCACTGTGGGTGCTGTGGCACTCGATGGCAATGGCAACGTGGCGGCAGGGACCTCAACGGGCGGTATGACCGCGAAGCGTTTTGGCCGTATCGGTGATGCGCCAATTATCGGTGCCGGTACCTTTGCCGATAACGATTCATGTGCGGTGTCAGCAACAGGCCACGGTGAGTATTTTATTCGTTATCAAGTTGCCAGTGACATTTGCGCTCGCGTGCAATACCAAGGCAAGAGTATTGAGCAAGCGGGTAACGACGTGATTTTTGGGCCAATGTTTGAGTCCGGTGGCACAGGCGGCGTGATTATTGTTGATGCCAAAGGCAACATCAGCATGCCATTTAATACAGCGGGTATGTATCGAGCCAGTAAGAGCAATTCAACCCCAACTTATGTGGGCATTTTTAAAGACGAATAATTGCGACGAATAACATTGGCTTAATTACGCAAAATCCTAAGCGCCAACTATAGTTACACTGTGGTACGAACAAAATTTTAGGGGTGCGTATGCAATCAATTAAAGTCGCAGATTATTACAATCACAGACCTGTTACTTTTAAAGCGAATATGTCCATTGAGAGTGCGGTTGAAAAGCTGCTTCAAAGTGGACAAACCGGTGGACCAGTAGTTGACGATCTTGGCACGGTCATTGGTTTTGTGTCTGAGCAAGACTGCCTCAAGCAGATGCTCAACTCAACCTATCAAAACGAGGCCCATTGTGTCATCGGCGATGTCATGACCAAAGAGCCCATTTGTGTCACACCAGATCACAGTGTGATGGCCCTTGCGGAGTCTATGCAGGTGAATAAGCCCAAAATGTATCCTGTGTGTGATGAGTATGGCAAGTTGATGGGTGTTATCACTCGGGCGCATGTGTTATTGGCGCTAGATAAACACTTGCATGATAACTATGCCCCAGGAAAGCGCTTCGTCTAACGATACACTTTAGAGTGATATTTTGCTAAGCTGGCCGGCCATTTTATGTAGTTAATTAAGGTGCTTCGTGTCAGCCAGCAAAGCCTTGTATGCCAAGCTCAATGAGTGTCTAAAAAAAGATCAATTCTTACTCAAAAAACGCCTACAAGGGGCGCAAAAAATTAGTGATGAAGCAAAGCGCCAAGACGTGATTGCTAAAATCGCTACTGCCATTGATGCAAGTATCCACGCTCGTGCAAAGCGTTTATCACAGTTGCCCAAACCTACTTTCCCTGCGGCACTGCCTGTTAGTGAAAAACGTGACGATATCAAAGAGGCTATCGCCAATAATCAGGTAGTCATTGTGGCTGGTGAAACCGGCTCGGGTAAAACCACGCAGCTTCCGAAAATATGCTTGGAACTTGGTCGCGGTGTTGATGGCCTAATCGGTCACACGCAGCCACGACGTCTTGCCGCTCGCAGTGTTGCGGCACGAATCGCAGAAGAGTTAGACAGTGAGATTGGACAAACTGTCGGCTTTAAAATTCGCTTTAGTGATCAAGTCAGCGAGCGCAGCTACATAAAACTCATGACTGACGGTATCTTGCTGGCAGAAATCCAAAATGACCGTTATCTCAACCAATACGACACCATTATTATCGATGAAGCGCACGAACGTAGTTTAAACATCGATTTTATTCTTGGGTATCTTAAAAACCTGTTACCGAAACGCCCAGATTTAAAAGTCATTATTACTTCGGCTACCATCGATCCAGAGCGTTTCTCTCGTCATTTTAATGATGCGCCGATCATTGAAGTGTCAGGACGAACCTATCCTGTAGAGGTACGTTATAGACCTATCAGTGAATTAACTGGGAATGACGACGAACAAGATGAAAATGATCAACTACAAGGCATCTTTGACGCGGTAGATGAACTCTACAACGAAGGGCCAGGCGATATTCTTATCTTTATGAATGGTGAGCGTGAAATTCGCGACACCGCAGATGCCTTGAATAAACGTAACCTAAAACACACCGAAGTGTTGCCTTTGTATGCTCGGTTATCAAATGCCGAACAAAACAAAATTTTTCACCCGGGTAATAAGCGTCGTATTGTGCTGGCGACCAACGTTGCAGAGACCTCATTAACGGTTCCGGGTATTCGCTATGTGATTGACCCAGGTACTGCGCGTATCAGTCGCTACAGTTATCGCACCAAAGTTCAACGATTGCCCATTGAAGCAATTTCGCAGGCTAGCGCCAATCAACGTAAAGGCCGTTGTGGTCGTGTTGAAGCGGGTATTTGTATTCGTCTATATTCAGAAGAGGATTTTCTAGGTCGTCCAGAATTTACTGACCCTGAAATACTGCGCACTAACCTTGCCTCTGTTATTTTGCAAATGTTGGGCTTAGGGCTCGGTGATATCAGTCGTTTTCCCTTTGTGCAGCCACCTGATAGTCGCAACATCAACGATGGCGTACGTTTGCTCGAAGAATTAGAGGCAGTAAAACCGGCTAAGCACCGCGCCCAGATCACGTTAACTAAATCGGGGCGCGAGCTTTCTCGACTGCCTTTGGACCCACGTTTAGCAAAAATGGTGCTCGCCAGTGTAGGCGTAGGCGCATTGCGTGAAGTGATCATCATCACCGCAGCACTGGCTATTCAAGACCCTCGAGAGCGCCCCCAAGATAAAAAAGGTAAAGCCGACGAATTACATAATCGTTTTAACGATGATGATTCTGACTTTATCGCATTTTTAAATCTATGGAACTACCTCGAAGAGCAGCAACAAGCACTCACCAATAACCAATTTCGTAAGTTGTGTAAGCAAGAGTTTCTTGCCTACATGCGTATACGTGAGTGGCAAGATATTGTCTATCAAGTGACGACTATTTGTGACGAAATGGGTCTTAAGGATTCAAATAATCAACCCAGCTTTGAGACTATTCACCAAGCTTTGCTGTGTGGCTTGTTGAGCCATGTCGGGCAAAAAGATGACAAAAATGCCCATTATCAAGGTGCCCGCAATAGCCAATTTCATATTTTCCCCGGCTCTAACTTATTTAAAAAACGCCCCAAATGGCTGATGTCGGCAGAATTGGTAGAAACCTCCAAGTTGTATGCGCGCATTAATGCAAAAATCGATGTCAGTTGGATAGCCCCACTTGCACAACACTTGGTCAAGCGTACTTACAGTGAACCACATTGGCAGAAAAAAGCAGGCGCGGTGATTGCGTTTGAGCAGCAAACTCTTTATGGCCTGACAATCGTTGCCAAAAAGCGCAGTCAATATGACAAAATTGACCCGGTAGTGAGTCGTGAAATCTTCATTCGTACGGCGCTAGTGGAACAAGAGCTCGGTGCTAATGAGTCATTTTTACAAGTAAATCGTAAGCTCATTGAAGAGGTGCAAGACCTCGAAAATAAAGCCCGTCGTCGTGATATTTTGGTTGATGAGCACACCTTGTTTGAGTTTTACGATAAGCATATTCCAGCGGATGTGTGTAATCGAGTGAGCTTTTTGAAGTGGTATAAGGCGCAAAAGAGTAACGACAAGCGCTTTTTGCACATGAGCAAAAATGATTTGATGCAACATGGTGCTGATGACATCACCGAAGAGAATTATCCTGATGTGTGGATGCAAGGCAACCTCGTGTTGCCGCTGACCTACAGTTTTGAACCTGGCCAAGATGTGGATGGTGTTGCGGTACAAATTCCATTGGCATTGCTTAACCAAGTGCAAGCTGAAGGATTTGATTGGCACATCCCCGCGCTGCGTCATGAGCTTATCTGTGCATTAATTAAGTCACTTCCTAAGGCTCAGCGTCGAAACTTTGTGCCCGCACCAAACTACGCAGATGCGGTGTTAAGTTCAATTGAACCGATGCAAGGTAAGTTGTTAGATGCGTTGGCGCTGCGCTTATTTAGAATGACTGGCGCTAAGGTTGAAGCAGAACAATTTGATACCAGTGCGTTGGATGAGCACCTGCGTATTGCGTTTGAAGTACGCGATGATAACAACAAGTTGGTAGCTCGTGGCTACGATTTAGATGCACTTAAAGCGAACCTTGCCGATAAGGTGAGTAATACACTATCGCAAGTTGCTGATGAGGGGATTGAGCGTCAAGGTTTAACGCAGTGGGAGTTTGACTCATTGCCAGAGTCTTATGTGAAGAAGCAAGGCCAATATGAAGTCAAAGCGTTTGTTGCGCTGGTGGATAAAAAAGACAGTACCGCGATTGAGTTGTTTGACTCTCCTAGTAAAGCTCATGCAGCCCACCAACAGGGATTACGTCGTTTGGTATTATTAAATATCCCTTCACCAATTAAGTATTTACAGCAAAACCTGCCGAATAAGGCGAAATTAGGTTTGTATTTTAATCCCTTTGGCAAAGTACAACTGTTGATTGATGATTGCATCGCGGCTGGCGTAGACAAATTGCTCAGCCAATTTGGTGACATTCGTCAGCCCCAAGAGTTTGAAAAGGCGAAAGAACATATCCGTGGTGAGCTAGGCGATACGGTTGTTGCGATTGCGCTTGAGGTGGAGCAGGTGCTCAGTTTGGCGCATGCAATCCATAAGCGGATGCGTGGCAAGGTTGACTTGAGCATGATCACCGCCCACGGTGATATCAAATCGCAACTAGAAAGCCTTATCTTCAAAGGGTTCGTAAGCCATCATGGCGCTGATAAAA
The DNA here is from genome assembly GCF_049257235.1 of Pseudoalteromonas maris. Lineage (NCBI taxonomy): Bacteria > Pseudomonadati > Pseudomonadota > Gammaproteobacteria > Alteromonadales > Pseudoalteromonadaceae > Pseudoalteromonas > Pseudoalteromonas maris. The sequence continues at coordinate 209,841 of NZ_JBMMUF010000002.1, forward strand.
TGGCAGATTTATGCCGTTATATGAAAGCGATAGACCGTCGTTTAGAGAAATTGCCGGTTGACCCTAACCGTGATCGCTTGTGTACGCTTGAGCTTGATAAAGTAGCCGAGGCGTATCAAAAATGTGTTGCTAAGCACCCTAAAAATGAACCGCAACCACAGGCACTAAAAGAAATATTCTGGATGCAACAAGAATTACGTGTGTCGTTATTCGCACAAACATTGGGGACGCCTTATCCGGTGTCTGCCAAAAGGGTACTTAACCTTATAAATGAATATGTTACGTAAAAATTATTCAACTATACTCAGTGCCAAGTAGGATAAACTTACACTAGGGTCTGTTGGTCTTTGAAGTATGAATTTTGTTCAAATCAAAGGCTTTCAATGCAAGGAATGGGTTATGTTGCATAGTGAGCTATGTTAATGGCCCATGACAGAGCAGTGTAAGCCTTTGGTTGAACCCTTTGGGCAGCGCCATTGGGGGATTTTTTCAGCGTTATCGCCTGACTTACATAGAATGACTATGCGACGCAGGCTCTGCCTTGCCAAAATGTCCCAATGACCGCTGCAAAAACACACAGCAAAGGTTAACAGACCCTAGGCAATTGATACATTTTTAAGGTTGGACTCCGTTGCGAAAAAGGAATAAGGCAAAGCTACTCGTTGTTGATGATGAGTATTTCAACTTTACCTTCTACACTAAAGTATTGGGTGAACAATATGAGTTGGAATATGTCAGTTCAGGGGAGCTGTGTTTAAACGAAACACTGAATCTAAATCCAGATGCCATCTTATTAGATGTGTGTATGCCGGGACTGGATGGCTTTGATACCTGCCGTATTTTAAAAAACACACCCGAGACAGCAAAAATCCCGGTGATTATAATATCTGGACTCGAATCTCCAGACGCGAAGCAGCAAGCTTTTGGGGCTGGGTGTGACGCTTTTTATGTGAAACCCTTGTCTACAAATGATCTATTGGAGAGCTTGCAAACACTGATTTAAAGCATAATAAGGAGAACAATAACCATGCTTTATGATGATGAGCAACGCAGCTTCCGGCGCATGATGGTTGAGGCCAATGCGACCTTAGAAATTGATACAGGTAGCGAAGTGCTAAAGGTTGATGCGTTATGCAAAGACTTGAGCGCTAATGGTATGCAACTGTACGTAGAAGAGGCCGTTGACCCCGGAGTGTGTATTACTGTGCACATCCAATCGGCAACTGGCAGTGTGCCACCACTCAAAGCACTGACTCGAGTCGTGCGCTGTAGCCAAGAAGACGATGGCCAGTATTGTGTGGGGGTCGAAATGGTTGATGTGAATTAAACAGCAAACGAGAAGTGAGTGCCACAGCACTCACTTTTTTTTGGCTAGTATACCTTACAAACCAGACCTTTGAGGTAAAAACCTTCAGGATAAGGGCCTGATATAGGGTGATCTGCCGCTTGATTTAAACGCTCAACAATGAGTAAGTCCTTGTGCGCATCCAGCGCCGCATCAGCAACAACTTTTTGAAACAAGTTCTGCTCCATCAAGCCAGAGCATGAGAACGTCAGTAGCGTGCCGCCGGGGTTGAGCAGCTGCATTGCTAGCATGTTAATGTCTTTGTACCCTCGACACGCACCCGTTAGTTGAGCCTTTGACTCTGCAAACTTAGGAGGGTCCATGACGATGGTGTCGAACTTACGCCCTTGCTCGCGATATTCACGCAGTAATTTAAAGACATCTTGTTTAACGAACTGTGCTTTGCTCATATCAAGATTGTTGTGCTCAACATTGCGTTTCGCGATGTCGAGGGCATTTTGTGAGACATCAACGTTAGTGACTTCTTTACAGCCACCTCGAAGTGCGTACAAGCCAAATGTGCCGGTGTAGCAAAAGCAGTTAAGTACTTCTTTATCTTTGACATAGCGTTCTAGGGCAGCGCGGCTATCACGTTGGTCGAGGTAAAAACCTGTTTTGTGGCCACCGAGGATATCCACTTCACAGGTTAAGCCATTTTCTTTGATCAATACGGGACCATGAGGCGCGTCGCCAAGCAACGCTCCAGTAGTAGGTGCTAGGCCTTCTTTTTTACGCACATCCACATCGGAACGCTCGTAAATCGCGCACTCAGGGAATAAGCGGTGCAGGGCAGCAACGATATCGCCTTTATGGCGCTCAGCTCCCGCACTGAGTAACTGGCATACTAGATAGTTGTCAAATTTATCAATGGTAATGCCAGGTAAACCATCAGATTCGCCTGCGCATAAGCGAAAACCGGTAAGGCCGCCCAACTCAATAGTGTGTTCGCGAGCACTGTATGCGCGCGCTAGGCGTTGATAAAAGAATTCACCATCGATTTGCTCTTTCTCATTGAATGACCAAACGCGAGCACGAATTTGTGACTCTGGGCTATACGCTGCAGTTGCTAGGTATTTACCATTACTATCGTAAACGGTGACTGTATCGCCAAGTGCCAAATTGCCTTTTACTTTTTTGATGGCCTTAGAGAAAATCCAAGGATGTTTGCGTTTTAGTGATTTTTCACGCCCTGGTTGAAGATAAATTGCACCCGCCATAGCTGCTCCCGCTGTTAGATAGAGGCGCTATTCTAGGCAGTGCGCTACAGATACTCAAATTAATTTTGCCAATTAGCGGCCACTGCTTTATTGTCTTGTGACTATACAGCTGTAATGCATGCGTTTTATCGGTTTGGTGTATAGCCCACACGTATTACGGCGGTTTATTTTTATCACAAAGCAGGGTCTGATTTTTGACGAGGCCTTCACAATGTATGAGTGTTCAAGTGATTGAGTTGTCATCTGATTTACAAAATTTAGAACGTCAGTGTCGCGCGTTTATTTTACAATGTGGTAGCGCTGATGCTGCCCACGATATTACCCATATTGAGCGCGTTGTCACCGTGGCTAAGAAATTGTGCTCACAAGAGCAAGGGTGTATGGAAATTGTTTTGCCCGCGGCGTGGTTGCATGACTGTGTGGCAGTGGCTAAAAATCACCCTGATAGAGCCAAAGCCTCTGCAATGGCAGCAGACAAAGCCATTACTTTTTTACACAGTATTGGATATGACAGCCAGTACTTCGATGCCATTCATCATGCCATCGTTGCTCATAGTTTCAGTGCTCAAATTACGCCAACTACCCTCGAGGCGCAGATAGTGCAAGACGCTGATCGAATGGACGCCCTTGGTGCCATAGGTATTAGTCGTTGCATGAAAGTAGGAGGGGCCATTTGTCGTGGCTTGTATCACCCTTCAGATCCATTTGCCAAAAATCGTGACGCAGATGACGGCAAATACACCTTGGATCATTTCTTCGTAAAATTGTTATCAATCGCCACGAGCATGAACACACAAAGTGCGCAACTTGAAGCGCAAAAGCGCACTGACTATATGCATGACTTTTTGCGCCAATTAGGACAAGAAATTGGTGTGTCCTATGACTAGCGAAGTGCCACTACTACGCGGTGTCGATCATTGTCACATTCAAGTAGATGATGTTGAAGCAGCGCTGGTGTTTTATCGTGATGTGCTCGGTTTTGATATCGTTTCGGAACTCGAGTTTTGGTATCACGAGCAAGAAGGTGGCCCTTTGATGTTGCAAGATAAGGGTAAAACGATTTGTTTGGCCCTGTTCAAAGGAAATAAGCGTAGCAATGGTATTGCTTTTGGCTGTGATGCCTCACAGTTTGTGCGTTGGCGTGAACACTTAGCTCAGCAGGGGGTTGATGTACACCTAGCAGATCATCAGGTGTCGTATTCTATGTATTTTCGTGACCCTTGCGGAAACATGCACGAGATCACGTGTTTTGATTACCACGGACTCGCACAGCGCCTTTAGTTGGTATACTTGGCTTTGACAGCCAATATTTTATCCATTTGGGTTAGAAAAACGTCGACCAATTCAGGGTCAAATTGTTTGCCTCGCTCCGCTATTAACAAGTCAATGGCTTGCTCTACGGGCCAAGGTTCTTTGTATGGGCGTCGTGAGGTGAGAGCGTCGAAAACATCAGCAATACAGCACATCCTTCCCTCTAGCGATATCTCCTCACCTTTTAAACCATTTGGATAACCTTTGCCGTCATATCGTTCATGATGCTCAAGGGCGAGTCTATGTGCGAGTTGAATCAGAGGCGTTGATGAACCGGCAAGAATATCGGCACCAATATTGGCATGCTTTTGCATCTGGGCGTATTCATCAGGGTCTAATTTTGCGGGTTTGAGTAGGATATTGTCTGGGATACCTATTTTGCCAATATCGTGCATTGGAGCGGCCAATAACAGAGACTCGGCACGTTGCTCGTTCATTCCATAGGCCAGCGCTAAAATGTGGCAATAGCGACTCATGCGAATAATGTGATGACCTGTCTCATTATCTTTGTATTCTGCGGCATGGCTCAAGCGCTGAATGAGTTCAAGTTGCGCTGATTTGAGTAAATCAGCTTGCACTAAGGAAAGGTGATTTTTAACACGAGCCCTTACAATTGCTGGGCTAATCGGCTTAGTAATATAGTCAACAGCCCCCAAGGATAAGCCATTTGCTTCATCGACTTCATCTTGCATCGCGGTGACAAATATGACTGGTATCGATGCTGTTTTATCACTTTGTTTTAGAGCTATGCAGACGTCAAATCCTGACATTCCCGGCATCATCACATCCAGCAAGACTAAGTCAGGCTTTTTTTCTTGAGCAAGGGTTAATGCTTGCTCACCAGACTTAGCAAAAATGAGGCGGTAGTCTTTCCCTAGGACTTCATTTAAGACTTTTAAATTTGTCGGCTCATCATCGACTGCAAGTAACGTAGGTTGAGTATCTTCATTCATAGTCTTCATTCCCTATTTGGGATAGCAGGTTGTTGATGCTAAGTGTTGCTTTATCGAACTCAAATTCATCAATTAATTCAAGAATGTGTGCGATTTCATGCTTATATTTATGTCCGCCCGCGTGTTGTATTTGTTCGCAAAGCTCGTTGTTGTACTCAAAGTTATTGCACAGGGTAATAAGCTGTGGGAGCAGCTCACTTAATGAGGCGAGATCTTCTTGCGCTGCTATCTTAGTCGGGGCGCTAGGCAAAGGATGGCTTTGTAAATACTGGTCAATCTCGTCCAAGCAGCTAAATAAAGCAAAACGGCATTCGTCATCGATGTATCCAAGTTGCTCAATTCTAGTAAGCTGCGATGTTAGATGAGGCAGACATAGGTTACCTGCGAGGCCTTTGAGTGTATGAACACTCATTATGTGTTCTTGCTCAAGCGAGTCGCATTGGGTGAGGTGTTTTAGCTCATCTAATCGGGTCTTAAAAAAGCGATGTAGCTGTTCAAGGTGCGTCTTTTGGGAGCCCCAAGTTGAGATGCTACGCTGCTCATCTACCACGATATTAGTCTGTTGGCGTTGTGGTGTGCTGATCGCAATAGTGGCAATATCTGCTTTGATATTAAACAGCCTCGCTATGTCACGCAGTAACTCATCAATGTTCACAGGTTTGGTGGCAAAACTATTCATTCCGGCTTTTTTCGCGGCGTCGCGGTCGTTCTGTAGCACACTGGCCGTCAAAGCAATAATTTTACACTCGGGTAAGTCATTTTCCTGCTCGTATGCGCGAATACGTCGTGTGGCCTCTAAGCCATCACATATTGGCATATGAATATCCATTAGGATGATGTCGTATCTATTTTCCTTGGCTTTACTGAGCGCCTCTTCACCATTAATAGCAATATCGGTTTTGTGGCCTAGGTTGCCAAGCCTGAGTTCGAGGAGCTCACGGTTTTGCGCCACATCGTCAGCAATGAGAATGTGTAGCTGCGGCATGGTGGGCAGCGCCAGTTGCGTATCATTAGGTTGCGCTAAGCTGGCGGCTTGTTCATCGCTTGCGATACCAAGGGGAAGCACAAAACTGAATTCGCTGCCTTTGCCTAACTCACTGACAACATCAATTTCACCGCCCATCAGTTGCACCAGTTGGCGGCAAATGGTTGTGCCAAGCCCCGTACCGCCGAAACGTCGGGTGGTGCTATCATCCGCTTGCTCGAATGGTTGAAAGATGGCACTAATACGCTCAGGCGCGATGCCAATCCCTGTATCCTTCACAGCAAAGCGAACCCCATCTGTGTGTGGCTCAACAATTAACAGCACTGAGCCTTGCTCGGTAAATTTAATTGCATTGCCAAGTATATTGATCAGCACTTGTCTAATGCGAGTGGGGTCGCCAACATAGAATTGCGATTGAGTGTCATCAATACAGGCACTCAAAGCGAGCTCTTTTTTTGTTGCCAACTGGGCAAAACTCGATATGACTGAATCGCACAGTTCGGTGAGATTAAAGGGGATGTTTTCTATGGCCACACGGCCTTGTTCTAATTTAGCTGAGTCGAGAATATCGTTGAGAAGGTGCAGTAATGATCGCGCTGATTGCAAGACGTTGTTAATTTGATTGCGCTGATTTTTGTTCAAAGGACTATCGAGAAGTACCTCTGAGAAACCGATTATTGAGTTCATGGGGGTACGAATTTCATGGCTCATATTAGCCAAAAAAGCCTGTTTAGTTTCCGCTGCCATTTCTGCCTTTTCCTTGGCCGCTAGTAACTCTTGCTCCATGTTGCGCCGCTCTGTGATATCCACCAGTACACCTGCGATACAGAGTTGATGTTCATCATCGCGCTCGAACGTTCCTTTATCTAGCACCCATTTGTGCTTGCCCGATTTGGTTTTTATTAAATACTCAAATGAGTAGCCGGATTCTTGGTTCGCTAGTGCTTTATATACGTGTTCACGCACTTTATCATCATCACTGATTAAATCACTAAGGTGGGTTCTTCCCAATGTGAACTCTTCATCATCATAACCGGTGAGTTGTTTCACGATGGGGCTGATGTAAATCATGCTCCAGTGTTTATCAAGGCGACAGCGAAATGCAACGCCGGGCATGTTGTTGATGAGCGTACGGTAATGGTGCTCTTGGGCAGCAAGTTGTTGCTGCATTTTTTTATGTTCACTGAGATCAGTAATAAAGCCGACAAACATGGTGTCTTTATCTGGCAAAGTAACCTCACCAACCCCGAGGTGAATAGGAAGGGTGTGTCCTTTTTTGTGTTGTGCTAACACCTCTCGGCCGTAGCCAATAATATTGGCTTGTTTTGTTTGTAGGTAACGGGAGAGGAATAAATCATGTTGGCGCGCGATATCATCTGGCATGAGCATTTTAACGTTATTACCAATGACTTCATCACTGTGGTAACCAAGGATACGCCTTGCTCCTGCGTTAAAACTTAACACGGTACCTTTTTTGTCTATGGTGATAATGCCATCAACAGCGGTATTAAGTACTGCTTCGAGGCGAGACTGACTGATTTTTTGTTCATTAAGTAACAATCTAAAGCGCATGAGACTGTGTACTAAGGCCGTTGCAGAAATAAGGAACACACTGACCAAAGCAACAGCTAACGCCAAATCGGTGCTGCTATCTGGATTGACATTTTGGGAGTAATCTTCACTTGGAGCAATGAATCGGGCGGCTTGCATCCCCATGTAATGCATGCTCGATACAGCCAATCCCATGACGACTGAACTCAATAGTGCTGCACTGTAATTGTCCTTGCGCTCGTGGCTGTCAATGAACTCTAGATTGGGTAGATGTAAATGCATGGAAATAGAAAACCACGATAGTGCCACGGCAATAACAATAGAGGCTGCAAACCATGTTGGTTCGTATGCAAGCATCGGCCCTAAACGCATCGCAGCCATACCACCGTAGTGCATTAAGCCAATACCGCAACCAAGTAATAAAGCACTCATAAACTTGGCCGAATAGCTCACTCGCTGGCCGCGGATGAGGTGCAAAGCAATGAGTGAAAACACAAATACGGGCAAAAACGATGCCGCAGTCATGGGGATGTTATAAGAAACTTCGACACATAAACTAAAGGCCAACATACCGATGAAGTGCATGCTCCATACCCCACCGGAGAACGCTGCCGCGCTTGAAATAAGGGCATAGTAGTAGAAATTGTTGTCTCTGTTGGTATTAGCGAAGTCCCTTAATCTCAGCGCAAAAAAGGAGGCAAATATGGCAATGAGGACAGAGAGCGCAACAAGCAAGTAGTTATAAGCACCGTTGACCAAAAACTCTGGCGCAGGGTTAACAACAAAGAAACGTTCAAGCATTGTGAAATAAAGCATCCCAAAATAAATTTGGGCTAATGCCCAAGCACGCTTAAGTATAGTGCAACAATCTGAAATCACAGTAATGTTGTACTAATTCGCTGTGGGGAAAGTAGGTGAAAAATGATATTGTGCACCAATCATAGGCAGCACATTCATTTTCTTTTTTGGGTCAAAGTGGGCGTTATTCACAATTCAATACAGTACCAGTTGGTTTTAAGCAGTAAGCGCAAAACCGTGGCTATTCACATCAAAAATGCGCAGGTTGTGGTACGCGCTCCCAAAGGTGTCTCGAGACGTTTTATAGACTCGTTTGTGCATAGTAAAAGCGCATGGATAGCACATCAATTAAACAAGCAATTGAGTGCACAAGGGGACAAACCTCGGCCGTTACAAGATTCTAAAGTAATGCTCTTTGGTGAACACCGACCTTTAGACATTGTGATGCAGAGCAAAAGTGCAGTCTCTGTCACTAATGACTTGGTTCGTATTATGGTTAGTCATCGAGTGAGTAATGTTCATACAAAGGCTAAACAGTTACTCCTTGAGGAGTTGGCAGCACAGTTACAAGGTTATTTAGATACCCGTTTACCATATTGGCAAGACAAAATGGGTGTGCGTGTAAGTGACTATAAAGTGCGTGTGTATCAACGCCGCTGGGGGAGTTGTAATCAACGTGCTGAACTCAGTTTCAACACACTCTTGGTGGGTGCCCCGCAATGGGTAATTGATTACGTTATCGTTCATGAATTAGCTCATATTCGCTATATGAATCATTCTTCAACGTTTTGGCAGTGGGTTGTAACGCATTATCCGCGTACAGAAGACGCTAAAGCATGGCTCAAGGAAAATGGAAGTAAGTTGGATTTGCAATTCGAATAGAAAGAAGTGGTGGAGGGAGCTGGATTCGAACCAGCGAAGGCAGTGCCGTCAGATTTACAGTCTGATCCCTTTGGCCGCTCGGGAACCCCTCCACTAAAAAGTGTTGGTCGCTTAATACTTAAATAAAGTGGTGGAGGGGGCTGGATTCGAACCAGCGAAGGCAATGCCGTCAGATTTACAGTCTGATCCCTTTGGCCGCTCGGGAACCCCTCCTAAGCAACGGCGGTGATAATAACAAACTAAATATTCAAGTAAAGAAAAAAACTAAAGAAAAATTAAAATTGGCCGATAAACGCTTATATAAGAAGCATGTCGAACAAAGTTTATGCAAATTGAGTCAATACTCAACAACGAACTACAATTAGGAAGCCAGCTTAATAAAAGCGTCTGCGAAAATCGTCGTAATGACTTTTCGTGGCTGCTCGCTTCTTTATCTCAAGATGCGCTCGACTTTGCTCAATTTCATCTTCCCAAAACCGAACTGGCTGCACAGTCATTAGACGAACAGCAGCTGCGAGCACAACTTGGTGCGCCCCAGCCACGCCCTTGTGCACCGCCAACATTTAACGTCGCTCTAACTAAACACCAATGTGAGCTAATAGCGATGGGGGCTCGGGATACGCTACGGCTTCAAGACTGCCTTGCGCCAACACCACTGGCCGTCAGAGACGATACCAAACATATCCCGTTACCAGTTGTTGATAATTGCTCGCCAATTACTCAGGCAAAATTGGCTAGTCAAGCAATGCAGTTAAGTGAAGCGCAAATGGACAGCGCTGCGTTTTACGATCAGATCACGCAAATAAATAATGCTGGCTTTGGTGCACTGGCTTAGAGCCTAGAGATTTTTACATCAACCAAAGGCGTACACTGCGTTGTCATGGGCAATAAACATAGTTCATTATGTACTATTACCCATTGCTGGCGTTGAAAGCCTTTGATTTGAACAAAACTCATACCTCAAAGGTCGACACGCCCTAGTCAGCGCAGCATTTTTTAAATTTTTTGCTACTGCCGCATGGGCAAGGATCATTTCGGTTGACCTTCACGTCTTTACTAGGAAATATTACTCCTTTGTCGTAACACCACTGATCGCGCTCAAATACAAATGAGGAACGCTCATGAATACAACTTAAGGTGTTATTAAACAAATAATAGGCTTTGAACTCTACAACTGGTGGGGTAGCTTCAAGTTGTGAATCAACAATTTCTAGATTTACGAATTGGGCAACATCAGCAAACTGCGCAACATCTTCTTTGGTATTGTCCACAATCGCATTTGTTGAGCAGGTATCACAGAGGTAATCAATGGCTTTAGTACAAAAGGCGCTGTAACGAGATTTCATTAGCGCTAAAGGTGAGGGCGCTTTCTGACCGCCTAAAATATATACGCCACAACACTGTTCATAGGGCTGTGGCGACCCACAAAAACACATACACTTTCCAAACTAGCTTGCTCAAGATGGCTAGTTTAGCAAACTTGCGCTCCTTGAGGCATTGCTGCGTTATGCATATTTTTATCTGTCGTAAAGCAATACAATTGTGCTTTAGCATTTTGGGTGTTGAGTTGCATTGACTCTAACTGTTGCTCGTCCACGATATCAGTCCATGTTACGACAGCAGAGTAACGACCATTTTGTAGCGCGCAGTTCAACACGTATTCCACATCAACGATATGCTTTCTTCTGATCACTAACAATTTATTCGTGTCTATCGAGCACGAGTCTAATAAATCACGGCTAGGAATATGATCTGGCGCGACAAGCAAAGTCCAACCCTTACTTTTGTTGTAACGATGAATAATCTTAAGTAACTCAAAAGACGCAGAAATTTCATCTTCAGTTTGCACAATATTGATAGGCTCTGCATTGGCCTCGGTATAACTTTTAACGTGTCTAATCGCTGCTGTATGTAACATAATTGCCTCGCTGTGGGTAAATTGAACGATATACAGTGTTTTATACAGTATGTGTATACAGTAGTTTATACAGTTGTTGTGTGCAAGCTTTTTTTGCGTCTTTTTTAAACATACTTATTTACTATGCACCACGCCCTAGCACTTATGTATTTAAAAAGCGGTCAATTGTCCGTGTTTATGCTAATATCGCGCGCCTGTCATTTAGCTAGCTCAACTAAAACCTATGTTAGAAAGAATTTTTAAAATTAAAGCCAATCAAACGTCAGTTAAACGTGAGGTAATAGCCGGTTTAACTACCTTTATCACCATGGTCTATATCGTATTTGTGAACCCAGCAATGCTGGCTGAAGCGGGTATGGACCAAGGTGCGGCGTTTGTTGCCACCTGCTTAGCGGCCGCGATAGGCTGCTTTATTATGGGCTTTTGGGCAAATTATCCATTGGCGCTGGCGCCTGGGATGGGGCTTAACGCGTTTTTCACCTATGGCGTGGTGTTAGGTATGGGGTATAGCTGGCAATCGGCGCTTGGTGCGGTGTTCATGTCGGGGTGTATCTTCTTAGTGTTGAGTTTATTTAAGGTCAGGGAGTGGATTATCAATGCTATACCTTTGGTGCTCAAGCGTGCCATTGCGACAGGTATTGGCGCATTTTTAGCGCTCATTGCGCTGAAAAACGCGGGAATTGTTGTAGCCAGTCCTGCAACCTTGGTGCAAATGGGTGATATAACCAGTGCTGGGCCTGCGCTGGCTATTTTAAGCTTTTTTATTATTGCAGCTTTACTTTATCGTGACATAAAAAGCGGCGTGTTAATCAGTATTTTACTGGTAACAGGCATTGCTTTGACTATGGGCTTGGTTGAGTATCAGGGGCTTGTTTCTGCGCCACCCTCTATTGCACCTACCTTTATGCAGCTAGACTTCGCAGCAGCCCTTGAGCTATCAATGCTGAGTGTCGTATTCGCATTTTTGTTCGTAGACCTATTTGATACTTCCGGCACCTTGGTTGCCGTTACTCAAAAAGCGGGGTTGGCGGATGATCTCGGACGTATGCCACGCCTTGGGCGAGCTTTGAGTGCCGATAGTAGCGCAACGATTGCGGGCTCTATGCTTGGTACTTCAACGACGACCTCTTATATAGAGTCTGTTGCTGGGGTCTCGGTAGGCGGGCGCACCGGGCTTACCGCAGTAGTGGTTGGCGTGTGCTTCTTATTAATGATGTTCTTTGCGCCATTGGCGGCTATGGTGCCTGCCTATGCCACTGCAGGAGCCATTTTGTATGTGTCTATCTTGATGTTGCAGAACCTAAAACTGGTTGACTGGGACGACATGACTGACGCAATTCCCGTGGCTGTAGTGTTGCTCATGACACCACTTACTTTCTCTATCGCTCATGGTATTGCGCTTGGGTTTATTGCCTACACATCGGTAAAAATTATTTGTAATCGTACGAATGAAGTCAGTGTCAGTGTGTGGATTTTGAGTATCTTGTTTGTGTTGAAGTTTATTTTCTTATCATAGAAACTGAAAAAGCCGCATAGTATGCGGCTTTTTACTTTCCAAATTTAAATTATTACCACTTTTTCTTCGGAGCAAATAACACGTCCAAGTCGTCTTTTTCGGCCTCTGTACGCTTTTTAAGTGCAGATGCGTTTGATGCCTTTAGCTCGATACTGATCTCATTGAGTAGCTCTTCGAGTTGTTGCTTTTTACTCAGTACGTAATCATCGCTGTAACTCAAACCACAAATTACCGCATAGGCTTTTTCGAAGTATTGACGTGCAGAGCCAATCATATTGGCATTACGCGCGGCACTGCCTCTTTTTATTAAGCTTTCAATATTAATTTTGAGTTGTAGGTGTTCGAAGATTTTATCTTCTTGAGTAAAAATAGGGGTGTCTAACTTTCCTTTACCATGCTCTGAGCGCAAAATGGTACGCAGGCGTTTAATGCCTTGAATTAAAGAAATCAGCTGCTTGTCATGTTCAGGTAATCTAAAGCCATCACCTGCATTTACGTTTTCATGATTACCGTTGTTGCCATTAATTAAACGCTCTTTGGCGTCATTTAGACGTTTCTTTAACTCTTTGGATGTTGGTGAAAGCTCAACCATCGAAGCAAGCGCTTCATAGATGCGGCGGTATAAGATAGTAAGGACATTATTTGATAGCGGAATATTAACGCTATTGAGTAGCACTTCTTCCGTTTCTTCAATTACTTTTTTGTGCTTTGCTAAGTCTTGTCGGCGTTGTGCTTCTTGTTTTTCTTTATGTTGTTGCACCGCGCTCACCCATACCGCAATAACGATAAGTGTGACAATCAATAAGACGATGATAGAGGCTATCATTAAGTTTCTCTTACTCTTAATTTTTGTTTGCTACAAGCCATGTTACCCAAAGAACCAAGGCTTAGGTAGTGATAAGCGTTAAATTCATGAAATAACATTAAATAAAATAAGAGTATAGGAGAGGATTTACGCCTTGAACATAAATCAACAGTACCTAGGCACATTTAAATATGCTAGCCTAACCGTCTGTAATAGTTAGGTAACGCCTACATTTTTGCGCATGTTGGTTCAGGTTAAATCGTAAATGTCCTGCTCTGGTGTGTAGAGAATAACGTAATTGTCTAGCTATATAAGTCGTGAGTTCACGATAAGTCGTGAGCTCACGACAACCGAGCCAAGTAAAATAATAAAGAAAGTTTAAGACCATGAAATTACAGCAGCTAAAGTACATTGTTGAGGTGTTGAACCATAACCTTAATGTATCGGCAACGGCTGAGAGCCTATACACCTCTCAACCAGGTATCTCGAAACAAGTGAGAATGCTTGAAGATGAGCTGGGTGTACAAATCTTTGGCCGTAGCGGCAAACACCTCACTCATGTGACCACAGCTGGTAATGACATTATTAATATTGCACGTGAGATTCTCTCTAAAGTAGAGGGCATCAAAGCGGTGGCTAACGAGCATACCTTGCCAGATCAGGGCAAACTCAACATTGCGACAACGCACACTCAGGCACGCTATGCTCTGCCAGGAGTGATTCAAGGTTTTATGAGCAAGTACCCAGCGGTATCTTTGCATATGCACCAAGGAACGCCTCAGCAGATTTCTGACGCGGCGGCGCGCGGCGATGCTGATTTTGCCATAGCCACTGAAGCCCTGCATTTATACTCAGATTTGGTGATGCTGCCCTGTTACCATTGGAATCGCAGTATTGTTGTAGCTAAGGATCACCCGCTTGCGAAAAAGGCAGATAATCTAACTATTGCCGATATTGCCCAATACCCTCTGATCACTTACGTATTTGGTTTTACTGGTCGCTCAGAGCTCGACAAAGCATTCAACGAACAAGGCCACGAGCCACATATCGTATTCACAGCAACTGATGCTGATGTTATTAAAACCTATGTGCGTTTGGGCTTAGGGGTCGGGGTTGTCGCATCAATGGCTATTGATGAAGTAAGCGATAAAGACTTGGTATGTATTGACGCTAGCCACTTATTTGAAGCCAGCACAACGAAGATTGGTTTTAGAAAGGGCACCTTCCTGCGTGGCTACATGTATGATTTTATTGAGCGATTTGCGCCGCACCTAACCAAAGATACCGTTGAGAAAGCGTGTTTATTGCGTAACCAAGATGATGTGGATGCGATGTTCGCAAATATGGATTTACCCGTTCGTTAAGGTTCGGAAAAAACAATACAAAAAAGGCGACCTAGGTCGCCTTTTTGCGTTGTGTCTGCTGTTATACCAATGGTGTTGCATCAGTGAGCATGCTATTTAGCCCACTAGGAAGAGCATTTACGTAATTGGTATTAACACTCGATGATGTTGACCGCAAGGCCACCGCGCGCGGTTTCCTTGTATTTGGTCTTCATATCATTACCAGTATCCCACATGGTCTTGATGACCTTATCCAGAGATACTTTTTGCTCCCCAGTGCCGCGCATAGCAAGGCGTGATGCGTTAATCGCTTTTACCGCCCCCATAGCATTGCGCTCAATGCAAGGCACTTGCACAAGGCCGCCAACTGGGTCACAGGTTAAGCCAAGGTTATGCTCCATACCAATCTCTGCGGCATTTTCAACTTGCGTGGCGTTACCGCCCATGATTTCAGTTAAGGCACCAGCCGCCATTGAGCAAGCTACACCCACTTCACCTTGGCAGCCCACTTCAGCTCCAGAGATAGAGGCGTTTTTCTTGTACAGAATACCTATTGCCGCTGCCGTTAGAAGGTAACGGGTTGCTATCTCTTGGTCTACTTCTTTAATAAAGGTGTGATAGTACATTAATACCGCAGGCAAAATGCCCGCTGCACCATTGGTCGGAGCGGTCACTACGCGGCCACCGGCTGCATTTTCTTCGTTAACTGCAAGCGCAAACAAGTCAACCCAGTCCATTGCGCGAAGGGGATCGTTGTTGTTCTCTACATTTAGTTTTAAGTACAAACTTGGTGCACGACGGCGAACTTTGAGCCCACCAGGCAAAATACCCTCGGTGCGCATCCCTCGTTCAGTGCAGGCTTTCATTACTTCCCAGATATGGAAAAGCTCGTCACGAATCGCTTGCTCTGAACGCAGTGTCTTCTCGTTAGCCATCATTAGGCTCGACACACTCAAGCCAGACTCTTTACACAAATCAAGTAACTCTTGGGCAGAATCAAACGGGTAAGGAGCTGGGTTTTGCTCGCGAATATCCAGCGCAGCTTGTTTCTCGTTATCAAACTCTTCGTCAGTAACAATGAAGCCACCACCGATTGAGTAATACACTTGTGAGGCGACTTTTTCTTTGCCGTTAAAGGCAATAAGCTCCATGGCATTGGAATGCTTAGGTAAGGTTTTACGACGATGAAATACAATAGCGCCTTGCTTTGGAAACTTAACCGGGTGCTTTTTATCCAAGTGAATGATTTGTTCTTGTTCTATTTGCGCAAGGATGTCTGGCACTGCGTCAGCGTCAACAGTTTCGGGGTCATATCCGGCAAGTCCAAGAATGACGGCTTTACCTGAGCCGTGGCCAACGCCTGTTTGGCCCAATGAGCCAAATAATTCCACCTTTACTTCGGTGACTTCTTGGAGTTTATCTTGTTCTTCAAGTGCTTGGACAAATAGTCGCGAAGCACGCATTGGACCCACTGTGTGTGACGACGATGGACCAATGCCAATGCTGAACATATCGAATGCACTGATCATAGTAGTTATAACTCACATTACCTTTTGAACGGGCGGCCATGATAACGTTAAATAATTATAGATGTAATTCTAATTCGACAAGTTTTAGCTGATCAGACCATGATGGCTGATAAATTGATGAATAATTCGCTCAGTTGCACCCCAAAGGAGGCCATGAGGCGTGTTCAGCACCTTAAAATTGAGCGTACGTTTGGCACGTGCCACGCTTAAAGTGTGCCAATTCGATTGCAGACATAACGTACTCAATGGCACGAAAAACGCGGTTTCTACTTCATTTTGGTCAATTTGCCAGCGGGTATTTGGCTGTAAATAGCCCAAGTAGGGGGTGATCACAACATCACCCAAGGTACTGATTTGCGGCAGTCTGCCAATGACATCTACCTTGTTAGAGGGAATATTGAGTTCTTCGTGAAGTTCGCGCAAAGCGGTGTGCTTTAGGCTTTTGTCTTCTCGTTCTTGTTTGCCACCGGCAAAGCACAACTGACTTGGATGATGACGTAAATGGCTCGCGCGCTTGCACAATAAAACCTGTGCGCCTTGTGGGGAGTCGCTTAATAACATCATGACCGCACTTTGGCGCTTGGGGTGGCGATAGGTCGATATCTCTGTAGGCGCACTGAGTGAGAAACGGCTAATAATGTGCGCACACGAGAGGGTAGTCAAAATAAGCTCACTCTAAAACTGGCAAGATTTTATTCACCTTATGGTACGTTTCTTGGTATTCCAGTTCAACGTCTGAGTCGGCGACAATCCCCCCGCCAGCCCAGCAATACAGATGTTGATTGTGTGCAACCAAGGTGCGAATAGTAATGCTGGTATCCATATCACCACACGCGCTCAAATAACCAATCGAACCACAATATGCACTGCGGCGGTGTGGCTCTAGCTCCTCAATTATTTCCATCGCGCGGATTTTGGGCGCGCCAGTAATCGAGCCACCAGGAAAGGCTGCTTTTAATTGGTCAACGGCCGTTTTTCCCGCTGCTAATTCTGACTGCACCGTGCTTACTAGGTGGTGTACTGCGGGAAAGCTTTCTATGGCGAACAATGATGGAACGTTTACGCTTCCCGGCTTGGCTACTTTTCCTAAATCATTGCGCAATAGGTCAACAATCATGACGTTTTCCGCGCGATCTTTAGGTGAGTGCGCAAGCTGTTGGGCGAGCGCCTTGTCCTCATTGATGTCGCTGCTGCGTGGCAAGGTGCCTTTGATTGGCTTGGTTTCGACCTTGTTGTTCTTCACTTCGATAAAGCGCTCTGGCGAGATAGACAATATACAACTGTTTTGAAGGCGAATAAACGCAGAAAAGGGCGCACGATTATGCTCGCGCAAACGTTTATAAGCGTGCCACTCACATCCAGAGAATTGGGCACAAAAGCGCTGCGCTAAATTTATTTGATAACAATCGCCGCTTAGCAGGTATTCATGAATTTTGGCAAATTGCGCTGCATAGAACTCATAGGTCATATTTGATTGCCATGGTGATGCGAGCGTAAAGGATGCAGATTGAGCGTGGCAATCTAGCTGACTAAGGTATTTTTGCAGGCCTGCACCCGCATCGATACTTGGTTGAGCTACGTAGTACCATTGTTGACACGCTTTATCGAAAATGAGCGCATCAAGGTATAAACCGACCTGCATTTGCTCTAAGTCGATATCGTTTTGTGCCAGTTCAGGCATGCGCTCGAGGGTGCGCCCTAGATCATATCCAAAATACCCTAACCAACCACCATTGAACGGTAGGTCAAACGGTGCTTTTTGCTTACACAACACATCGAGTTGCTGCTGCATTAATGTAAACACATCGGTGCTAACGGGTGAGTTATTAAGCAGTGTTTGACCGTCTTTTACACTGAGCCACTGACTGGGTGCAAAAGCAATAATGTCAAAGCGGCTATTGACATGGTTATCACTGGCCGAATCGAGGAAGGTTGCCCCGTTCAGATGGTGAAAATGGTTAAAAACATCACACGGTTGTGCCTTTATTGACACCTTGATGCAGTGTAATTGCGAATTTGTCATTATCTTCAACTCGAAGAACTAGCCCGAAACGGGCTGGGAGGTTATCATAAGTTACACTTTTTCAGAAGTCGCACTCTCACACTGTGCGCACGTCACCGAGTCGTCGTGTAAGCTTAACCTATATTTTGTGATACACGACTAAGTATGAAGGAAGAACTATGAGCACTATTCGTCAGCAAGACTTCATCGACAGCATTGCCGATGCCTTGCAGTACATCTCGTTTTATCACCCATTGGATTTCGTTCAAGCACTTGAAAAGGCTTACAACAAAGAGCAAAACAAAGCGGCTAAAGATGCGATTGCGCAAATCCTAATTAACTCGCGTATGTCAGCAGAGGGCAAACGTCCACTGTGCCAAGACACAGGTATTGTTACGTGTTTTGTTAAAGTGGGAATGGATGTTAAATGGGATAAAACAGACATGACCGTGCAACAAATGGTTGATGAAGGCACGCGCCGTGCTTACCTTAATCCAGATAACCCATTACGTGCGTCGATTGTTGCAGACCCTGCTGGTTCTCGTAAAAACACTAAGGACAACACGCCTTCAGTAGTACACATCGACTTGGTTGCTGGTAACGAAGTAGAAGTGATGATTGCTGCGAAGGGCGGTGGTTCTGAAAACAAAACTAAGATGGTTATGCTAAACCCTTCAGACGATGTGGCTGAGTGGGTTGAAAAAACATTGCCGACTATGGGCGCAGGTTGGTGTCCACCGGGCATGCTTGGCATAGGTATTGGTGGCACTGCTGAAAAAGCAGCGGTACTGGCAAAAGAATCATTGATGGACCCAGTTGATATTCATGAACTGATGGAACGCGGTGCACAGACGACAGAAGAAAAGCTGCGTCTAGAAATTTTTGAGCGCGCTAACAAAACAGGTATCGGTGCCCAGGGTCTAGGTGGTCTAACAACCGTTGTTGATATTAAAGTTAAGACTGCGCCAACCCATGCAGCCTCAAAACCTGTTGTGATGATCCCGAACTGTGCAGCGACGCGTCACGTACACTTCACTCTTGATGGTTCAGGTCCTGCTGATTTGAAAGCGCCAAAACTAGAAGATTGGCCAGAAGTGACGTGGGAAGTCGGTGCTGATACGCGTCGTGTTAATCTTGATACGCTTACTAAAGATGACATCAAAGAATGGAAGATGGGTGAAACCGTACTTCTAAGCGGTAAGATTTTGACCGGTCGTGATGCTGCGCACAAACGCCTTCAAGGTATGATTGAAAGCGGTGAAGGCATGCCTGAAGGTGTCGATTTCACAAATAAATTTATCTACTACGTAGGCCCAGTGGACGCTGTTGGCGATGAAGTTGTAGGTCCAGCAGGCCCAACCACATCAACGCGTATGGATAAATTCACCGATTTAATGCTTGAGAAAACAGGCCTTATCGGCATGATCGGCAAAGCCGAGCGTGGCCCTGCAACTGTTGAGTCAATCAAAGAAAACAAAGCGGTTTACCTCATGGCGGTAGGTGGCGCGGCGTACCTTGTTGCCAAAGCAATTAAGAAAGCCCGCGTGGTCGCTTTTGAAGACTTGGGTATGGAAGCCATTTACGAGTTTGAAGTAGAAGACATGCCAGTAACGGTTGCCGTAGACAGCGAAGGCGCTAACGCGCATACGCAAGGACCGGCAATCTGGAAAGCGAAAATTGAAGAATTAGACAGTGCATTAAAATAATGCGCACATTGTTGAAAAAGAGCGCATCAGCGCTCTTTTTTATATGGAGTAAGAAAAATGATAACAACTACACGCCTTGCATTAGCCCTTGCGGGCTTGAGTGTCGGCTTTAGCACACACGCAGATGTACTGAGTGTTGATAAGCTCAACAATCTGAAAAAAATTCATAGTGTTGCAGTATCCAGTGATGGTCTTAACTTAGTCTATGGCATCAAAACGCCAAAGGGCAGTGATCTGTACTTACAAAGTGTGCAAATGCAAAACACCGGCTTTGCTGATGTGCCATCGAGTAATAAAACCACACGTCTAACTTTTGATAGTAAAACCGAGTCCAGTGTGAGTTTTGCAGCAGACAATAAGGGTGTTTACTTCCTATCTTCTCGCAGTGGCTCACAACAACTGTGGTATTTACCACTAGGTGGCGGTGAAGCAAGACCAATCACCGATTTCCCTTTGGACATTGAAGGCTATCGCTTAAGTGCAGATAACAAGACCTTAGTGGTGAGCTTTGATGTCTACCCACAGTGCGACACGCTGGTGTGCTCTGTTGAAAAAAGCAAAGAAAAGCAGAACGTTAAACATACTGCCCAGGTGTATGACGATTTGATGGTGCGTCACTGGGATCATTGGAATGATGAGAAGGTACGCCATCTATTCAGCGCCGCGATGACAGGGGAGTTGATAACCGATGCCAAAGATATCACACCAAACTGGCAAACTGATGTGCCAGCTAAGCCATTTTCCGGCATGGAAGAGGTTGCCATTAGTCCTGATGGGCAAAAGGTGGTATTTAGCGCCAAGCTCAAAGCCAAAGACAATGCATGGAGCACCAATTTCGACTTATTTGAAGTGCCTGTAACTGGTGGTGAAATACGTAACCTTACCCAGAGCAACACCGCATGGGATTCAAGCCCACAGTACTCGGCCGATGGCCGTTATCTGGCTTATAAAGCAATGAGCAAACCGGGCTTTGAGTCTGATAAATTCACCTTGCAATTGATTGACTTGCGCAGCGGTGAGCATAAGCCTTTAGCCCAGCAGTGGGATAGAAGTGTTGGCAGCTTTACCTTAAGTGCCAACGGCCGAGCGATTTACGCAACAGCGAAAGACTTAGGGCAAACAAGTTTGTTCGAGATAAGCACTGCGTTTGGTGATGTGCGTTCATTATTTGCCGATGGCTACGTGGGTGACGTGCATGTGAGCCCTTCACAGTTGGTGTTTACACGCCATGCCTTAAACTCGCCCAAAGAGCTCTATCGCATGAACCTCGATGGCGCAGGATTGACGCAATTGACCGAGGTCAACAAGGATAACCTAACCAATATCACTTTCGGTGATGTTGAGCAATTTAGCTTCGCAGGAGCCGGTGATGAGACGGTGTATGGTTATGTGGTAAAACCTGCACAGTTTGAGGCGAATAAGCGCTACCCTCTGGCGTTTTTAGTGCACGGTGGTCCACAAGGCTCGTTTGGCAACATGTTCCACAGTCGTTGGAATGCCCAGTTGTGGGCCGCACAAGGTTATGGCGTTGTGATGATCGATTTCCATGGCTCTGTTGGTTACGGCCAAGCGTTTACAGATTCTATTTCCCGCGATTGGGGTGGAAAACCGCTGCAAGACCTGCAACAAGGTCTGGCATTTGTGCGCAGCAATTATAAATGGCTCGATACTGAGAACGGCTGCGCACTCGGTGCTTCTTATGGTGGTTACATGATGAACTGGATTGCGGGTAATTGGCCAACAGGCTTTAATTGCTTGGTTAATCATGCTGGCTTGTTTGATATGCCAAGTTTCCATCAAAGTACCGAAGAGTTGTGGTTTGCTGAACATGAGATGGGCGGGCCGTTTTGGGCAAAAGACGCAGATTACAGCAAGTTCAATCCGGCGAACTTCGTACAAAACTGGCAAACGCCGATGTTGGTCACCCAAGGTTTGAAGGATTACCGTGTACCTTATGCACAAAGCCTAGGCGCGTTTACTACATTACAACGTAAAGGCATTGATTCGCGACTGGTGGTGTATCCTGATGAAAATCATTGGATCCGTAACCCTGAGAATTTAAAACACTGGTACGAAGAAGTCTTCGCTTGGATGGCGAAATACACACAACAATAAATCTTATCTACTCTGACCAGTTAGGCGGTTTGTGGCGTAACGTAGCGCAACGAACCGCCTTGTCAGCCATTCGACAATTCCCATTCGCGTATTAAAATATTTACATTACGCTTACCGTTAACGTCAACGTCACCCTTATAGGTATAAGTTATATTCGCTCGTTGCAATTAACTGGTTTTAAATGTTTATTTAATCACACATAGTGAATAAATCATGCATTTACAATTTTATACATGGAAAATATATTCGCACAGGGGAGTGTGAGCGACTTTATCATTTGTTTTGGTGGTCAGGACGATTACTTAGTGATAGAGTCTGCGGCAATTTCAGCGCACCCGGTGTCAGGGTAACAAGTTCGGAGAATAAAAGTGGCTGTTTTTAATCAAGTTGATTTCGATAACCACGAGCAAGTGGTTTTTTGCAGTGATAAAGAGTCAGGCCTAAAGGCCATTATTGCTGTACACAGCACCAAGCTAGGACCTGCTGTAGGCGGCTGTCGTATGTGGAATTATGCCAGTGATGAAGATGCAGTAACTGACGTTTTACGTTTATCAAAAGGGATGACGTATAAAAATGCAGTAGCGCGTCTGCCATTCGGTGGTGGTAAATCTGTGATCATTGGTGATGCTAAAGCGATTAAATCAGAAGCCTTGTTCCGTGCTTTTGGTAAGCAGCTAGAGCGCTTAGGCGGTAGCTACTATTCAGCAGAAGATGTAAACATCACCACAGGTGATGTGATGATGATGCACCAAGAGACCAATTACGTAATGGGTCTTGAAGGTAAAAGCGGTAACCCTTCACCGTTCACAGCTCTAGGTACATTCTTAGGCATTAAGGCGGCTTACCAGCACAAGCATGGTCACCAAAACCTTGAAGGCGTTAAAGTTGCAGTCCAAGGTCTAGGCGCAGTAGCGTATGACTTGTGTAAACACCTTCACAATGCAGGTGCTGAGCTTTTCGTAACTGATATCAACGAAGAGTCGGTAGCGCGCGTAGTGAATGACTTCAATGCCACTGCGGTAGGCATCGATGAAATCTACGACCTTGATGTGGATGTATATGCACCATGTGCGTTAGGCGCTACGGTGAATGACAACACGATTGGGCGTCTTAAGGCGAACATTATTGCAGGTTGTGCTAATAACCAGCTAGCTGAGCCTCGCCACGGTGAAATCATCCGTGAAAAAGGTATTCTTTATGCACCTGATTACGTAATCAACGCTGGTGGTATCATCAATGTTTATTACGAAACAAAAGAAGAAGGCTACTGTGCTGAGGCAGCTACGAAGCACGTTGAAGGGATTTACGATACGCTTATCGAGATCTTTAAACGTTCAGACGTTGAGCAGGTATCAACGCACGTTGTTGCTGATGAGCTAGCAGAAGAAATCATCGCTAACGGCCTATGATTTTGATGGCGTAATTTATTGCGCAAATAGCACGAATAAGGCATGCTCTTTGGCATGCCTTTTTTGTTTGTGTAATGACCATGACTGAACCTTCGTCACTCGTTTATTCACCCTTAGACTTGCACGCTTGGGAGCGTAAACAACACTTTGAATTATATAAAAATTTCACAAACCCGTATTTCAACGTGTGCATTCGACTCAAAGCATGGCCATTGTACGAATACTGTAAAAATAACAATCTTTCCTTTTTTCTAGCTTACGTTTACCTCGCTCACATCACTGCCAGTGAATACCGGCCGATGAGCTTACGTATTGAAAATGACCATCCGGTGCATTGTCACAAGCCCCGTGTGAGTGTGGTGCAATTGGCCGCGGACGAAACATTTCGCTTTAGTTATTTGCAACTGACGCAGTCGTTCTCTGAGTATCGTTATCACCACCAAGAGCAAAGCGAACGATCCTTAAACGATCCGTTGTTTAGTGACGCGTTTGCACGCACAGAAGGGCAATGTGATCTCATTCATGTGTCGGTGTTACCGTGGCTCAACTTTAGTTCCTTTTCACATGCGAGCAGCATCGGTGCTAGCAATGGCATACCCAAACTGGTGTTTGGTCAATACGACAAAGAGTCAACCTGTATGCCGCTGTCTATAGATGTCCATCATGCGCTTGTTGACGGTTTACATGTGGCTCGCTTTGTACAACTACTACAAGAAAAGTTTCTCAACCCTGACAAATACTTAGCGTAAAAACAGTTGTACGACATACGTTTTTAGGTACGTGAGCAGGTAGGCATTTGTAATTGTCTATTGTGTGCATAACGTGTATGTTCATAATTCGTTAAGATAACAACAATAATAAAAGTGTTTGATGAGCAAGGTGCGGGTTTTTTTTTCTTTCTATCTACTAAGTTTTTTTGCATGCCTTGCTTCATGCTTTTCACTCTCTTCATATGCGCAGACTCGCGTTGAAAATATTCCTTTAAATCATTACTTTGCCGAAACATGGGATACCCGTGATGGCCTACCTCACAACAGTATTAATGCGTTAACACAAACCGAAGACGGCTACATTTGGGTGGGTACATGGGAAGGCGTTGCGCGCTTTAATGGCCGTGCCTTCACTTTGTTTACGCGTGGTACGCAAACCGGCCTACCTGATTCAGGCATCCGCAGCTTAAGTGTTGAACCTCGCTCGCAGGCAATGTATGTAGCAGGCTCTCGCGGTGGGGTGAGCGTGGTTCAGCATGGCCAATGGCAATCATTGTCGCCCGCGCGCAATATGGTTAACTATGCGTTTAGAGCCTCTGATGGTGTGCTGTGGTTAGCGTTGGAAGATGACGGCGTGATAAGACGAGACGCCGAGCAAGAGCAACATCTACTGAGCTCTTTAAGTACCTATCATATTATTGAGCAGGATGCCCGCATCTGGATTGCCACAAGTCATGGGTTATATGCCTATGAAGAGGGTGAACTTATCTCGCCTGATAATTTGCCCAACGCGCTAACAGGGATGATTTACAAGCTGGCTCTTGATAGCAATAACAATCTATTAGTGGGCTGCGAACAGGGGCTTTGGCGGCTGCAAAATGGGCGTTTTGAGTTGCTTGATAGCGCACTTAAGAACGAACCTATTTCGGCGTTATTACTCGATTATCGCGGCGATATTTGGTTTGGCACAATCAATAACGGTGTATTTCGCTACAGTGAGTTTGGCATTGAAAAGCTCGATGCCAATGTCGGCTTACCTAGTAACCGTATTTTATCTCTACTCGAAGACAACGAACACAGTATATGGATTGGCACTAACGCCGGCCTATTTCGTTTGCGCCAAGCGCCGTTTACGACGTTATCCCAAAGTCGCGGGTTATCGGGTAACTATGTTCGCACTTTACTCAGTCATACAGATGGCAACCTTTACATCGGCACCAGTAACGGCCTGAATCTTTATCAAGGCAATACCGCCCAACCTTTAGGGATGAGCGATGGCTCGACAATCTCGGTATTGAGTCTGACAAGTTCACGCCGAGGCGGTATTTACGTGGGCACCTACACGAATGGATTGCTGTATTTCGAAGATGGAGTAATAACGCCACTACATAATCGCAGCAATGGTCTGCCCAGCAACGAAGTCCGCGCTATTTATGAGCAAGAAGATGGGTCATTATGGATAGGCACTGCCGCAGGACTGGTGCATCAAAGGGCCGACGGCCAGCGCACCATATTAACGGATAAACAAGGACTACCTGGCAACTTTATCATGGCGATTGCTCAAGATAGTGTCGGGCGTATTTGGGTAGGCACAGGGGTTGGGGTGGCCTATATCGACAGCGAGACTGACACCATCGTTGATATGGCATTGTCTGATTATTTTGATGCTGAGTATGCATTTGGCTTTTTAGTTGAGCGAGAGTCGTTGTGGATGGCCACAGACAGAGGGCTTGTGCATGTTGACTTAAAAACGCTCAGTATGTCCAAGCTCAGCAAAGAGCAAGGGCTTCCCGTTGATAAGATATTTGCTGTGGTGGGTGATGAATTTGATCACTTTTGGCTTACCAGTAACCGAGGGGTGATAAGAGTTGCGCGCGATGCCGTGTTGGCGAGTCTGAGTGACACCACACAAGTCATAGAGTTTTCGATGTTTGACCAAGGTGATGGCATGTTGAGCTCACAGGCTAATGGTGGCTCTCAATACCCCGCTTTGCGACATCATGATAATACAATTTGGGTTGCCACTGCGCGGGGCGCGGTGATGGTGGATCCAAAACGCTTAACGCGCATGGCGGATACGCCGTTGCCTGTTAGCATTGAATCCATTCAATTTGACAGCCAGTTGCAACCTTATGCTCTAGATAAGGCGGTGAGTGTGCCCGCAGATGTTAATCGCGTGTCATTTGCCTACGCAGGTTTGGGTTTTGTTATGACCGAGCGTATTGAATACCAAACTCGTTTACAGGGCTATGAAAAGCAATGGGTTGATAGGGGCAACCTTGCCATTACCGAATATACCAACTTGTCACCTGGGCATTATCAATTTGAAGTAAGAGCACGATACCCATATGGTCCATGGCAGCAAAATGGAGCACAAATCAGCTTTATAGTAGCCCCAAAAGTATGGCAAACCATTCCTTTTAAAGTCGCTTTATTTACCGTTATCGGCTTGCTTATTGTACTTATCTACAGGTTACGCTTTTACCATCTCAAGCGCAGTGAAGCACGATTAAAGCAAAGGGTTGCTGAGCAAACTAAAGTACTGGCTGAGCAGGCCGAAGCGTTTGCTCACCAAGCAACTCATGATCAATTAACCGGCATAGCAAACCGCCGAGCATTTGATGCATGGCTCACTGAACATTTTGTAGCGGCAAAAGCAAAAGGTCAGGCTTTGAGTCTGTTGATCATCGATATTGACCACTTTAAAAAGATTAATGATCAGTTCTCTCACCTTGTCGGTGATAAAGTGATTATTGAAGTAGTGAACGTCATCGCCAAAAACTTACCGCCGGAGGCGCTTTTCTCACGCTGGGGTGGGGAGGAGTTTGCGATATTGCTGCCCCATGTCAAAGAAACTCATGCCGTGCACTGGGCGCAAGGTATTTGTACTCAAGTACACCATCATGATTATACACATATAGACGAGCGCTTAAGCGTATCAATCAGCATCGGTGTGGCCGATATTAATTCTGCCACCAACTACGACCGTTTACTGAGTAACGCTGATACAGCCTTGTATCAAGCAAAGAACAAAGGTCGTAATCGCATAGTTGGCTTCTCGAGTGATTGCAGCTAGCGAATATCCACCACTTTACTGGCTTTTTTGTAGCGAATTTGTAGGCCCGACCAATTGGGTAACTCCCAGCGTTTGGGAGGGTCTTTTCTATCACCGCTGTGATAATGTGCTACCACGCGCTTGGCTCGAAAGTGGTACTCAATCTTCAAGGTCATACTCGGTAGTTCTACCTGCAAGGGAAAGCGCTCAACAAAGTCGTGTGCTTCCCATTCATCAATTCCGTGGTAGAACAAATCTTCATCATCAATGAGCGCAAGATCTTCTTGGTTTTGTACGCCCAACACCCGCAGTTGTGATTGAAGATGCTCATAGGCAGTAGGTAGGTGTTGTGTTTTATTGTGATAGTCCAAATACAGTGCGTGATAAGCAAGACTTTGATTCACTTGTGTAGCGAGGGAAGGAAATAAACTGCCAGCCAATATAAGGCTTACCACAGCCTCAATGGTGTGGCCTTCATCAATAGCAATATCATCTGTCGCTAACTCACGCCCAGCATAAGTGTATGTGACTTTAGCGCGTATGGATAAATCGTCACATTGCGTATCATTGCAGATATAGAAGGCAGTGATTTGCTCGTTACATGGTGCGCATTTGCGCACCATGTGTATGCTGATGGGGGCACACAAGGTCGCGAGAGTATCGGCGTGTTTTTTACCTTTGCCAGCTAATGAGAAAGTCGATAACACGACCGCCGCATCGGCTTGCTCATTTAATAATGAATTCTTCGCTGGGCGCACCTCCAGTTCACCATTACCAAAGCCACCTCGACGGTTGTCTTTGCGCACAAAAATCGCCTGAGGAAAGGCATAGGCAATAGCCTCAAGCAGGGCCTCGTAATCAAACCGCGCGCTTTTTGCCAATTCGGGAAGTTGATAATGGTGGCGTAAATAATTGCTGTAGGTTTGCGCTTCTGTTAATGCTGTTTCATCAATATCGAGCGTGTCTTCACACCAGAGTCTGAGGGCGGCAATGGACATAGCAATATCGCTGCTTTGATACTGCTCTCCCAATGTTTCGCCTAGAAGTTCACGCGTTTCACTGTTTGGCATAGCGTAAAGCTGTGCTGGGGTCATGATCACGCTGGCTAAATCGATCATGGCTTGGCGCAATGTGGAGTTGGGCATAGACTCAATTAAATAGCCAAGCTGTGCATCCACGGGAAGGGGATAAATCTTGCGGCCAAGCTCTGTTGCGAGGCACTTGTCATCTATGGCGCCCAGCGCAAGAAGTGTTTGCTTTGCTCTATTTAAGCTCGATTGCGGCGGGGCTGTAAGTAAGTCTAAATCATCAATACTCACTTGGGCACAGGCGCTGGCCAGCACGAGTTCATCAAGTGCTTCACGCTCAATTTCCACTGGTGTGTGAGCCATCAATGGGGCGTGCTCACCAAATAAGGCGATATACACCCCGGGAGCTGTTCGCCCACAGCGACCTTTTCGCTGCTTTTGGGAATCTTTGGCTATGGCGTCAAGGCCAAGTACGGTTTTGCCTTTGCGAAGATGCGTCCGTCGTTCTAGCCCTGAGTCGATGACGCATTCAATACCCGGCACGGTCAATGAGGTTTCAGCCACATTAGTGGCAAAAATAATGCGTCTTTGTTCACTCAGGTGCATCGCAGCCTGCTGTTCATGAATAGGGCTTGAGCCATGCAGGGCAATACAGCGCGCTGGTAATGTTTTACAGTGATTTATGCACTCTTGTATTTCGCCACGCCCGGGCAGAAAAACCAAGATATCCGCGTGGGTGTCGCTCAGTGCCAGCTTACATGCGTCATATACACGCAGTGCAAGGTCATGGCGACTCGGCATGGCTTGCATATCAGCACAGAGATAACGACTTTCGATATCAAACATGCTTCCTTGGCTGTGCAATGTGTGTGCATCTATATAGTGTTCAAGGTTGCTGTTGGCTAAGGTTGCGGAGGTAACGATTAAGCGGTGCTTATTGGCGCGCTTTAAAAGCGCTAAGAGTAAATCAGTATCCCATCTGCGCTCATGAAATTCATCGAGCATCACCACCTTATAATCGGTCAAGCCGTTTTCAAAGAACCACCTCAATGCTACACCGGGAGTAGCGAAAACGACTCTGGTTGCATCGCTTAAGTGCGCCTCAAATCGAATAGCGTAACCAATCTCTTCGCCCACCTGTTGATGTTTTTGTTGCGCAAGATACTGGGCCAAAGAAGTTGCGGCGATGCGACGAGGTTGTATTACTAATACTCTGTTAGATTGCGCGGCCCAAAGCGGTAAACAGGTCGATTTCCCACTACCAGTAGGCGCATGAACAACCACGTTGTGATGGCCAATGGCGTTGATAAAGTCGTGCTCTAAGGTGTGGATGGGAAGTGCCATAGCTATAAATTAAATCGTGCAATTGTATTATTGAGATTGATTTTCAGCGCCAAGGGTCATATGTACTAAGTACTATGTCAAGGAATTAACACATGATAAATGCGGTATTAATTGCGCTGCTCATCGTTTTTGCGGCGATTTACTGGAGAAAAGAAGCACTGTGGCGTTATTACTGGCAGCGAAAGTACCAAAGTGCAGTCTTAAGCGAACAACAACGCCAGTTATTGTTACGAGCTATGCCAATTTATAAGGCGATGACAGATGCAGACAGGGAAAAGCTAGAGCGCCATATTTGTTGGTTTTTGGGAGAGAAGCGCTTTTTAGGTCGCGATGGTTTGCAAGTAAACGAAGCGATGCAGCTGATTGTGGCAGCGGATGCGTGTTTACTGATGCTTAATAAGCCTTGGCCATTATTTCCAAATGTGAAAGAGATCCTCTTATACCCGAGCGCATACTACGCCAATGTTACCCAACGCGACGTGGCTGGTCTTGTCAGTTATCACCAAGTGATCCGTGAGGGCGAGTCTTGGCCTGGTGGCACCTTAGTGTTGAGCTGGCGAGATGTGCTGGAGGGAAATCGCCTTCCCGGGGATGGCCATAACCTTGTATTTCATGAGTTTGCCCATCAACTCGATCAAGTTACAGGGCAAACCAATGGCACCCCACAGCTACTAACGAAAAAAGCATATCAACGGTGGGCACAGGTGTTTAGTCGTGCTTTTAACAAATTAAAAAGCCATGTTGCCTACAACATGCCTCACGTGATGCATAGTTACGGTGCAACCAATGAAGCCGAATTTTTCGCAGTGGCAACCGAAACCTTTATCGAAAAACCGCACGAAATGCGCCAATTCGATGCCGAGTTATTCAACATTCTCAAGGATTACTATGAGTTTGACCCAAGTCAGTGGCAGCGGTGGTAAGTATGTTATTTTATCCACATAATAAATATAAAAATCAGATGTATAGTGGCAATTTTTGTTGTTTTAAAAAGTGCATTTAGTGTTATTATAGGCACCGAATTTCAGGCGAAACTATCTAAAGAGTAGTTGCCTGTGAATGAGTCAGGGAAGGCTTAAATTACAAAAGGAAGTGTTGAGTTAGTTGTAAGGCTAACGGTCTTTTACCTTCGACAGCACCTCTCAAGCTACTATTTTGTTCTCGAGCTTCCCTGTACAAAAAATAAAGAAAAATATGTTGCCACTATGTGGCTTTTCAAAGGGAAATAACATGCTTAAAAAATCATTAGTTGCATTAGCATTAGTAGGTACTTCATTCGCTTCACAGGCAAACTGGCAAGCAGGTGTTGGGTATGTAAACTTATCTGATAGCGAAGGCGGCGATTCAATAAGCCTTAATGCGCTTGTTGGTTCACTAGGATATAAGTTCAAATCATCAGACAGCTTTTACTTCATGCCTGAACTTCGTTTAGGTACCGGTCTAGGTGATGACGATTTGTACGGTATTAAAGTTGAAGTTGAAAGCTTCATGGCCTTGTCTCTTCGCGGGCAGTATGACTTCGATAATGGTATGTATTTATACGGTGCACCTTCGTACGCGAACGTTGAAGTGAAAGCTTCAGGCTATGGTGCATCAGCGACTGAAGACGAGTGGGAATTCGGTCTAGGTGGTGGCTTAGGCTATAACTTCTCTAATGGTGTTGCTGCGGAGTTGTCTTATGAACAGTTTGACGGCGTCGATGTGGTAAGTTTTGGGCTTAAGTTTGATTTCTAATCGCCCATGAATCGGTGCTGAGCATGTAACCGATACAATGCTCAGCACTAGAGGTAATGCGTCAGTGTCGTTATACATCTTGGTACTGGCGTAATTAATACTGTTTTTCAGTCGTGTTCCTATCATTCCATCTCTGATTTTCGCCCATTAACCCCAATGCGCTTTCACTTTTTCGCTGTTTTTGATTTAGTAGGCAGTGATAACAAGTAAATCTAATTAGAGAATCCTATGAAGACTCCATTTTACAGTGCGTTGGCGTTGGCAATTTCACTTGCCTTACCAGCGGCTCATGCAGACGACACAAAAGATGATAAAAAGTGGCAAGTAGACGCTCCACAAGGTGAGTTTGTTGATGCCAAAATCAGTGTAACTCAAGGTACCTGGATGAACGTTGATGTCAGTCCAGATGGTCAAACTCTCGTATTTGACTTGCTAGGTGATATTTACACCATGCCAATTAGCGGAGGTAAAGCTACTAAGCTTACCACTGATATCGGTTGGCAAATGCAACCACGCTTTAGCCCAGATGGCAAACATATCGCATTTACATCGGACCAAGGTGGCGGCGATAACATTTGGATCATGAACCCTGATGGGTCAGAGCAAACTCAGGTGACTAAAGAGTCTTTTCGTCTTCTAAATAGCCCTGCATGGAGTCCAGATGG
This sequence comes from Pseudoalteromonas maris, assembly GCF_049257235.1. NCBI lineage: Bacteria > Pseudomonadati > Pseudomonadota > Gammaproteobacteria > Alteromonadales > Pseudoalteromonadaceae > Pseudoalteromonas > Pseudoalteromonas maris. The sequence goes on from NZ_JBMMUF010000002.1 coordinate 241,762, forward strand.
GGATTTCATTGTTGCACGTAAACACTTTACCGCGAGTCGCTCATTAGGCGCGGGTGAAGTGTGGATGTATCACAAAGCGGGTGGTTCAGGTGTGCAACTGACTGAGCGTCCTAACGATCAAAAAGATTTGGGAGAACCTGCGTTTTCTCCAGACGGTCGTTACGTGTATTTCTCACAAGATGCAACACCAGGCAAAACCTTCCACTACTCAAAAGATTCAGTGCAAGGGATCTACAAAATTAAACGTTACGACCGTGAGACAGGCGAGATTGAAACCATTCTAAGTGGTGCGGGTGGTGCTATCCGTCCAACACCATCTCCAGATGGTAAAACCTTGGCCTACATCAAGCGTGATGATTTCCAAAGTACCCTGTATTTATATGATTTGGAGTCAGGTAAAGAAACCAAGCTGTACGACAAGCTTGAGCGTGACATGCAAGAGACATGGGCGATTCACGGCGTATATCCAACCATGGCCTGGACTCCTGACAATAAGTCATTGGTATTTTGGGCAGGTGGTAAAATTCACAAATTAGATGTGAACAGCGCCCAGAGCTCAGAAATTGCATTTGAAGTGCAAACAACTAAATCGATTCAAAAGGCGTTACGATTTACCCAAGACTTGGATACCCAAGAGTTTGACGTAAAAATGCTGCGTAATGTGCAGGTGTCTCCTGATGGGGAAACGGCTATTTTTGAAGCCATGGGGCACATTTACAAGCGTGACTTGGAGTCAGGTAAAATAAAACGTCTAACACGCCAAGATGAACATTTTGAGTTTTTCCCAACGTTCTCACGCGATGGTAAGCAAATCGCTTATGTGACATGGGATGACGAAGAACAGGGCAGTGTCCGTGTAGTGTCAGCTCGCTCTGGCCGAGGGGATACGCTTACCAGTGAGCCCGGCAAGTATGTTGAGCCTGCATTTAGCCCAGATGGCGAAACCTTGGTATTTAGAAAGTCATCAGGTAGTAGCTTATTAGCGCCAGAGTGGTCACTAAAACCAGGTATTTACGCGGTTAATGTTGATAAACCGAAAAAGCCGGAGCTGATTACCGAGCAGGGTTATCAGCCTCAGTTTGGTAAAGACAACGACCGTATTTATGTAATGAGTCCGTGGCCTAAGCCGACCTTTAGTGTCGTTGAGCTTGAAAGTAAAAAAGTACGCAAGTTGTACGAGTCAAAGCATGCAACAGAATTTAGAATCTCTCCAGATGGTCAGTATTTAGCGTTCGCTGAGCGCTTTAAAGTATTCGTCACGCCATTTGTTGAGCGCGGTAAAACTATCAACATTGGCCCTAAAGACAGTCAATTCCCAGTAGAGCAGCTATCTGTGCGTGCTGGTGAGAATATTAGCTGGAGTGGTGCGAGTGACCGTCTTTACTGGAGCTTAGGTCCTGAGCTTTATCATGCATCGCTTGATGGTATTTTTAGCATCAAGGGTGATAAAGAGGCTGATTTTAAAGTTCAAAGCGGTGAAAACATTGGCTTTAAACAAGCCATGGCAGAGCCTAAAGGTATGATTGCGCTTGTCGGTGCCAAGATTGTCACAATGAATGGCGAACAAGTCATTGAAAATGGTGTGGTATTGACTGATGGCAAGCACATCAAAGCGGTGGGTGCACAGGCTGATGTGGCTATCCCAGATGATGCTCAAGTAGTTGATGTGTCAGGCAAAACGATTATGCCGGGGATCATCGATGCGCACGCACATGGCGCTCAAGGCAGCGATGAAATAATTCCAGAGCAAAACTGGAAAAACCTTGCTGGCCTAGCGTTAGGTGTAACAACCATTCATGACCCGAGTAACGATACCACTGAGATTTTTGCAGCCAGTGAGATGCAAAAAGCTGGAAAGATCGTAGGTCCACGTATTTTCTCAACAGGCACCATCTTGTATGGCGCGAACATGCCCGGTTATACCTCGCATGTAGATTCATTGGATGATGCTAAGTTTCACCTTGAGCGCCTGCAAAAAGTGGGTGCGTTTAGTGTGAAATCGTACAACCAACCACGACGTGATCAACGCCAGCAAGTTGTTCAGGCAGGGCGTGAATTAGGCATGATGGTTGTGCCTGAAGGTGGCTCATTGTTACAGCATAACTTGAGCATGGTTGTTGATGGCCACACGACTATCGAGCACTCAATTCCTGCGGCAAATATCTATGATGATATACGCCAGTTGTGGTCGCAAAGTGATGTAGCGTATACGCCAACTCTGGGTGTAGCGTATGGCGGTATTTGGGGTGAAAACTACTGGTACGATAAAACGGATGTTTGGAATCATCCACGCTTAAGCAAGTTTGTGCCTAAGAACCAGTTATTACCGCGTTCTATGCGCCGTACCAAGGCGCCTGAGCATCATTACAACCATTTTAACAATGCGCGTGTTTCGGCTGAGCTACAACAGCAAGGAGTGCTTGTTAATGTTGGCGCACACGGTCAGCGTGAAGGTTTGGCGGCACATTGGGAAATGTGGATGTTCGCTCAAGGTGGCATGACGCCACTGGAAGTGATCCGCACAGCGACTATTGATCCTGCAAAAACACTTGGCCTGGATAAGGACCTAGGTTCGTTAGAGGCAGGTAAATTAGCTGATTTAATCGTGATTGATGGCGATATCCTCAGTGACATTCGTATGTCGGATAAGGTGCAATACACCATGATTAATGGCCGTTTATTTGATGCGCAAACAATGACAGAGGTGGGGGCAAAAGCCCGAAAACCACTGTTTTTTGAAAAGCCATAAGATAAACGCTGTTTATCGTTATAAAGCCCGCATCGTGCGGGCTTTTTCTTTTTGCGTATCTGCTAAGGGTAAATCGTCTAAAAACCACGCAAACGCAATATCAAAGGCCCAGTATTACTTGCCTTGGCGTTAACTTTATATACACTGCCGCCTGCATTTATTTTTGAGGTTATCATGAAGTACTGGGTACTGGTTTTTACGCTGCTAAGTGTATTGCTTACAGCAAGTTTTGACGCACAAGCACGTAAGAAATTTGGTGCTAAACGCACAGGTAAAACAGAACAAACGCAAACTACGCAGCAACAACAACCAACGGATACTACGAGTGTCGTAAAAAAGACGACGCCCAAAAAGGGAATAATGGGCGGGATACTTGGCGGGCTGTTGGCTGGCGGGTTAATCGCAGCTATGCTTGGCGATGACTTTGAAGGCATACAATTGCTCGAAATTTTATTATTTGCAGGCATCGGTTTCATGTTGTTTAAACTCATTACTAACATGATGCGTAAACAACACGTGAGACCAGCGATGGCATCTGCTCATGGGGCACATTACCAGGCGCCTGAGCGCGTGCAATCTCATGTCCTAAGCAACTCAGTACATGCACAATCAATCATTCCTATGGATTTGCCGCCACACTTTGACGAGCGAGGCTTTTTAAATGCTGCCAAAGATCATTATGTGACTATTCAACGTGCATGGAATAACAGCGACTTTAATGTTATTGCACAATACCTTTGTCCAGAGCTTGTGGATGAGTTTCAAGCACTGCGCGCTGAGCAAGGTGAGGTGAAAACCGAGGTGTTATTTGTGGATGCCCGAATTGTAAGAGCGAGTACATCACCAACTTGCTGGGCTATCAGCGTACACTTTAGCGGCCAATATTTTGACCAAGTTGAAAACGCCAAAGAACCTATCAATGAAATTTGGCATCTTGAGCGCAAAAATAGCGCTGATGCACCTTGGCTCATTGTGGGTACTGAGGACTTAGTTTAAGACCTCATACTGAGTAAAAAGGTGACCAATAGGTCACCTTTTTAACTTGCGTTACTTGGTCTTTAACAACCATTCACTTAATAAACGCACACCATAGCCTGTACCGCCTACATTAACTTCACCCTTGGCTGAACTTGCAAGGGCATTACCCGCCATATCAATATGCACCCAGCGAGTGTCGCCGGCGAAGTGCTGTAAGAATGATGCTGCTGTTGTCGCACCTGGTCCGCCTGAGCCGATATTTTTGATATCAGCGATGTCAGATTTAAGCATATCTTTGTAGCCAAGTGGCAAACGCCATACATTTTCGTTAACCACTTTGCCTGCTGCGGTAAATTCGCTTACAAGCTGGTCATCCTCAGAAAAAATAGCGCTGTAACGATTGCCCACCGCACGCACTTTTGACCCTGTAAGCGTTGCGATATCGACCATAATTTGAGGTTTGAAATACTCGCGGGCATACCACATTGAGTCGCTAAGAACTAAACGGCCTTCAGCATCTGTGTTAACCACTTCAACACTCAAGCCTTCTGCAGTACGCAAAACATCGCCTGGTGCAATGGCTGTTTGTGACACCATGTTAGCCGCCATACCCATCACGCCCACAACGTTTACTTCTGCTTTGCTCAGTGCCATGGCTTTGACAGTACCAAGTACCGCTGCTGCGCCAGCCATATCTGATTTCATGCGCGCGATAGATGCGCCTGTTTTGATGCTATAGCCACCGGAATCAAAAGTGATACCTTTACCGACAAGTGCAATGGGTGCGCTATCTGAGCCTTTATAGTGCGCCACCACAAGGCGTGCACCATGCTCACTGCCGCGGCCTACGCCTTCAAGCGCCCCCATGCCTAACTTTTTAAGTTCTTTAGGCGTTAGAATTGTTACTTCAACACCGTATTTCTCAAGCTCTTTTGCGGCGTTTGCGAAGTCTACAGGAGTCATTTCGCTGGCAACTTCTGAGGTTAAATCGCGCGCTAAAAATACACCTTGTTCAATGTGAGCAAGGGCAGAGTATGCTTGCGCTGCACGTTGTGCATCGTCTACAGCAAAATGGTAGCTAATGGCGGTCTTTACAGCGTCCTTTTTGTACACATCAAAGCTATGGTCGCGTAAGTTGGCACCGTGAGCGAACTGCGCTGTTAGCTGAGCATTATTGATTTGGCCTTCAATATTGGCGAACGATACATCGACAACGTCTGCTTTTAATGTTTGCAGCTTGGCGTGGATATTACCGCCTAGTTTGGCCATATTAGCTGCGTTTAGCTCGTCTTTTTCGCCAAGGCCTACCACTAAAATACGCTCGTAATCAGAGTCAACAGGCGCAAGAAGTTCCAAAGTGCTACCTTGGCTAGCATCAAAGCGTGCTGCCGCCGCCGCTTTACTAAGTTGTGATGCGGTTTGCTCTGCAAAAGCCGTTGTTGGTAAGGCTTGGCCTTTTATTTGAGTAACAACGAGCGTTTTAGCGCCACTGTGGCCTTTAAAACTAAAGTCAGCTGCATGCACGCTGGCACTTAGCAAAGTAGCTGCTGCAATGGCATTTAAAGTAAAAATACGCGACATTTTATTCTCCTAAATTCGCAAAGTTGCGCCATTTTTACCTTATTTCACTACCGCTGATAATCAAATGTCGGTGAATGAACGAGATTTGCCGTTAAATTTCATAAAACGTTACGCATGAACAGCAAGAGACGTTATCTGTATCGTGATAACGTCTGGATGAAGTATTGAGAGACTTTATTATGCGTTTTTTGCAACACCTTGGCGCCAAGCGCAAAGCAAACTTGCCATAAGCAATACGATGGGGAGGGGCATCAATACTTTAATATATTGTGCCCACAACGCATGTTGAGGATGTAAATATACGCCAAGTACACCATATAATGTGAGCAACATGCCACACACCAGCGTGTTTTTGTATCCACTTGCTGTTCCCCAGCCTGAACTCATTGCACCAACAAGTAAACAACCAATGAGCCCCGCAAACATGCTTTGAGTTTGCAATCCGATATCAACTTCTGCCATGGCCATCGCTTGTTGGTGTGACACGCCCTCAGGCAGCCACATCTGTACTAACACTAAGCCCGCGACAGTGACATACAGCAAAAATGCGGTGATTGTTTTAATGATGATTTTGATATTTAATTTATTGTTTAACATGGTTTTCTCCTTTTATTTAATGGGTGTTAGCAAGGAGAAAAAAGGGATTATTTGAACAGTCCGCGTTTGTAGCCTTTATAAACTAGGACACTTACTGAAAACAGCAACGCAAGCGACACTGTGTTTTTCAAAAGCTCCATGGTCTCAGTGTCTATGCGCTCAGCTGTATAGGCATCATAAATGCCCCAAAAGCCAAAGCAATTTGCCGCTATCACAAACAATAACGACATTAACAGCTGGTTCTTATCTCTTTTGGTACCAGAGCTTTGGTTGTTGTGCTCACTCGAGCCTTCATGAGAGAGGCTGCCAATGGTGTCACTGTGTTGCTCTATTGGGGCGCTTAATAGTTGCTCACAACTAACCTCAAGCACTGCAGCAATACTCTTCACTGATTCTTGCGAAGCAACACCTTTGGCTTCTATACGTTGCACCGTGCGAATACTTAATCCTGCCATCATGGCGAGTTGCTCTTGTGAGTAACAGCGGCTATCGCGAAGGCTTTTTAGAGTGTGAACATTTATTTTCATTTTCATATTTAGGGTCTCCTTGCTAACTGCCAATTAAGTTAGCAGTAGACCCTTTCCTGCAATACGACAGAGGTGCGAAATGCATCTGACATTGTTACGTAACGAATACGACACTATAGGCAATGATTATTGTTTTTTAAAGGTTTTTTATGCAGCTCGCGCCAAAGCTATTGTAGGTGTAACCTCAACAAGGGTAAGCTGAGAAATACAGGTATCGCGTTTGGAGAATACTCAAACTTGGGCCTCTTTCACATGCTTTTTCAGCTTCCCCCAACGTCGACGAGCAAAGCGGCGCATATTGGCGATTTGGTCGGTTTCATCCAAAATTGAACGGCCAATAATTGTCTCTAAAATGTCTTCCATGGTGATCACACCTTGCCAAGAACCATATTCATCGTACACAAGACACATATGGTGTTGCTCTTCAATGAGTTGTGTGAGCAATCGCTCTAAGCTGGTGTTGTTGACGACAACTTTTGGTTTTCGAGCAAAGTCTAAGGCGCAGGTTTGATTCTCAACAGTAATGAGATCAGATTTAAATAAAATGCCCAGCGGTGCTTCATCCTCATCAAGAATAGGAAAGCGCGAGAACTGGCTTCTTGTCACCTTGTTGCGAATGTCTTCAAGTGACATGTCAGGCTTGAGCGTTTCACACACAATACGTGGTGTCATAACATCACGCACCTTCATGGTGTGTAAGTCTAATATGTTGGTGATAGTGCGGTGTTCCGTCTCATCAATGTGCTCTAACTCAACGCCAAGTGACGATAACGCTTTGATTTCAGTCCTGAGATCTTCTTCAGTATTACTGCCGCCAAGCATGCGGGTAATGTTGTCTGATATCCAAATAAATGGTTTGAGAATCCAGATTAGAAAATTGAGAACGGGAGGCAAGATGACTGAAATTTGTCGCCAAAACTGAGCGCCAATGGTTTTAGGGATGATTTCAGACAACAACAAAATCAAAATCGTCATCACCGCTGAAGTGATACCTAGGTATCCGTTACCAAATACGATAGTAACTTGGGCGCCGACACCTGCTGCGCCGACAGTATGGGCGACTGTATTGAGCGTTAAAATAGCGGCAAGGGGTTGATCGATTCTATCTTTGAGTTTTTTAAGTGATTGATATCGATGAGGGTTGTCTAGCTTTTGTTTTGCAATAAAGCTCGGAGTGATTGATAACAATGCGGCTTCGAGAATAGAGCATAAAAAAGACACGCCAATAGACAGAACAGCAAACGCGATGAGCAATAACATAAAGCGGTTTTTTGACCTTATTTATAAGTGAATTAACAATACGTGCCTTATTTATATTTGGGTTAAAAATCACAAATAAAAGCCTTTATGTTCGCTTCAGCGCGGTTTTCCCCATCAGAGTGTCTCGATGGCGAGTTATTGCTGTATATAACTCTGTCATCAGTAGTTTGATTCTTGGCACTTCAATGAGAGTGGGATGCGTCAGCACCCAAATCGGCGCAAATTCATGTGCCTCTTGGTTGCCTACCTCAATTAGGTTGTCCATTTGGCCAGCGATATAACACGCTCCGTAAAGCAAACCTAAACCGCGGTTAGCGGCATCATGACGAACATGTAAATCATCAATAACAATGCCTGCAGGTGCACAAGGGTAGGGGCTGTGCTTAATCCATGTCTGCTCTTTTACATCTGCTGACCTCACAATCCATGTATAGTTGTCAGGTGATGTGTTCTCGAAATAGTGTTGGTTTGCATAGTAATTGACGTACACAGCGCCTGCACAATGACCCACTAAATGTTCGCTGGGTTTATTGGCAACACGAATGACGATATCGGCTTCGTAGTTATCAATATCAACTATGTTGTAACTGCATTGCAGCGATAAACTAATGTTTGGATAGCGCACTGTAAATGCAGAAAATTCATCTAACAAGAGATACTGCGCAATAGCTGGTGGTATAGAAACTGTAATGTTACCACTGTGATCAATAAGTTGCGCTCGCTGTGCACTTTGCTGAGCTACAATAAGCGTCTCAAGCTGTTGCGCGGTTTGTAATAGTTCAACACCTGCTTTTGTCAGTGTATAACCAACAGGCGTTGACTCTATCACTGGATAACCATAACTGTGATTAAGTTGCGCCAGACGCCGCGCAATTGTGCTGTGGTTTACCGTCATTAATTTTGCGGCGTTACGCAGTGTTTTGCCCCGGTGAATCGCTAATATGAGCCGATAGGCATCCCAGTCTTCCATAATAAATTACGTGGTTTGTTAGAGGGTTTGTACCCCAGTATGCTCATGGACTGCAAAACTAGCAATACGCCAATGGTCATCTGTTTTGTATAGCAAGTAGGTTGCACCCACTTTGTTAAATATAGCGCCATTGTCGCCGTAGCGAACAGCCAAATTGGTGGCAACAGCGATGTTGTTATCTAGCAACCGGATATTAACTTGCTGCCAATGTACAGACGTCACCCCTTGGCTTTTTAAGTTATCTAAAAACAAAGCAACCTGCGCAGTAAAGCGTTCATTATCTATGCTTTGAGGAATGTTGCTTGAGGACATGAGCATGACCGTGGGTGTGTACATCTGCGTGATGCCTTCGAGCTTTTCGCCGCGTAAATAGGCATTGTAATGGCCCATGTAATCAGCGAATAAAAGCGTAATGGCTTGTTTATTAATTTTGTCTTCGGTGGGCATTTCAAATGCCCAACTAGCGCCACAGCATAGTGACATGATTAGTATTAGATAACGAGTTAGACAACGCATATGTATTCCTTGGTGGCGATAAATTTCGTCTCATACACTAGCAAGGTTGGTGCTTAAAGTGTGTGGATTGTTTTATAAGTTCAATGTTGCATCAGTGCAACAACACTGCACAGGGATCGTAAATCATTGCACACGCGTAGATTTAGACACGATGTCAAAACGGATTGAACCATGCAAAAGCAAAAATCAGTGCCCACCTCTCGTGTTGGAAGGGCTGCCCGCTTTGGGTTACTCGCCTCTAAGGTGGCAGGTAACATGCTGCTGGGCGGTGCTAAGTCGATAGCGTCGGGGCAGCATAAGTCGCGTCAAGAACTGTTGCTTAATGCAAAAAATATGGAAAGTTTCGCCAATCAACTGGCTCACTTGCGTGGTGCGGCGATGAAGCTAGGGCAATTGTTATCGATGGACAGTGGTGAGCTGTTATCACCAGAGCTTGCAGCTGTACTTGCTCGCTTGCGCTCTGATGCCACGCCTATGCCACACAAGCAACTCACTGCAACCATGCGTAAGTTATGGGGAGATAACTGGCTCGATAACCTCGCCAATTTTGAGCTTAGACCCTTTGCAGCAGCGTCGATTGGTCAAGTGCACCGCGCATATACAGAGTCAGGGCAAAAGTTGGCGATAAAAGTTCAGTACCCTGGAATTGCTAAAGGCATAGCCAGTGACGTTGACAACCTAGCGTATTTGTTACGGTTGAGCGGGTTATTACCAAAGAACGTTGATATCGGCCCGTTAATAAACGAGGCTAAAACGCAATTACTCAACGAAGCTGATTACAACCTAGAAGCGCAATATTTAGCACGTTACAGCGACCATCTACGTGGTGATGAAAACTACTGTACACCTGATGTCATAGCACCTCTGTGTAGTAAAGAATTGCTAGCAATGACATTTGTAGAGGGCCAAGACATCGACACCCTTGCAAATGCCAGCCAAGAGCTAAAGAACAAAGCATTAGAGCAGCTCATTACACTGTTTTTAAGAGAGTTATTTATCTTTAAACTCGTTCAGACAGATCCAAACTTTGCCAACTATCGGTATCAATGCGATGAACAACGCTTGGTGCTATTAGACTTTGGCGCGACTCGTGAGCTACCTCCACATATTAGCGAGGGGTACAAACGATTGCTCGCAGCAGCAATCGATAACGACAAGCAAGCAGTCGCAGATGCTGCCAAACACATCGGTTACTTTGAAGAGGGTTTAGCACAGGCTTACATAGATAATGTGGTGGATATATTTATGCTGGCCTGTGAGCCACTGCGTTTCGACGGTGAGTACGACTTCGCTAATAGTGATTTGCCTAAACGCATTAAAGAGCTGGGTCTAGCTATGAGTACTCAGTCACAGCACTGGCACGCCCCGCCTGTTGATGCACTGTTCGTACACCGTAAATTAGGCGGTTTATTCTTGATAGGCGCAAAACTTGGAGCAAAATTGAATATCAATAAGATTTACCAACAAAGCGTGTTTTAATTACAATAAAAGCGCCAGTAAACAATATGTTGTCTATACTTACCAGATGGATTTGGCGAATATTTATACTACACTGTTGTGAGATGCTACGAGGCTAATAAGACCGCGATGTTAAAATTTTTAGTTGTTGTGATGTTATCAATTTTCTCTCTTTCCCCGTATGCCTATTCCAAGCAGAGCATTTCGGTGGTTATTGGTCTTGATAAACCACCTTATAGTATCAATGACGGTGATATTGGCTTTGAAGTTGAACTCATCAGTAATATTTTCAATAGGTTAGATTATGAAGTTGAGTTTATTACAGCGCCTTTTGGTCGTACAGCGAAGATGTTGGAGCTCCCCAATGTTGATGCTGTAACTACTGCCAGTGTGGTTAACTACGCTGATTCACCATACATATCTGATACGTATATCACCTATCAAAACGTTGCAGTGTCATTGCGAAATCGGAACATAAAATTAGCACAAATGGGGGATTTGTCTGAGTACTCTATCGCCACTTTCCAAAATGCCGACACCATTTTGGGCCCGCAATTTGCCAAAGCGGTTCACAAAGGAAATAAGTATATTGAGATAGCAGAGCAGAAGAACCAGTTATCGTTTTTAGAAAAGAACAAAGCCGATCTGCTTGTTATGGACATCAATATTTTTAACTTCTTCAATCGATCCTTTCAATTAGATGTGGCGATACATGAGATTTTTCCACCCACTAAATACGGCATGCTGATCAAAGATCCGGCACTAAAAACCGCCTTTAACGAACAATTTAAAGCGTATCAAACAACAGAAGAATACAATGATTTGCTGAAAAAGTGGGGGATAGCATTAGCACAACAGAGCCAATGAGCTGAGCATGATTAGATTGGTTGTATTGAGTTTTAAACGCGCCATGATTTGGCTGTGAGGGTGAGAAAAGATGGTCGGCATAGCAGGATTTGAACCTGCGACCCCTGACACCCCATGACAGTGCGCTACCAAGCTGCGCTATATGCCGACTTCGATTGCCATACTACGCAAAAAATCCCTAATTGCAAGAGAGGCTCAAACTGTTTGCCTATAAAATATTCACATTGAGAATATTTCCTAACCGATACAAAAAAAGCGCCGTAAAACAGCGCGTTTGCCGATTTAGTTTAAAGATGCTTCTTTGCCACTGGCGAGCCAGTTGCTTATTTCTTCTTTCATAATGTCGCGCAATACAGGTTGGGCATCCGCATTGGGGTGGATGTTATCGTTTTGCATCAGCATGCCATCTGTAGCCACCTTTTCAACGAAAAATTCCATCAAGTACGCATTGTCCTGTTGTGCAACGTGCTCAAAACTTTGCTCGAACATTTGTGTGTAGCGCGGGCCATAATTGGGCGGAATGCGAATTTTCATCATCGCGACGTCAGCGCCTGCAGCGCGACTTTTAGTTATCAACGCGCTGAGGTTTTCTTGCATTTTAGTTACGGGAAAGCCGCGCAAGCCATCATTACCACCGAGCTCAATCAGCACATGAGTTGGATTGTGCTCTGCCAGTATGGCGTCTAAGCGGCGCAATGCTCCGCCTGTGGTTTCGCCGCTAATGCTCGCATTGATTAATTTTATGGGCTTTTTTTGCTCTTCGTACGTATCTTGTAACAATTGCACCCAACCTTGGTGTTGTTTTAACCCATAAGCTGCGCTTAAGCTATCTCCAAGTATAAGGATTTGGTTGTCAGCCCAAACCATAAATGGTTTAGTGACAAGTACTAAGACGAAAAAAGAACGTAGGATTAAAGCATTCATATGTCAGCGTTATCTCAATTAAACATTATTCAAGTCAAAGAATTAACTAAGTCCGTTAATACGCTTGACGGCGACTTAACGATCCTCAGTGACATCAGCTTTAATGTCAAGCAGGGTGAGTCAGTAGCCATTGTTGGCGCTTCAGGTTCAGGAAAATCAACCTTGCTCAGTTTACTGGCTGGGTTGGACAGAGCAACAACTGGCAGCATCATACTTGATGGTGACGCACTTGAAGCGCTTGATGAAGAAGGTCGAGCAGCGCTTCGCGCTCAAAAAGTAGGTTTTGTATTTCAATCTTTCATGCTGGTGCAAAGCCTCAGTGCGCTTGAGAACGTGATGTTACCTGCAGAGCTTGCCAATCAAAAAGATGCCAAACAACAGGCATTAGATCTTTTGGAAAAAGTAGGCCTTAGCCATCGTGTAGAGCATTATCCATCGCAGTTATCTGGTGGTGAACAACAACGTGTAGCCATCGCCCGCGCATTTGTTGGTACGCCAAAAATCCTATTTGCGGATGAACCCTCAGCAAACTTAGATAGCAAAAACGGCAAGCTCATTGAAGAGTTGCTATTTGAGCTAAATAAAGAGCAGGGCACCACGTTAGTGCTGGTAACACATGATGAGGCCCTCGCGCATCGCTGCGATAGAATTCTACACATAGAAGGCGGTGAGCTTACGCAATTACGTGAGCCACAAGACGCAGAGTCGTCGGGCAGTGAAGATGAAGAGCAAACGTCGCAGGAGCACGCGAATGTGGGCTAAGTTAGCATTTAGATTGTTTTGGCGTGAACTACGCCGCGGCGAACTTACGGTTATTTGTGCCGCTATTGCACTGGCTGTGATGACCGTACTCACACTGTCTTCGGTGACTGACCGCATCGGTCAGGCGATTTTACAAAAATCCAATGCATTTATTGCAGCTGATAGGGCGTTGGCTAGTAATCATGCGTTGCCTGATGACTACCTTACACAGGCTCAGAGCATGGGATTGCAAACGGCTCGACTTACGTTCTTTGATACCATGTTATTTGCGGGCGACAGAATGCAACTGGCTGCAATAAAGGCCGCATCAGCAGGTTATCCGCTCAAAGGTGACGTGCTCATTAAGTCAGACTTTGATGCGCCAGAACAAGTAGCGCAAGGTATTCCTCAACCAGATAATATCTGGCTCAATGAGTCTGTTATGTATTCATTGGATTTGAATGTAGGTGACACAGTCGAGCTTGGCGCAGCAACGTTTACCGTCAGTTATATCTTAAGCGAAGAACCTGATGCGCCATTTAACATTTTCTCCGGTAGCCGCCGTGTGTTACTCAACGAGGCCGATATTGCAAAAACCCAAGTCATTCAGCCCGGTAGTAGGGTGTTTTATCGCCAGTTGTACGCTGGTGACTCGCAACAAATTGACGCCTTTTATGAGTGGCTTAAGCCTGAAATGGCCGAAAATCAGCGCTGGTATGGTGTAAAGGACAGACAGTCGCCAATCTCAAACTCCTTAGAGCGTTCGGAACGTTTCTTACTACTGGCAGGTTTGCTCGGTATTATTTTGGCTGCGGTCGCCATTGCAGTATCCGCTAAGCGTTACTGTGAACGCCAATACGACCCTGTGGCCATGATGAAGACCTTAGGAGGCGCGCGCTCGCAAATCCGTAGTATCTATTTATTGCATTTGGCCTTGGTGTGCGGTTTTTCACTGCTAATGGGTTTGGCTGTGGGTTATACCCTGCAACATCTAGCGGGCAACTATATGGCAACTAACATGGATGTCATGTTACCACCGGCATCGCTGCGCCCATGGCTAAGTGCTGTGTTTATTGGTGTGGTGTGTGCGGTGATGTTCTCGATTAAGCCGCTGCTAGATTTATTCGATATTCCACCTCTGCGCGTATTGCGTCGTAACTTGGGCGACCGCTTAGTGGTTAGTAAAATACATCTGACACTGTCGGCGCTGACGGTGTTTGCATTGATGTGGCTATTTAGCGGCAAAATCGTGATTACGCTGATATTATTTGCGTCTTCGGCACTCGTTGTATTGGTATTGTTTGCGCTCTCTAAAGTGATCTTTGGTACGGGCCGTAAGCTTGGTCTGAGTCCAGGAAATAGCTGGTCATTGGCAATAGCGTCTATTCAAAAACGTGCCAATGCCAATGCTGTGCAGCTGATCAGCTTTGCACTGGCAATAAAGCTCTTGTTGTTCTTGATTGTTCTTAAAAATGACATGATCAACGACTGGCAATCGCAGCTTCCTGCGGATGCTCCCAATGCCTTTTTGGTGAACATTACCGAGGCAGAAAAACAACCAGTTTCTGACTACCTCGCCTCTGAGGGCATTGAAGTTTCGCGTTTTTATCCAACAATTCGTGGTCGAGTGAACGCCATTAATGGGGAAATGGTCGCCCGTGAGGTGTCCATGGAAGATAACGAGAAAAAGGATGAAGAAGCTCGCTCTGGCGTTGGTCGTGAGCTCAATCTTACATGGGTGAGTGAGATGCCAAGCCATAATGTGCTCAGTAAAGGGCAGTGGTTTGGTGATAACAGCAAAGGCGAGGTATCAATCGAAGAATCAATGGCGGAGCGTCTTGATATCAAACTTGGCGATACCATTGGCTTTATGATTGGCTCGCAGACTTTTGAAGCTGAGGTGACCAGTTTCCGCGAGGTGAACTGGTCTACGCTGAAGCCAAACTTTTTTATGATTCTAAGCCCTGACTTGCTTGAAAACTTCCCAGCCACGTATATCGCCGCTGCGAGGATTGATGATGATCAAAATAAGGCGTTCACGTCGTTGTTGCGCCAGTATCCAACCATTACCGCGATTGACGTTGATAACTTTGTTGATCAAATACGCTCGACTATTGAGCAGGTCTCTCTTGCCATTGGCTTTGTATTGGCAATCGTTGTTGTGTGCGGCGCATTAGTGCTTATTTCGCAGGTTCAAGCCAGTTTGGGAGAGCGCATGCAAGAGGTTGTTATTCTGCGCACACTCGGCGCGCGTGGGAAACTCATTCGTCATGCCACCTTATACGAGTTTTTGTTATTGGGCTTGGTGGCAGGTGTAGTTGCGGCCCTTATCAGTGATGTGGCACTGTTTGTAGTGCAAAGGCAGCTGTTTGAACTGCCCGGAAAATTCCATCCTGACATTTGGTTCGTAGGGCCTGTCGCTGGTGCAGTATTCGTCGCTGTGCTTGGTTATGCGATGATAGCGCGCACGTTAAATAAAAATACCAGCGGTTTGCTGCGCAAGCTGATGTAACCAGCACACAATTATTAAAACACCGCCAAAAGGCGGTGTTTTTTTTGATATCAGTGGTGATTTAAAAGTTGCTCCAGCGCGGGTTTTAACTCTGGATGGCGAAATCGAAAACCCTCACTGAGCATTCGTTTGGGGTAAACACTTTGTCCATACAAGAGCAAATCAGCCATTTCGCCCATGAGTAAACGCATAACTGCCTCAGGCATTCTAAAGAATGCAGGGCGCCTAAGGACTTGTGCCAATGTCTTTGAAAACTCTTCATTATTTACTGGATTTGGCGCGGTCGCGTTTATGGGGCCACGGAGAGTCGGCTCTTTCATTAAGTGGATAATGATCTGCACCATGTCATCAATGTGGATCCATGACATCATTTGCTGACCATCGGCAATGGGGCCTCCAAGGCCAAAGCGAAATGCAGGAAGCATTTTTTGTAGTGCGCCACCGCAGTTAGATAATACGATGCCAGTGCGCAGTAGGCATACTCGGGTGTCGGCCTCAAGCGCCGCTTGCTCCCAGTCTTTGCATAGAGTATGGCTGAATTCGTCATAACAGCGCTCATACTCTTCATTGATAATTGTCTCTGGTGCTTGGCGGCCGTAATAACCAATGGCACTGCCTGAAATCATCACTTTGGGTTTGGTTTGGGCTGCGTTGATGCGCTTTGCGATGTCTTTTGTCAGTGTGACACGGGAGTTATATAACCTGATTTTTTGGGCTTTGCTCCAGCGTTTATTGACGATAGGCTCTCCGGCCAAGTTGATCACCACGTCGATGTTATTGAAATCCACTTCCTCTAAGTCACTTACAGCTTCAATGCGATGGCCCAGCTTAAGGTACGCTTTGGTCGGGTTTCTCGTGAGCACCGTTACGCTGTGGTGGTTGAGTAAATGTTTATACAGCTCAGTGCCGATTAATCCTGTAGCACCGGTGATGAAGATATTCATGCTGGACATATTATTTATGGGTTATCTAGGAAAGTTTAGGACATTTCATACGAATTTGTTTAGTGAGGGATCATTTTAAACGCTTAATCAATGGTTTATTTTCAAAGTTAACTCACCTAAACTGGGTCCATAACTATAAAAAAGGAATGCACCATGGCAAGCTTTGTAGGAGCAAGCAAAAGTCTTATCGTTATGGCATCGCTCGTAATTGTGCTCGCTGGCGTGAAAATTGCGACCCCTTTAGTGGTCCCGTTTATTCTCTCGGTCTTTATTGCCATTATCTGTAGCCCACTGATTAATGCACTCGGTCGATATCGAATTCCAAAAGGAGTAGCCATCATCATGGTCATTCTGTTGGTATTTGGATTGATCCTCAGTTTGGCAGGATTAGTTGGCCAATCAGTGAATGACTTCTCAAACCAATTACCGCGCTATGAAGAGCAATTAAAGCGTGAGTTTGCGTGGCTGGTTAATTTGCTTGCCAATTACAACATCTTCTTAGATAAAGAGCAGATCATGTCTACCTTTGACCCTGGCAAGTTGATAAATGTGGCAACCAGTATGCTTGCCGGGTTCGGCGCCGTGATGGCAAACCTGTTTTTAATTATCGTGACAGTGGTGTTCATGCTGTTTGAGGGCCCAAGTATCAGCAAAAAAGTGCACTTGGCGCTCAATGATCCGGATATGAAAATGAAGCAAATTGACCGCTTTATCGAATCCATCAATTCCTACTTGGCGATAAAAACAGTGATCAGTTTATTAACCGGTGCCTTGGTAACCTTGTTGTTGTGGGTCATCGGCGTTGACTATTTTGTGCTGTGGGGTGTGGTGGCCTTTATGCTCAATTATATTCCGAATATTGGCTCTATCATTGCCGCGATTCCTGCGGTGCTGCTGGCTTTAATCACGTTAAGCCCACTTAGTGCATTGCTTGTAGGCAGTGGCTATATGATTATCAATATGGTGATGGGAAATGTGGTAGAGCCACGTTACATGGGTAAGGGGTTGGGGCTTTCTGCGTTAGTCGTTTTCTTATCCTTGATTTTCTGGGGGTGGTTGCTTGGCAGTGTAGGGATGCTGTTGTCAGTGCCGCTGACCATGGTGGTAAAAATCGCCTTAGAAGAAAGTGAGGAGGGTCGCTGGCTTGCAACCCTACTTAGTAGCGATGTTGAACCGCCAAACGACAATCAACACGCTTAATCCAAAGGTACTTGGTACGCCTCAATACGTTGCTCTATTAGTCGCAGTTCGCATTTTTTATATGCGATGGCTGCGGCTACCGCGTTTGGCATGACACGCAAATAGCGCCAGCGACAACTGTCCTCAACATAATGCTTGTATGTCTTTTCTGCGCGTAGGTAAATGTCGAGTGGTTGGGTTATCCCAGAGCTTTTCGCATAGCCTTCGAGCTCTAACTGACGTTTATTTTGCCACGCCTGCCACTGTCTCTTTTTGGCATCAAGTTGTTTGTCTAAACACTGCGTATAACTACGGTTACCTTGAGGGGTGGTGTCAGCATGGACACACTCTGGCTCGGCCTTGTTTGCTGCAACAACGAGTGATGTGGTGCACAAAGCACCAACCGCAAAGAGTGTTTTTAAAGTAATATGCTTATAATTCATTATGTTATGTCGTTTCTTGATAATCGAATTCTAATTCAAAGCGAGCGCCGCCTAAGGGGCTGTCCGAGATGGTCAGCATACCGTGATAACCGTTTACGAGGTCAGCAACAATAGCCATACCAACGCCATGACCACTTTCATAACTGTCTAAACGTGTACCACGCTGTAATAATAGCTCACGTTTTTCTTTTGGTACGCCTGGGCCATTGTCATCGATGGTGAGTGTGAGGCGCTTTTTAACTTGTTTTACTGTTAGCGCCACGTGGCCATCACAGGCTTTGCAAGCGTTATCAATGAGGTTGCCTAGTAACTCCATTAAATCGGTTTTATCGCCTAAGAAAAAGTGTTTGTCATTGACGTCGATACTGAACTCAATGTTTTTGTCACGATACACTTTGCTCATGGCATTAAAAATGGACTCCGCCACGGGCTTAATCAAGGTTTGCTTTTTCCACGTATCTGACGCTCCGGTTGCCGCGCGCTTCAATTGGTGCTCGATCATCACATTAATTCTGTCGAGTTGCTCTTGGGCATCGCTATCTTGTGCCAAGGGACTTGATTTGAGCACCGCAAGGGGAGTTTTAAGCGCGTGGGCAAGATCGCTCAATGAAGCGCGATAACGCTCTTTCTGGCGCTGCTGTGAGTCTAAAAGCAGGTTTAGGTCAGCTTTAATTGTTTGTAATTCAATGGGGTAGCTGCCTTTGATGCGCGTACTGTCACCGCTTTCTATGGCTTTTATTTCTTTATCAAGCCTGTGCAGTGGTCGTGAGCTCCAAAAGAAACCGATAATCATCAAGGCGGTGATCACAACCCCCATGATAAGCATCCAATTAATGGAGGTTTCTTTAAAGCCTTCCATAAGGCGTAAGATACCTTCATTGCTTTTGACCACGATAAAGCGTGCTTCTATGGTTTCATCTAGGCTTGAGAGAATACCTGTGAGCGATAATTGCCAATATTTTCGCCCTTTAAATGTCACCATTCGAAAATCTGATGTGCCAGTTTCTGTGTTGAATAAATCTGGCTTGAAATCGACATTCAGTGCTGACTCACTGTGCCACACCTGTTCGTTGTTACTGTAAATCATCGCGTAGGTATCAGATGTAACACGATTGAGTTCAGGGGCTAGAATGCTGCGTGGCATTTGCACACCTTGCTCTGTGTACTCGACTTCGGAGATGATCGAATACAGGTGTGCTTCGAGGGTTTTTTGTGTGGCTTCAATGAGAGAGGCGCGATAGGCATTGCCGATTGAGACGAACAAAATCGGCATGGCCACAATCAATAAAAAGACAAGGATGAATCCTTGCCTTATTTTCAGTGAAACTTGATTTCCTACCACTGTGAACGCAACCTGTATCCTCGACCACGCAGGGTCTCAACAGGGTTTAGTGTGCCTTCAGGGTCGAGCTTCTTACGCAAGCGCAAGACGAATACTTCGATCACGTTGGAGTCTAAATCGAAGTCTTGATCATAAATGTGCTCGGTAAGTTCAGACTTGGAAATAACTTTTTGTGGGTTGACCATCAAGTACTCTAACACCTTGTATTCATAAGCTGTTAGGTTCAGCTCTCTATCGTCGACCCATACACGCTGTGAACGAGTATGAATGCAAATAGGACCATTAGTGATCTCCGGGTTAGCCTGACCGGCACTGCGACGAATGAGTGCGTTACAGCGTGCGATTAGTTCTTCAACATGGAAAGGTTTAGTCAGATAATCGTCGGCACCCGCGTCCAAACCTTCAACTTTGTCTTGCCAACGATCCCGCGCAGTCAAAATTAAAATTGGAATTTCAACGCCGTTCTTACGCGCTTGTTTGATAAGTTCGATGCCGTCGATTTTTGGTAAGCCTAAGTCGACTACAGCCATATCTAACGGATACTCGCAGATGTGGAATAGGCCAGCTTCACCGTCGTGGCATAAATCAACGCTATAACGCTCTTTTTCTAGAGCACTGCGCAGGTTGTCTGCTAAATGTTGATCGTCTTCGATGACTAGAATTCGCATTAAAATTTTTCCTTCTCAACTTGCCCTGTGTGTTTGGAGACAATGATATCGATGACCCTACCTTTGGGCTTTAGGATCCGAACAATGAACGTGTCCTTTTGTTCTGTAATCTTTAGCACTTTACCGTCTTCTTTTTGCTTGGCAATGGCCACTGCCTGCTTCTTGTCTATCGCTTTGCTGTCTTGGGAATACGCATTCGGTATACACAGAGCAAGTGACATAAATAGTGCTGTGATAATTCTAAACATAATTTAAGAAGCTCCCGGTAAATGCATGGTAAGCGAGGCGCGCTTACGGTATGGGCAGTGACATGCTAACAGCATACAAAAAACCACTTAACGTTTACTGAACTTTAAGCAGGTAGCACTTTTTTATATGGTTTTACAATTGAGTTCTCGTACACGCCTGCACTGATGTAAGGGTCATTTGCGGCCCACTCACGCGCATCTTGCAGCGACTCAAACTCAGCTATAACCAAAGAGCCAGTAAAACCGGCTTCCCCCGGGTTGTCACTGTCTATGGCAGGTAATGGGCCTGCGACAAAAAGACGACCTTCCTTATCAAGTTGTTCTAGTCGGGCAAGGTGACTTGGGCGAGCCTTAAGACGTTTCTCTAAAGAGTTTTCAACGTCTGTTGAGTAAATCATATACAACATTAAAAAAACCATACGGTAGGTATGCAATACGCTTATCATAGCCAGCAATGCTGGTGCTTGTAAATTTTATTCGATGAACGCTGGGCGAATTATCCTCAAATACCCAGCTGCTCATACAATCTTGTATTTGATGGTATTTTTACCGTTATTTAAGGTGTGCAAGAGGGCTGGGGTGGCGTAGTCGCATTGCATTGGCAAGTGATCGTAACAGTCATGGCTATGCCTATCACCGCGCGGGGCTTGAAAACCCAGCTTTAACACCGTAGAGTCTTGCTTAAAATAATAACAAGGGTTTTCTATGACAGGGAAACGTGAACACTTTAGCTCGCGCTTGGGCTTTATTCTAGCCGCTGCAGGTTCTGCAGTGGGTATCGGTAACCTCGTTGGCTTTCCAGTCTCTGCTACCAAAAATGGTGGTGGTGCGTTTTTGCTTGTATACGCTTTATTTGTCGCCTTTATCTGCCTTCCGGTAATGATGGCGGAGATGGCTATGGGTCGTCATGCACAAAAAGATCCTTATGGCTCATACAAGTCACTTTCCAATAATTCTTCTAAATGGAGTATCGCCGGTGCGCTGGCAGTGCTTACACCGTTTATGATTGCCGTGTTTTACATGGTGATTACCGTGTGGATTTTTGGTTATCTAGCGCAAACAGCGATGGGCAACCTTGATGCACTTGCCGACCCAGGTAACTTTGGCCGCTTTATTAACGAATACAGTATTTTTGGCTATATGGTTGTCGTGGCGATTATTGTTAACCTAATTTTGGTCGGTGGTGTCAAAGAGGGGATTGAAAAGGCCGCAAAGTTCTTGATGCCGGCGCTATTCGTTTTGCTGATCGGTCTTGTTATCTACGTACTGACGTTAGATAACGCGATGGCCGGTGTGAGCTATTACATTGTGCCTGATTTCTCTAAGATGAATGCAGGTGTTGTGAATGGCGCGTTATCGCAGGCGTTTTTCTCTTTGTCATTGGGTATGGGTATCTTAATGACTTATGCCTCGTACATCTCGAAAAAAGATGACATTGTCAGTGGTGCTAAGATGGTTGCCATCACCGACTCGTTGGTCGCATTTACTGCGGGTTTGATGGTGTTGCCAGCTATTTTCAGCTTCAACCCAGACACTGATCCAAACCAGTTATCCGAATCATCGGTGTCGATGATCTTCGTTTATCTACCAAAAATCTTGTTAGCACTACAAACAGATATTGGCTTCTTAGGTGCGTCTGTTGTTGCGTTCGTATTCTTCTTGCTGGTATTTTTTGCAGCTATCACATCACTGGTATCGATTGTTGAAGTACCTACCGCAACGCTTATTGAAGAGAAGTGCTACAGCCGTAAAAAAGCGTTGTTAGTATTATCGGGCACGATAGGTATTTTAACCGTCGCGTGCACGGTCTCGTTTGGAATGGTCGACTGGTTAACAAGCTTTGTTAACTATGGCGGTGCGGATAAGAGCTTCTTTGATGTGGTGTATGACGTATTCTACGACACAATCTTGCCTTTGAATGGTTTGATGGTGTGTTTATTTGTCATGTATCGCTGGAAGAAAGCAAAATTGACCGAAGAGTTGTCCCAAGGCTGTGATAGTTATGCGGGAAGCTTTATGGAAAAGTATGTAAACTTCTCACTATCAACCTTCATTCCTGCAATCCTATTGATCATTTTCGTCAATACGGTGGCAACGAAGTTCTTTGCATTTAGCATTTTCAATATCTAAATGGCGTATGTCGGGAGCCTACAAGGCTCCCGAATCTAAGTAGCTTCCCACACCCAGTGTAAACATCCATAATCCCCACAGACTGTGCTCTAACACGCAGACAAATGTTGAGCGTGATTGTGCATAGGTATAGGCGAATAACAGCCCACCTAGAAACGCTATCAATACCGCAATAACATTGTTATATACACAGTGAGCGAGTGCGAATACGCAAGCGCTGAGCCACACCCGAGCACCTTTATTTGGAATAATGTACTTGTAGCGATGAAAGAAATAAGTACGAAAAATGAGCTCTTGTGGCAAGACCGAAAGAAGTGGGTAGAGAATGAGTAGCTTTAACCATGCACTTGGCGATTCTAGTGGATAATTGAACCAGTTACCTTGGTTAACAATGCTATACAAGACACCCGATACAAGCGCACCGATAAGAAAAAACATCGCTATGCGCCGTTTAACAATTGCGAATTGGCCAAAAGATATGAGCCTAAAACGTTTAAACTGTGGGTCTTTAAGTAGGGTTATGCAGCAAATGGCAGTGAGGGTAATAAGCGCAGGAATAAGCCAATTATGTAAGTATGCTCTGAGCGAAAAGCCAACAAGGGGTAACGCGATAAACAGGCAGATTAACTCAAACCAACGGTATTGGAAATTACTCAAGATTTAAGCCCCTTGTTACACCTCCAAAGTGGCGAGTGTAACAAGGGTTTAAGGCAATCTTATGACTCTTCTTCAGGGAAGTAAGGATAGATACGTACGATGG
Source organism: Pseudoalteromonas maris (assembly GCF_049257235.1). NCBI lineage: Bacteria > Pseudomonadati > Pseudomonadota > Gammaproteobacteria > Alteromonadales > Pseudoalteromonadaceae > Pseudoalteromonas > Pseudoalteromonas maris. The sequence goes on from NZ_JBMMUF010000002.1 coordinate 265,156, forward strand.
TGAAAATAATGGCGATAAAGGTGATACCAATGAGGCCAAATACTTTAAAGTTCACCCAAAAGTCCAGTGAGAAATTGTAAGCCACATAAATATTCAACGCGGCAATAAAGGCAAATAAGATCACCCAAAATGTGTTCAACTGCTCCCATATTTTCGCCGGTACCTCGACAGTATCAGCAGTGTTATCCCCTTGTTTTTCAGACACAGACTCCAACAGGCCAACTAATGCCTTCTGCACCAAGTTTTTCTTAAAGACAAAACGCGATACCAGCAGAGCAAGCGCGAGTAGGGCGTAGATGAAGGTTGCTTTCCATTGAATAAAGTGCTCATCACGAAACAAGATGGTCATTGTGCCAAGGACTAACGCAATAGCAAAAAAGATCCAATGACGCTTCGCTACACTGCCTTCTTTGAAATAGGCATAAGCAATTTGAATACCACTGGCCACCACCAACACTGCGGTTGCCCAGTAAATGTCGACCAATTTATAAACTGCAAAAAATAATATTAAGGGGATGTATTCAATTAAGGTAGCCATAATGCTTTCCGTTACTGCAAGTTGCAGATGTTTTACCAGTTACGGGCGCTAAGCTCAAGGCAATGCGGCATTTGGTTTGACATTTTCACCTGGCACTTTTAGTCTGCGCGCCTTTGTAGTTTTCAATAGGGTAAAAAGTGAATAAAAAACAGCTTATTGATGCGATGCATTCGCACAGTGGTTTAAGCAAAAAAGAATGTACCTCGGCACTGGGCGCTATGCTTGATGCGATAACTCAGTCATTGCATGAAGGCGATGCGGTATTTATTCCAAAGTTCGGTAACTTTTCATTGAGCTATCACCCTGCCAAGTTAGGCCGAAATCCACAAACGGGTGAGCAAATTGAGATAGCCGGGCAAAATAAAGTGGCCTTCAAGTGCGCAAAAGCACTCAAAGACCACTTGGTAAATTGATGTGATGCTACGCTTTGGTTGCCGCTTTCATGTGTTCGCAAAATGTGCGCAATTGTTCACATGTGCGCGCTATATCACCTAGGTTTTCGGCGATAATCTTTACCACAGCAGAGCCACTAATCGCACCAGCAGCGCCACTTGCGAGCGCGTTTTTAACATCTTCTGGTGTGCTAATACCAAAACCAAGCAAAGCTGGGGCCGAGTGATACTCGCGTAACTGAGTGATCATCTCCTCAGGTGGCATTTGTGCCTTGGTTTCAGTGCCTGTAACCCCAGCGCGTGAAAGCAAGTATGTGTACCCACGTCCATACGAAGCACATTGGCGCAGCGTGTCATCATCGGCATTCGGAGTAGCGATAAAGATAGGCTCGATACCGCAACTCATCGCGGTGCGACGGAACATCTTTGATTCATGCAGCGGTACGTCGGCTACTAAAATTGAGTCCACGCCGGAGTCTTTGGCACTTTGGTAAAATTGTTCCAAGCCTTTTGCTAGCACTAGGTTCGAATACAATAACAAGCCAATAGGAATATCGGCGTTGTACTGGCGTATTGTTTTGATGATGTCGAAGCAATCATCGGTGGTGACATTCGCTTGCAGAGCGCGAATGTTGGCCTGTTGAATTACCGGGCCATCAGCGATTGGATCTGAAAACGGAATGCCCAATTCAAGTGCATCTGCGCCGCCATCAATGAGGCTTTTGATAATCTCGATGCTTTGCGTTTTATCTGGGTCGCCAATGGTAACAAAAGGGACGAATGCGCCTTCACCTTTTTCATTTAAACCTGCGAACATGGCATTGTAGCGGCTCATTATTCATCTCCTCGCGCTGCTAGCACTGTGTGTACGTGGGCCAAGTCTTTGTCACCACGACCACTTAAATTGACTACAAGTATCGTTTCTTCTGTTTGCTGCTCAGCATATTGCAGAGCATACGCTAGGGCATGGCTTGATTCTAGTGCTGGAATGATCCCTTCATTACGTGCCAAAGCTTTAAAGGCATCCAGTGCCTCATCATCAGTAATACCGACGTATTGAGCGCGACCTGTCTCATGTAAATGGGCGTGTTGTGGCCCCACAGCAGGGTAGTCTAACCCAGCTGAAACGGAATAAGACTCCTCAATTTGGCCTTGCTGTGTTTGCATGATGTAGGTGTAAGCACCGTGGAGAATACCTTTGGTGCCGCGGCACAGTGTTGCCCCATGCTCTCCGCTATCAAGGCCTTTGCCCGCAGGCTCTACGCCGATGAGCTTTACACTGGGCTCATCAATGAAGTCAGTAAACATGCCGATGGCATTTGAACCGCCACCGACACAGGCGATGACTGCGTCTGGCAGACGACCTTCAGCCTTTAATACTTGTTGCTTCGCTTCTTCGCCAATCATTTTTTGGAATTCACGTACCACCGTTGGGAATGGGTGGGGACCTGCAGCCGTACCAAGCAAATAATGCGCGGTTTTGTAGTTGGCAGACCAATCACGAAGGGCTTCGTTTACTGCATCTTTCAACGTACCTGAGCCAGCGGTAACAGGGATCACTTCTGCACCCATCAAGCGCATACGAAATACGTTAGGCTGTTGGCGCTCAACGTCTTTTGCGCCCATATAAATGCGGCATTTCAAACCAAGTAGTGCACAGGCTAATGCGGTGGCAACACCATGCTGTCCGGCACCGGTTTCTGCGATAACTTCTTTTTTACCCATACGCTTGGTGAGCAATGCTTGACCCAATACCTGATTGGTTTTGTGAGCGCCGCCGTGCAGCAAGTCTTCGCGTTTTAGATACAGTTTAACGTTAGGGTTTTTCACCAAGTTACGGGTAAGAGTAAGCGGCGTTGGACGACCGGCATACTCGTTAAGTAATGTGCGAAACTCTGTCTCGAACTGTGGATCTTTTTGTGATTTGTTGAATTCACTTTCAAGTTGTTTGAGCGCAGGGACTAATAATTCTGGAACGAACATGCCGCCAAATTCGCCGAAATAGGCTGGATTTTTCATAACTACCTCAATAATTCCGTATTGCTGCAAACGCAGCATCAATTTTATTCTTACATTTTTTACCCGGTGCGCTCTCTACACCTGAGTTTAAGTCGAGACCTTGCGCTGCTGTGGCGCGCGCATCGACAATGTTGTCTGCAGACAAACCGCCAGCGAGCATAAAAGGAGCATTAACGTTGGCGAGTAATTGCCAATTGAACTGCTCTCCTGTACCGCCCTTAGCGTGCTTACTGTAGGTATCATACAGGACTCTATCTGCACCGTGGATACGCTCAGGTAGCGCACTGCCGACAGCGTGCGCTTTCCATATTTGGCAGGTGAGTGGCAGCGCATTGCGTAATGTACTGATGTACTGTGCATCTTCATTACCATGCAGTTGCACCGCCGCAAGTTTGAGTACTGCGGCATATTCACTCACTTGCTCAGTGGGGGCATCGACAAATACACCAACAAATTTAAGAGCAGCGCTATCAACAATCGCGCGCGCGCAATCCAAGTCGACATAGCGCGGTGATTTAGGGTAGAAAATAAGCCCACCATACACTGCACCTGCACTGTAAACCGCTTGCGCATCTTGTACGCGCGTCAAGCCGCATACTTTGTTATCGCCTAAGATGAGACTGCGACAGGCAAGTTGTAAATCCTGCTGCGCCATGATGGAGCTTCCCACTAAGAAACCATCGCACAATGGACTTAAACGTTTTACATCCTGATGGGTATAGATACCCGACTCAGAGATCACCACTTTATTTTGTGGGATCAATGCACGCAGGCGTTCAGTTGTCGCTAAATCAGTGCTTAAGTCACGCAAGTTACGATTATTAATGCCAATAATTTGCGCATCGAGCGCCAGAGCGCGAGCTACCTCTTGTTCGTTACTTACTTCTGTAAGCACATCCATATTGAGTGACTGAGCAAGCGCTGACAATTCCTTGTAAGTCTCATCATCTAGTACAGACAACATCAACAAAATGGCGTCGCCGCCATAGTAACGGGCAAGATATACCTGATAAGGGTCGATAAAAAAGTCTTTACAGATCAGAGGCTGTTCAACTAAATCTCTCACTTGCGCCAAATACTCGAATTTTCCTTGGAAGTATTTCTCATCGGTTAGCACGCTAATGCAACTGGCATAATGCTTATATACTGAAGTGATTTCCTGCAAATTGAATATGTCGCGAATTAAGCCTTTAGATGGAGAGGCTTTTTTACACTCCAGGATAAAGCTCGTTGGGCCTTCCTTAAGGGCGTGGTAAAAGTCGCGTGTTGAAGGCGTTAGCGCATCTTTAAATTCATCTAATGGGCGCTCAGCCTTGCGCTTTGTAACTTCAATGCGTTTATCTGCGACGATTTTTTCTAATACATTAGCCATTACTTACCTCTTTGATGGCATTAAGTGTTTGCATGGCAACACCGCTTTTTAATATGTGCGCGACATGTTGGGCTGCTTCTTTAAAGTTTGCAGCTTTGTTATTTAACACCAAAAGTGCTGCTACGTTGGCAATAATAGCGCTGTTGTGAGCCGCAGAGCCTTGACCGCTTAAAATCGCTGTTGCAGCTTGAGCATTGTAGTCTGGACCAGAGCCAGCGAGCGCTTCAAGTGAAAAGTTTGCAAGACCAAAGTCATCGGCGCTGAGGGTGTATTGTTGCAATTGCCCCTCTTTGAGCTCGACTACGTGGGTATCACCGTGCAGGGCAATTTCATCTGTACCACAGCCGTGGACTACCATTGCCCGTTCACAGCCAAGCTTTTGTAGTGTTTTGGCCATAGGCAAACACAAAGCAGGGGAGTACACACCTAAGAGTTGAGCTTGGGGCTTGGCTGGGTTGGCTAGCGGCCCAAGAATGTTGAACACCGTGCGTGTTTTCAACGTGGTGCGTACTGCCATAGCATGCTTTACACCGCTGTGATAAAGCGGAGCGAATAAAAACGTAAAACCTGTTTGCTCAAGTACATGCGCAGCCAACTCTGGGCTCATGTTAATGTTAATACCAAGACGTTGCAGTAAGTCAGACGAGCCTGAGTTGCTAGAGACACTGCGATTACCGTGCTTGACGACGTTTAAGCCGCATGCTGCTGCAACGATTGAAGCAGTGGTACTAATATTGATGGTATTGGCTCCATCGCCGCCTGTGCCACAGGTATCAACTAAATCAGTTGCATTGGTAACGAACGGTGTGGCATTTTCACGCATGGCAGCTGCAGCGCCTGCAATTTCTTCAGCGCTTTCGCCTTTAATTTTTAACGCCGTAAGTAATGATGCCAAGGTAATATCATCTACTCGCCCTTGCATGATGTCATTGAATAGACTGTGAGTTTCATCAAAGCTCAAATCACTTTGCTGATAGAGTTTGGTTTGTATGTCTGTGAGTGCATCCATGACTTACTCCTTGGCCGTCAAAAACGCGAGGCTTTGTTTTAAAAGTTCAGAGCCTTGCGGGGTTAAAATGGATTCAGGGTGAAATTGGTATCCCAGCACCTTGTCTTGGTCGTTACAGATGGCCATGGGCATGCCCTGATACTGAGCAATAACCCGGATACACTCTGGCACTTCAGTTGCTACCAGTGAGTGATAACGCGCCACCACCATGTTGTCGCCAAAACCTTCAAGTGCTGGGTGCTTTGCCAACGTAATTGTTGAGGACTTACCATGCACCGTCTCATTGGCATGGCCGACAACGCCACCATAGGCTTGGGTCAGGGCTTGTTGACCAAGACAAATGCCGAGCATTGGAAATTTCCCCTTACACAGCTCGATTAAGGTCATTAAACATCCTGCATCTTTTGGCGCACCGGGCCCTGGAGACAAAACTAAAACCACAGGTTGTGTCTCTGCACACATGCGCGCAAAAATTTTCTCGGCACTGACAGTGTTGCGATAAACAACAAGCTCTTGATTCATTTGTGCGAATTCATCCACCAAGTTATAACTGAATGAGTCCACGTTATCTAAGAAGTAAATCTTATAATTCATGCTTTGGACTCCTAGTGCTCATTGGTGGTGGGGGGATTGCTGGTCGCAATGGCGCGAAGTACGGCACCTGCTTTAGCGCGTGTTTCATCAGCTTCTGCTTGAGGGTCTGAGTCGAAAACAACGCCCGCGCCCGCTTGCACGTGAGCTACGCCCTGTTTGACAAACGCGCTGCGAATAACAATACAGGAGTCCATCGAACCATCGCCTGTTAGATAACCTACTGCACCACCATAGCTACCACGACGCTTATTCTCGACCTCGCGAATTAAACGAGCAGCACTGACTTTAGGGGCGCCGACCAAGGTACCCATATTCATGCAAGCCTGGTACGCGTGCAGAGCATCCAAATCATCTTTTAGTTGGCCTACAACACGGGATACAAGATGCATGACGTGAGAATATCGGTCGACTTTAAGTAACTCTTTGACGTGACGTGTACCGGGCTTGCTGATGCGAGCCACATCATTGCGAGCCAAATCCACTAACATAATGTGCTCAGCGCGCTCTTTTGTATCGTTTCGCAAATCCAGCTCTATGCGTGAGTCTAAGTCAAGGTTGAGCGAACCATCAGGATTCTTTCCGCGAGGGCGCGTGCCCGCGATCGGATAGACTTCAACTTGGTTGGTTTGGGCACAATACTTCAATGCCGACTCTGGAGAGGCGCCAAATAAGTCAAAGGATTGATCTCGCATATAAAACATATATGGACTCGGGTTTTGCTCTTTGAGTTTGGCGTAAGCTTCAAGTGGCTTAGGGCAAGGAAGAGAAAAGGTACGAGAAGGGACAACTTGGAAGATGTCGCCATCAATAATATGATGCTTTAAGGCTGTTACTTGGCTGATGAATTGCTCGTCAGAGATATCAACACGCGCTTGCATCTCAGTGTGATTGGATGGTGGGGCAGGATAGTCATCTAAACTGTCGCACAGAGTATTTAGGCGCTCTACCTTTTGCCCGACTTCAAAGCAATTTGCATGTACTTGGGGGCCATTAAACACATTGCCAATAATTTCTGTACTTTTTGCTTGGTGATCTACAACGACCATGGTCTCAGCAAGGTAAAAAACATAGTCAGGGCAGGTGTTTTCTCTACTTGGAACACAGGGCAACGTCTCAACATTGGCCACCATGTCGTAACCCATCACCCCACCGAGGAAAATAGCAAATGGGTTATCGGTGTTGTTACTGATTTGTGTGACGCATTGGCGCAGAGTATCAAACGCGTTGGCTGCTTTGAGTTTGGCATACTCATCAAGATCCCCATCGACTGTTTGGTACGTGACACTTAGGGTGTCGTCATCAAGCTGTGTGCTTGCAGATTCGATATGCACTTGTAGATAAGAAAGTAATTGCCTGCCATTATTTGACAATGCTTTGACTTGGACTTTGGCACCGTTACATTCGATGCGCAGCGCAGCGTCAACTAAGACGATGCTTTTGAGATTTTCTTTAGAGTCGACTTCTGCGGATTCCAACAGCAAGGTATTGGCATTGTCGAGCTTTGCAAACAGGCTCAGTGCCGAGGGTATATAGTCCCGGCGCTGACTAATGCTGGTTACTTGCCCCGCAGTGGTCGAAATGTGACTAAAAATCATAAAAGGTCCTCATTCCCATATAATCAATCACTTAAACATGTTGAAAATATTCACTATCACCATGTTGAGTATAAAAGTTATAAAAAAACCCGCAGACTTATCGAGTAAGCTGCGGGTTGCAAAATGCTCAGCCATGATAAGGCCCACCCGCTATATCGAGTGCCACCACCAAATAATCATGTTGTTTGTTGACTGAGTCATGTTCATTATTTTCACCAAAATTAAATACAAAAAAACCCGCTTCGAATGCGGGTTTGTTATCAGTTTATGTAGCGCCAGCCACGACTAATTCCACCCGCTATGTGCAGTGCCACCACCAAGTGATATGAATTAGAGTGTGAGTCGTCATTTGTTTTCTTTAAACCGATGTAATCTGGCATCTAGTAGAACTTACGGTGACAAATGTGTCAACCCCTTATTTCAGAAAAGTTTATTGCCCTTAAAACCCGCATCAATGGTACACTGGCGCAATTCTTTATCTTACAAGTTACCGAGTAGTGCAGTGCTAAAATATGACTTACACAGTCACAGTACTTTTTCCGATGGCAAACTGACGGTCAGCGAACTTGTTCAGCGCGCAGCAGACAAAGGCGTTGATGTCTTAGCACTGACCGATCATGATACCACTGCGGGCATTGAGCCTGCGCGCCAAGCGATTAGTGAACTCGAGCTTGCACTTGAACTCGTTGCTGGGGTTGAAATTTCAACTCGCTGGCACAGTTTTGAAATTCACATAGTCGGTTTAATGGTCGATACTCAGGCGCCACAGCTTAATGCGTTATTGTCTGAACAGCAGCAAAAACGCAGTGAACGCGCAGCTAAAATTGGCGAACGGCTAGATAAAGCTGGGTTTGACTCTACTCATGAGCGAGCACTTAAATTGGCGGGTGAGGCACAGGTGACTCGCGCTCATTTTGCTCGTATATTAGTGGAGCAAGGAGCAGCAAAGAACGTACAAAGCGTGTTTAAGAAATATCTGAGCCGTGGTAATACTGGTTATGTGCCAAGTACGTGGTGCGATATGAACACTGCCATTGAAGCTATTCATAGCGCTGGTGGACAAGCTGTGTTGGCACACCCAAGCCGTTACAAAATGTCGAATAAATGGTTGCGTAAGTTGATCAGTGAGTTTAGTGAACTCGGTGGCGACGCTATGGAAGTGGCACAGACTCAACAAGCGCCATCAGAAAGGCAGTTTTTAGGTCAGCTTGCCCGTGAAAACGGGTTGTTGTGTTCACAAGGGTCTGATTTTCATTTTCCTTTACCTTACATAGAATTAGGAAAGAACCTATACTTGCCTAAAGATTGTGAAGGCGTATGGCAGCGCTGGTAAGTAGAATAATAAGAAATAAGGACAGTTATGAGTCAATTTTTTCACATTCATCCAGAAAATCCGCAGCGCCGATTAATTCAACAAGCGGTTGATATTATTCGTCAAGGTGGTGTTGTCGTATACCCCACAGATTCAGGCTATGCAATAGGTTGTGGCTTGGGAGAAAAACAAGCGCAAGAGCGTATTACCCGTATTCGCGGTATTGAAAAACACCATAATTTCACTTTGATGTGTCGAGATTTATCTGAGCTTGCTACGTATGCACGTGTAGATAATCAAATGTTTCGTATCATTAAAAATAATACGCCAGGGCCATATACGTTTATCTTCAAAGGGACCAAAGAGGTGCCTAGACGTGTTCTCAATGACAAGAAAAAGACTATCGGGATCCGCGTATCTGACAACCCTATTTGCCAGGCAATTCTTGAAGAGTTAGGCGAGCCAATGATGTCTTGCTCACTGATTTTGCCGGGACAAGAATTTACGGAGTCAGACCCAGACGATATTCGCATGCAGCTTGAAAAACACGTAGATGTGATTATTCATGGTGGTTATTTGAGCGAGCAAGCAACGACGGTAATCGACATGTCTGACGGTGATATTGAAGTATTACGTGTAGGCTGTGGCGACCCTAGTCCATTCCAATGAAAGAGCACGTAATTGCACAGCAGCAAAAACTTCCGTTGGCTTTTATCCGTGGCGAGGCTGTGGTCGAAAAGCCTGAAGATTTGTACATTCCACCCGATGCTCTTGAGGTCGTTTTAGAGACCTTTGAAGGGCCTTTGGACTTACTTTTATACCTCATTAAAAAGCACAAGCTTGATGTATTGGAACTGTCGATATTCAGTATCACGGAACAGTACATGAAATATGTAGAAATGATGCGCGAATTTCAATTGGAGTTAGCAGGCGAGTATTTGGTTATGGCTGCACTGCTGGCACAAATTAAATCACGCTTATTGCTTCCTGTTCATGAAGAGCTTGAAGAAGAGGAAGACCCCCGCGCTGAACTTATTCGACGCCTACAAGAGTATGAGCAATTCAAAAAAGCGGCAGAAAATCTTGATGAAATTCCGCGTATGGAGCGTGATATCTTCAGTGCTCATGCACTCATAGAAGAAGAGGCATTGCCATCGCCTCTGTTTCCTGATGTATCTATGCAAGATTTGATGTTGGCTTTAAGTGATGTCATGGCCCGCGCAAAGAGTTTTGAGCACCATCACATAACACCTGAGCAGCTATCTACGCGAGCACGCATGAGTGATATTTTGAGTTATTTACAACAAGCTCAAGGCTACGTGGAATTTGCAGCGCTTTTTAGTGTGCAAGAAGGGCGCGCTGGAGTGGTTGTAACATTTATTGCTATTTTGGAGCTCACTAAAGAAGGGCTCATTATGTGTCAGCAGGCAAACAGCGAGTCTATTATCCATGTGCGCCTAAAGGAGCATGCTCACGAATGAATCGCTTTGCGATATCGCCGAGCTCTGACATAATACACGCTTAATTTGAGGTCCCCATGAGCAGCAGACGAATTAGTGATGAGCAACTAGTTGAGCTAATAGAAGCCGCTATCTTTGTCTCGCCAAAACCACTGACAAAAAAACAACTCAAAGAAACGGTACTCAGTGACATAAGTGTGACGCCAAAACGTGTCAATGAGGCACTTGATGCCATTGAAACGCACTACCAAACGCGCGGTATTCGTCTCGTACAGGTGGGCTCAGGTTATCGTTTTCAAGCGTGCAGCAGTTTAAGTCCATGGTTAAGTCAATTGTTCCAAGAACGAGCGCCAAAGTATTCCCGGGCGCTGCTTGAAACATTGTCTTTGATTGCCTACCGCCAGCCCATCACCCGAGGTGAGATTGAGCAAGTGCGTGGTGTGACCGTTGCAAGTAACATCATGAAAACGTTACAAGAACGTGGCTGGGTAAAGGTTGTGGGTCACAAAGAAGTGCCAGGTAGACCTGCACTCTATGCAACAACAAATGAATTTTTAGACTATTTTTCTTTATCTGGGTTGGAGCAATTGCCACCGTTGCCGCAGCAACAACATAGCCAGATAGACAAACTATTACATGATCCTTCTGTGAGAGAACCATCTTAATGAGTGAAAAGTTACAAAAAGTCCTAGCGCGAGCAGGTGTCGGCTCCCGTCGCGAAATGGAAAAATACATCGAATCTAATCGGGTGAGTGTCGATGGCAAGGTTGCGCGCTTGGGCGACCGTGTAGAGCCAACTCAAAAAATCCGTGTTGATGGCCACATTGTTAAAATAGAACAACCGCAAGAGCGTATCTGTCGCGTGTTGATGTACCACAAGCCTGAAGGGGAGTTGTGTACACGTAAAGACCCAGAAGGTCGTCGTACTGTATTTGACCGACTACCGCGTATCGATGGCGATCGTTGGATTGCCATTGGTCGTTTAGACATTAATACTTCAGGCTTGTTGTTATTTACTAATGACGGTGAGCTTGCGAACCGCTTAATGCATCCGAGTTACGAGATTGAGCGTGAATACTCGGTACGTGTGTTTGGTGATGTGACCAACGACACGTTGCGCACCCTAACAAACGGCGTGGAACTAGACGATGGCCCAGCCCGTTTTCATACTATTAAACCTATGGGCGGTGAGGGCATTAATAAATGGTTTAATGTGACCCTAAGTGAAGGCCGTAACCGTGAAGTACGACGCATGTGGCAATCACAAGGCGTTGAAGTATCGCGACTCATTCGTGTGCGCTATGGTCAGTTGGACTTAAATAAACGATTACCACAAGGCGGTTGGGAAGAACTAGAGCTTGGTCGTGTTAACTATTTACGCAAGAGCGTGGGACTGCGAGCGGAAACACAAACCAAACTTACAGTTGAACAAATGCAGCCAAAACGCAAAGATAAGCGTGCTCAAGTGAATCGCATTCGCAAAGCGGTTAAAAAGCACAACCAACGTGTGCAGCAACACAAAAAGCGCCGATAAGGCGAGAACGAACAATAAAAAACGCCGTAATTCACGGCGTTTTTTATTGGCATGTCCGACACTTATTTTTTGCTTTGAGCGTCTAGTGATTGGCCGTTTGTGCCAATCGAGTCGTCGCTCATAAGGTATAAGTAGGTGGGCATCAAATCTTCTGGTGTTGCTAACTTGTCACGATCTTCACCCGGGAATGCACTGGCACGCATGTTGGTGCGTGTGGCGCCTGGGTTAATACAGTTAATGCGGATGTTGGTCTTGGTTACCTCTTTAGACCATGTTTGCATCATTCCCTCAGTAGCGAACTTAGAGATGCTGTAAGCACCCCAAAACTCACGCCCCTCTCGGCCAACACCTGACGATGTAAATACAACAGATGCATGTGGTGCTTTGCGTAGCACTGGGAACATCGCTTTGGTCAACAATGCTTGGGCCGTTACGTTTACTTTCATGATGCTCTCAAACGTAGAAGAGCAAAAATGCTCTAACGGGCCAAGTGAGCCAAGGATGCTGGCGTTATTTAGTAAGCCATCCAGCTTACCAAACTGCTGTTCAATAGTGGCTGCTAGGTCACGGTAGTTTTGCTTTGTCGCACCTTTTAAGTCCAGCGGTACAATAGCGGGTTGTGGGTAACCGGCGTTAACTATCTCGTCATACACACATTCAAGTTTTTGTGTTGTTTTACCAAGCAAAATCACTGTCGCACCGTGTTTTGCATAGGTTAGGGCCGCAACACGGCCAATGCCGTCGCCAGCCCCTGTCACAAGTATCACTTTGTCATTTAAAGCATTTAGACTTGCTTCATAATTTTGCATAATCTGCACCTAGCGCTAAATTTTTGCCGAATTTTATCATAATCATTTTGCAAGTAATCGATTTATTACAAAATTAAGTGGCGAAAGGTACCAGTTTACGATAAGTTAAACTGGTCTAATGTCTCATTAACGATATGCTATCCTTTTGATTAACATTAATTAGCGCAGAACAATAAAAAAAGGTTTGGAGCCAACAAAATGAAAAAAATGCTACTTTCTCTCGCTGTAGCATCTGCAATTGCAGGCTGTGGCAGCGAAAAGACGCTAGAAGAAATTAAACAAGATACCCCAGCGGTAAAACCACTATCTACTGTGGTATTTGACCCAGCTGCCGGTGAAATTTCTGTTCCTAATGACTTATTATTCAGTGGTACAACTGATGGCACCTTGAATATCCCAGGCGAAGGCACTGATTACAGTAGCCCAGAGTTGGCTCTTGGCGCTTTAGATGGCTGGTCAACCCAGACTCCGTTTAAAATCGATTTAGAGTTTGCGCCGGGCGTAAGCCTTGATGCGACTTCTGCAGCTACTCCTGGCAGCGTGCGTATCTTCGAAGTGGTAATGGGTGCGGATCAAAGCTCTCAAACCTGTGCAACTGTGCCTGCAGGTATCGCGTGTGAATACGTCGCTGAGTTAGCGTTCGGAGTCGACTTCGTTACTCAAGCAAGCGGCAACAGTGTTGCTGTAGTGCCGCTAAAACCTTTTAAAGCGGGTCGTTCTTACATAACAGCATTAACAACGAGTTTAATGGACAGCGAAGGCCGTTCAATTACTCCATCTTCAACCTATGCGCTGGTTAGCGAAGAAACACCACTTATCACTGATTCACAAAAATCACTCCAAGCGGTGGTCAATAGCTACGAAAACGTTCTTGTTGGCAATACAGATTTAAACAAAGACGACATCATCTACACAGCGGCAATGACTATGCAGTCAGCAGGTGAAGTGCTTAACACCATTAAGAGCCTGCTTGCGGCGTCTTTACAACAAGAAAGCTTACCAACACCTGCAGTCACTATCCCAGATCAACCATTGGTGACCGTGGGGCAGGTATTTATGTCGCAAGGGATGCAAGACGTACCTGCGGTATTTAATGCGATCAGTTACGAAAAAGGCAGCGTGATTCTTCCTAATTATCTAAAAACTCCGCAAGGGAAAGAGCTAAGCGATCTAAATGATATTTATTGGGAAGCAAACTGTGATAGCGCTGTGACGGTATTGGGCTACAAAGCACAAGTCGGTGATGCCTTCCCAGAGCAACCGCAAAGCGCGAACGACGGTTTATGCGCAGCGTTAAGTGGTGGCTTATTACGTGACTTGGGTCTTGATGACAAACGTCACCTCACTAAGTACAACAAGATCCCTAAGGTACAAAGCTATGCCAATGTGCCGGTGCAAATTACCAAACCATCGGATTTAAATACGCTTAACTTCATTCGCGGACAACTTGGTCTAGATCCGATGGCCATGCCTGAAGGTGGTTGGCCTGTGGTTATCCTGCAACACGGTATTACGCGTCAAAAAGAAGACATGTTGGCATTGTCAGCTGCGCTGAGCTTACAGGGCTTGGCAACAGTTGCTATCGATTTACCTGCTCATGGTGAGCGTGGTATCGACGTAGATAACGATGGTAATGATGATTTCAGCGCAACGACAAAATCGATTTTAGCGTACATGAACCTGCAGTCATTACTCGTAGGTCGAGACAATGTTCGCCAATCAAGTGCTGACCTGTTAGGTCTTCGTCTTGGCCTAAACTTCAGTGGTGACCCAGAACTTAACTCGCTAGATGTGAGTATCGGTGCGATTTCTATGGGTTCGATTGTGACACCAGCTTTCTTGGCAACGACAAACACGCCTTTATCTGCACAAGTAGATCCACTGTTTAAAGTGCACACTGCTGCGCTAAGTAGTGGTGGCGGTGGTGCAGTAAGCATCTTACTTGACTCAGATACATTTGGTTCGTTTATTCAGGGCTCAGTGTTACTTGGCGCCGGTCTGGATGAATCAGCGGAGTTTGGCGCGTTCTTGCAAGGAGATGCTGTAGCAACTTGTGCGCAGTTCATTGAAGATCAAGAAGCCTACTTAAGCTGTGGTTTCCAAGCGTTCATGGCATCGCTACAAGCTGCGGGCGACAGTGCAAGCTTGACGAATATCCAAAGCACAGTAGGTCAATTCTCATTTGCTGCGCAAACAATTATCGATGCCGGCGACCCAACTAATTACGCTATGCGTGTGAACGAGCAAGGCACACCTGTGTTAACTACTGCAGTAGTGGGTGATGGCGCAGCGAACAAACCAGATACGGTCGTTCCTGTAAGTGTTGCGACTAACCCAATTGCAGGCACAATTCCACTTGCGAAATTGATGGGTGCAACTGTTGCAACGTCTACTAAACAGGGCACCGAACCTGCAAGCTACCTTGTGCAGTATGCTAAAGGGCACCATGGTTCACTACTAACGCCTGCTGCAGACCAAAGCGCGGGTGCAGATGCGGCCGGAAGTGCAGCAGCTAATGCTGAAATGCAGCGCCAATTCGCAACGTACCTAGCGACTAAAGGCACAGTTCTACCCATTGTAGACACGTCTGTAATCGCTCAATAAGCGTTAAAAAGAGTAAACAAGGCCGCACCATAGAGTGCGGCTTTTTTGTGTCTGTAGGCTGTGTTACATTGCCGCCAGCGAAAAACAAAGAGGACATACCGTGGAATATCTTTTTGAATACGGGTTATTTTTAGCTAAAGCATTAACTATTGTGATTGCCATTGGTGCAATCGTTGCGCTAGTTGTTGGTGCTAGCACCAAACCCAAAGGTCAAAGTGGCTCATTAGAGGTCACTGATTTATCTGAGCAAATGCAGCAAACCAAAGACGACTTTTTAGAAAGTACGCTCGACAAAAAAGCGCTCAAAGCATTACGCAAAGAACAAAAGGCGAAAAATAAAAGCGATGATAAAGTCGATACTGACTCGCAAGGGAAAGTCTATGTGATTGACTTTAAAGGCTCTATGGACGCTCACGAGGTTGAGAGCCTGCGCGAAGAAGTGAGCGCGATTTTGATGTTTGCAGATAAAGAAAAAGACCGTGTTTTAGTACGTCTAGAAAGCGGCGGTGGTGTTGTTCATGGCTATGGCCTAGCATCATCGCAGTTGCAGCGCATTACATCATCGGGTATCAAACTGACCGTTGCTATTGATAAAGTCGCAGCCAGCGGCGGCTATATGATGGCCTGTGTAGCAGATGAAATTATTGCTGCACCGTTTGCTATTGTTGGTTCCATTGGCGTTATCGCGCAAATCCCTAACTTCAACAAGGTATTGAAGAAGCACGATATTGATTACGAACAAATTACTGCGGGACAATATAAGCGCACGCTTACCTTATTTGGTGAAAACACCGATGACGGTCGCCAAAAGTTTCGTGAAGAAGTTGAGCAGACCCACGAGTTATTCAAACAGTTTGTTTCGCAACACCGTCCAGATATGGACTTAGAGCAAGTGGCAACCGGTGAGCATTGGTTCGCTCTTGATGCTAAAGACAAAGGCTTGGTGGATAGGATCAGCACCAGTGATGATGAACTCATTACACTTGCGCAAAATCACCATGCATACAAAGTTCAGTACAAGCAAAAACAGGGGCTGGCTGATAAGTTTGCTAAGAATTTAGCGATAACGATAGAGTCGGTCGGTATGCGTTTGTGGAGTCAAGGTAAGCGTCTTATCCCGTAATGGACATTAAAAAGGCCTCAATAAGAGGCCTTTTTATTAGCTTATACGTTGTTAGCTTTTAGTCGGAGGATTGTATTCTTCGAGCTCTTTAGCAGACTCTAAGTCATTAAATACCGCTTCATCTAATTGCCCTTCAGACTTCGCCACTACACAGGTCACCATACAGTCGCCTGTTACGTTTACTGCCGTACGGGTCATATCAAGTAATCTGTCTACGCCGATAATAATCGCGATACCTTCAACTGGCAGGCCTACTTGGTTGAGTACCATGGCTAACATGATCAAGCCCACTCCAGGAACACCTGCCGTACCCACAGAGGCAAGGGTGGCAGTCAGAATAACCATTAGGTAATCAGAGATAGTCAAATCTACACCGAACACTTGGGCAATGAATACCGTCGCACAGCCTTGCATAATAGCGGTACCGTCCATGTTGATGGTGGCACCAAGAGGCACGGTGAATGAGGCAACAGAGTTACTAGCACCAAGCTTTTTGGTTGCTGTTTCAAGTGTTACTGGCATCGTGGCGCTGGAGCTTGATGTGCTAAAAGCAAACAAGCAGGTGTCTTTCATTTGCGCTAAGAACCTAAGTGGGTTTAAACCCGTGAACAACTTGAAAATAATCGTGTAGTTCACGAGGGCGTGGAAAAATAACGCGAAAATAACGACGAAGAAATACTTGGCCAAGCTCACAATTAAGTCTAATTCGATGGTAGTAAATAATTTCGCCATAAGACAGAACACACCATAAGGGGCAATGTTCATCAGTAAGGTAACGAGTTTTAAGATAACGTTATTTAAATCTTCAAATACACTAGCAAGGCGCTTGCCCGCTTCACCACTAAGCGCCATGGCAATGCCAAATAGTAGTGCAAATACAATCACTTGAAGCATATTGCTATCAGCCATCGCGCCAATAGGATTGGTCGGGAACATGCCGATAATAACTTCAGGAAGAGTAGGCGCTACTTTTGCGTCGTAAGTGGCATCACTCGGGATAGTAATACCGTCACCTGGATTTGCGATAAGTGCGAAGGTGATAGCTACCGTGATAGCAATGGCTGTCGTTGCTAAATAGAGTAAGACCGACTTACCTCCCAAACGACCCAATGTTTTAGGATCGCTCAAACTACAGGTACCACAAACGAGTGATACAAACACCAAAGGCACGACTAGCATCTTTAAACTAGCGATGAAAATTTGCCCACCAATGTGGAACAAACCATCAACGAAGAAGCCTTTTATTGAGAGTGAAAACAGCCCTAAATTGATTAAAAAATCTTGCTCTTCACCGAGCATTAACTGCAATAAGCCGCCAACGGCGATCCCTAAAACCATGCCCAGCATGATACGGGTAGTGAGGCTAAATGAACCTTTTGAAGACATAAGCAACATTCAACTTGGTTATAATAATTTGCTATAGCCTATCAGCGAACTCTTTTTAATGCAGCGAAAAAAGACAAGTTTTTGCCTGTGAGCCCAACTCCAGCATCATGCTCAAGAGGAAATGGGTAAATAGTGACCGCGATAGAAGAAGGTTTTTTGCATAATATAGCGTCAGCAAGTTGTATAAATTACCCGCTGAACTGCATTGAATTTGCATAAAAATGCAACGAAATTGGTAATATACAAGCACTTGGTTGGCAATTTCATATTTATTGCTATATATTTGCCCCGCATTTGGCCAGCCTGTTACATTTTTATACATACGACTCGGTTATTATCACGAGGTGAGGCTGGTTAAAAATTCACATATTGAATAAAAGTTTGGCGTTAAAGCTTGTAACAATAAGTGAATGTAGATATACCTATATTTAATCGTGCCCAGGACAAGGGCAGTCATTATATCAAAGAGATGGGTCAACTTAGACTATTATGGGCAAATCGCTAGTCATTGTAGAGTCACCTGCAAAAGCAAAAACAATTAATAAATATCTGGGCAAGGATTACATTGTTAAATCCAGTGTTGGTCACGTGCGTGACTTACCAACCTCTGGCTCAGGTAAAGCAAAAGCCCCTGCAGGCAAAAGCCCTGCCGAGGTGCGCAAAATGGCACCTGAAGAAAAAGCGGCGTATAAAAAGAAGCGCGACTACCAGAACCTCGTTGCCCGTATGGGTATTGATCCTGAGAAAGGGTGGAAACCTCACTACGAGGTGCTGCCAGGTAAAGAAAAAGTAGTTCAAGAACTCAAGAAACTTGCCCAAGATGCTGATGAAATCTATCTCGCAACCGATTTGGATAGAGAAGGGGAAGCGATTGCATGGCATCTCGAAGAGATTATCGGTGGTGACAAAAGTAAATATAAGCGTGTTGTCTTCAACGAAATCACCAAAAATGCGATTCAACAGGCCTTCTCTGACCCAGGCGAACTAAATACCGATATGGTGCAAGCGCAGCAAGCACGTCGTTTCTTAGACCGTGTTGTAGGTTTTATGGTATCACCATTGTTGTGGCAAAAAGTTGCCCGAGGTCTATCAGCCGGACGCGTTCAATCAGTAGCTGTACGCTTGTTAGTAGAGCGTGAACGCGAGATCAAAGCGTTTATCCCGCAAGAGTTTTGGGATATTCACGCCGACGTCAGCGCTCAATCAGATTCATTGCGTTTGTTAGTTACAAAACAAAACGGTGAAGCATTCAAGCCCGTTAATAAAGAACAAGCTGAGACGGCAACGGCGCTCCTTAAGAGTGCTCAGTATCGTGTAAGCGACGTTGAGGAAAAGCCAAGCCAAAGCCGTCCAAGTGCACCTTTTATTACCTCAACAATGCAACAAGCAGCCAGTACTCGCCTAGGATATGGCGTAAAGAAAACTATGATGTTAGCGCAGCGCTTATATGAAGCTGGTTACATCACTTATATGCGTACTGACTCAACAAACTTGTCGCAAGACGCCATCGCCATGTGTCGTGACTATGTGTCACAGAATTTCGGTGATAATTATCTTCCTGAAAAAGCGAACGTTTATAGCGCTAAAGGGAATGCCCAAGAAGCGCACGAAGCTATCCGCCCGTCAGACGTTAACGTGTTGTCTGGCCATGTAGAGGGTGTGGATGCAGATGCTAAAAAGCTGTATGAGCTTATATGGCGTCAATTTGTTGCCTGTCAGATGGTTCCTGCTCAGTATGATTTAACCACGGTTCGCGTAAGTGCTGGCGACTTTGAACTCAAAGCAAAAGGGCGCGTACTGCGCTTTGATGGTTGGACTCGAGTGCAACCAGCTGTGCGTAAGAAAAACGAAGAAGAGCAAGCGCTTCCTGCACTTAAAGTAGGAGATGATTTGAATCTGGTGGAGCTGGATCCACAGCAACACTTCACTAAGCCGCCTGCACGTTACAGTGAAGCAAGCTTAGTAAAAGAACTCGAAAAACGTGGAATTGGCCGCCCATCCACGTACGCAGCAATCATAGGTACCATTCAAGACCGTGGCTATGTACGTGTTGAAAACCGCCGTTTCTTTGCTGAAAAAATGGGTGAAATAGTTACTGATCGCCTAGTGGAAAACTTCACCGAGCTGATGAACTACGACTTTACAGCGAAAATGGAAGAGCGTTTAGATGACATCGCTGAAGGTGAGCGTCAATGGACGCAAGTTTTAGATAACTTCTATACCGACTTCAGCACGCAACTGACTATCGCTGGTGGTGATGAAGAACAAGGTGGTATGCGTCAAAATCAAATGGTTGAAACCGATATTGATTGTCCAACCTGTGGTCGAAAAATGGGCATTCGTACGGCGTCAACCGGTGTATTCCTCGGGTGTACAGGGTACAACTTGCCACCTAAAGAGCGTTGCACTACCACTATGAACCTGACTCCAGGGGAAGAAGCGGTCAATGCAGATGAAGTTGAAGATGTAGAAACATCAACGCTCATGCAAATGAAACGTTGCCCTAAGTGTGAAACGGCCATGGACTCATACCTCATAGATGAGGCGCGTAAACTGCACGTGTGCGGTAATAACCCTGCATGTAGCGGCTATGTCATTGAACAAGGTCAATTTAAGCTCAAAGGCTATGATGGGCCGCTGATTGAATGCGATAAGTGTGGCTCAGACATGGAGCTTAAAAACGGGCGCTTTGGTAAGTACTTCGGTTGTACGAACGAAGAGTGTAAAAATACCCGTAAGTTACTTAAAAATGGTGAGCCTGCGCCACCAAAAGAAGATCCAGTTCATTTACCTGAGTTGGTATGTGAAAAATCAGATGCCTACTTTGTGTTGCGAGATGGCGCCGCAGGGATTTTCTTAGCTGCGTCTACCTTCCCTAAATCACGGGAGACGCGTGCGCCTAAAGTTGAAGAACTACAGCGTTTTAGAGACCGCATTTCCCCCAAGTTCCACTATTTAGCGGATGCGCCTCAAGAAGACTCTGATGGCAACCCTGCAATTGTGCGCTTTAGTCGTAAAACCAAATCTCAGTATGTTATGACTGAGGTTGATGGAAAGGCGACAGGCTGGAAGGCAACGTTTGAACACGGTAAATGGGTTGTTGAAGACAAGAAAAAGTCATCGGCAAAAAAAGCTAAATAAAAGCGATTCACAGACCATAAAAAAGGCCGCTCACGAGAGCGGCCTTTTTATTCCCCTTGATATAAGGCAAGCGGTTATTTGATATCTACTTTTTCAACTGTTTGATAACCAGCAGCGGTTAGCTCGTCATTGACGCAGTCCAACACATACTGATACATGCTCTGCTCGTCGGTGTCGTCTTCCTTAGCCCAGTCTAAGCACATCTGCGTGTACTCCTTGATCATGTCATCGGTTGCGACTGGTACGTCATCGCTTGCATAAGCATTGGTTAAGCTGATAGCAAATAACACACTTAAAACTTGGTGTTTCATAGTTCGTCCTGTTGAGTGGTCTTCGCCGATAGTTTTAGCTTACGTTCTCACTATAGGAAAGTGAGATATTTTTATCGTCAAGATGAGCGAAACAGCGCAATGAAATCAACGTAAAGAGCAAAAAAAGCACTCAAATGAGTGCTCTTATGGCTGTGTGTCAGGGGGAGATCACAGTGTTGCAAACCAGCAGGCAAAACTAGGCAGTGTGAGTGTGTTACCGCTTAGTTTCGCTGTGATATGGCTAATTCCATCGAGTTCCTTTACTGCAGTGTGCGCAAGACTGATGGTGGTTTCTTGCTCTGCGAGGTTGAAGTAACACAACAGAGTTTGACCTTCATGTTGGCGTTCAAAGGCTAAAATAGGCTCTGGCGTGTCGATAAAGTTGATATCACCTTCAATCAGTGCAGGGAAACCTCGTCGCCAATGCATGAACTCTTGATAGGCTTTGAGTGTTGAGTCAGCATCGTTGCTTTGTTTTGCAACGTGCTTGCTGATATGCGCATCGCTTACCGGCAACCACGGTTTATCGGTGCTAAAACCGGCATGGGCTGAATCATCCCAAGGCATTGGAGTGCGGCAACCATCACGACCTTTAAAGTTCGGCCAAAACGTAATGCCATAGGGGTCTTGTAGATCTTCGAAGGCGACACTTGCTTCACCTAGGCCAAGCTCTTCACCTTGATACATGCACACACTGCCGCGCAGTGACGCGAGTAGGGCAGTGAGCATTTTCACTTGCTGTGGTTTGACTTCACCTTCTGGTGACCAACGGCTTGCCACGCGTTCAACATCGTGGTTGCTAAATGCCCAACAAGGCCAGCCTTCCAGCATGCGTGATTCAAGTGTTTCTACGGTGGTGCGAATATACTCACTGCTATAGTCGTTGGTTAATAATTCAAAGCTGTAACCCATGTGTAATTTATCGCCACCAGAGGTGTATTCAGCCATGGTTGCTAATGAGTCTTCAGAGGAGATTTCACCAAGCGCAACAGTCCCTGGATACTTGTTTAACAACGCACGGATATCGCGCATGAACTCGAGATTTTCTGGTTGAGTGTTGTTGTAATAGTGGTACTGAAATGCGTAAGGATTGTCTTCACTGAAACCACGACCTTGGCGCTTTTCTTTGGGTTTAGCAGGATTATCACGTAGCTGTGCATCGTGATAACAGAAGTTGATGGCATCTAAGCGAAAGCCGTCTACGCCTTTTTTCAGCCAAAATTCCACATTATCCAGCACGGCTTGACGCACTTTGGGATTATGGAAGTTGAGATCTGGCTGTTCGGTCAAAAAGTTATGTAAGTAGTATTGTCCACGTCGTGGTTCCCACTGCCATGCCGGGCCACCGAAAATTGATAGCCAATTATTAGGCTGGGTGCCGTCTTCATTCGCGTCAGCCCAAACATACCAATCGGCTTTGTCGTTATCTAGACTTTCACGACTTTCAATGAACCAAGGATGTTGATCTGAAGTATGGCTTAACACTTGGTCAATGATGATTTTGATACCGCGTTTATGCGCTTGTTCAATAAGCTCATCAAAATCATTTAAATCACCAAAAAGGGGATCAATATCTCGATAATCGCTGATGTCATACCCGAAGTCTTTCATTGGCGATTTAAAAAATGGTGATATCCACACTGCATCAACGCCTAACTCGTTAATGTAGTCTAAGCGATTGATAATACCGCGAAGATCTCCGATACCATCTCCATTTGTATCTTGGAAACTACGTGGATAAATTTGGTAAATAACCGCGCCTTTCCACCATTGTGGGTTCGCCATGTTGCACTCCAGATGACTTAATTTTGCAATACTGCGCAAAGAATAAGTCATGGTACAAACTCTTGTAAAAGAACTGCATACGTATGCATTGCCCCTACCTACGCGCAAATTAGTGAGATTTCGAAAAAATCTCGGCTGTTCTGATATTTATCAAAGAGCAAATAAATTTTACCAATTGAAATATACGCATAAAGAACTAGAACCTAGTATATGCTGTCAATTCACTAATAATGTGCAATTGCCGTTGGTTGAGCACTAAAATAGTGCATCAAACATTTGGTAAGACCAATTGTCTTTGCCGGAACCTGCCTGCTTTTATCTATACCTTCCTTACGTGCAGGTCAGTTGGTCACATCATTTTTGTATTCGTTAACATTATTTTGTAACAAGCACAGTGTGATGTGATGAATGCATTATTGTTTAACTGCAAAAAAGTGATTGAAAACTAGCGGTTTTCTTGGTCTGGTGATATTTTTCATGTAAAAGATATGTAAATATTTTGCTTGTAAAAGTCACTGAATACGTATGCATAAATTTGTTAATCAATTACAGCGGAGGGTAGTATTTTTTGTGACAACAACACGAGCCAACTTGGTGCAACGCTAACTAACACCTTGATGGCTGATAATTATGGTCTAATGGGATAAAACACTATGTCTATGTTTAAACCAAGTTTGCTAACCCTAGCGCTCGTGAGTGCGGGTGTAGCTACATCACATGCTGCATATGCACAAGAAGTAGAATCGCAACAAGGTGCTCAAGAGCAAGAAAAAGTAGAAGTCATCGAAGTACGCGGTTTTCGTCGCAGCGTTGTTGAATCAATCAACACCAAACGTTTTGCAAGCGAAGTTGTAGAGTCGGTATCTGCAGAGGACATCGGTAAATTACCTGATTCGTCAATTGCAGAGTCAATCGCTCGCTTACCTGGTTTAACTGCACAGCGTCTAGATGGTCGCGCATCACGAGTGAGTGTGCGTGGTTTCAGTGAAAACGAAAGTGCGACCACATTTAATGGCCGTGAACAGGTATCAATCAGTGATAACCGCGGCGTAGAATTCGATTTATACCCTTCTGAGATCATGAGTGGTGTTACCGTATATAAAACACCAAGTGCATCGATAGAAGCAGAAGGTATTGCCGGTGTAATCGATATGCAAACTGTGCGCCCGCTTCGTAAAGGCGAGCAGGTTATCCAGTTCAACGGTCAATACGAACAAACCAGTTTTGATAAGCTAAACCCAGACGGTGACGATAAAGGTTTCCGTGGTACTATTTCTTACATCGATCAATTTGCAGACGACACATTTGGTGTGGCTTTCGCTTACACGACAATGAGCTCACCAAACCAAGAGAAACGTTGGAACTCTTGGGGTTACCCTGAGTTTACTGCAGACGATGGCAATACATACTCTATCTTAGGTGGTGCAAAGCCGTTTGTTCGCTCATCAACCCTAGAGCGCGACTCTGCAATGTTGGTACTTGAATATGCACCAAATAGTGATTTGAATGTTGCCTTTGATGCATTGTACGTAGATTTTGTTGATGAAAAAATTCTTCGCGGTATCGAAGTACCATTTGCATGGGGCCAAGGTTCTATCAGCCCAGAAAGTGCAACAGTCGATCCTGCTACAGGCTTCATCACTAGTGCCGTTACAGAAGGTCAGCGTGTTGTTGTACGTAACGACTACGAAGAGCGTGCCGCAGAACTGACACAATTTGGCTTAAATGTTGAGTACGTGTTAAGCGATGATTGGAAAGTAGAATTTGACGTGAGTCGTTCAGAGGTAGAGCGTCAAGTGTGGAGTATCGAAAGCTACTCAGGCACGGGTCGTGGTGATAACAACGGTATCGCGGACAACATCGGCTACATTTTTGATGGCGGTAATACCGGCGCGCAATTCTCACATCAGCTAGATTACAGCGACTATAACCTTATTCAATTAGGTGGCCCTTTAACTTGGGGTTGGAGTGGTGCGCTTAATAACGCATACAACTTAGGCGGTACGCCATGGGAAAACCACGCGCAAGACGGTTTTATCAATGCGCCTGAAGTTGAAGATGAACTATCAACATTGAAGCTTGCTGCAAGCAAAGCAATTGATAGCGAGTTCATCAGCGGTATTGATTTTGGTATCTCATACCGTGACCGCGAAAAAACAAAAATTTCAGAGGGTTACTTCCTTACTTTAGCGAGTTTCTCATTGGATAACCCAGGTACAATGGTGGTGCCAGAGCAATACCGATTGGGCACGGCTGATCTTAGCTTTATTGGCATGGGCGATATGATTGCCTATGACACACGCGGCCTTGTGGCAGACGGTTACTATAACCTTCTTCAAGAAAGCTTAACTGATTCCAAGCACTTAACTCGCTCTTGGACTGTGCAAGAAGAAGTAACAGCAGCATTTGTACAGGCAAACATTAACGCTGAGCTAGGTGGTATTCCGGTAACGGGTAACGTTGGTTTACGCTATGTACACACTGAGCAATCATCGCAAGGTAATGCGTTTACGGTGGTTGATGGTCTAGTAGTGGCCGAGGGAACAGACTTGAGCCATGACTACTCTCACCTTTTGCCAAGTTTGAACCTAAACTTTGCACTGGATGAGCAGCAAACATTGCGTTTTGGCGCCGGCAAAACAATTTCTCGCGCGCGTCTTGATGAAATGCACGCGTCTGTAAGTGCGTCTTATAGCACGACACAACCAGATGAAAACGGCAACTACTGGTCAGTTTCAGGTGGTAACCCATCACTGGAGCCAAAAGAAGCAACGGGTTTCGACTTAAGTTATGAAAACTACTTTGCAGATGAAGGTTACTTCTCAGCTGCAGTGTTCTACAAAGACCTAAATCAGTGGATTTTCGACGGTCAGTACGAAATCGACATGACAGGTATTGCAGACCCTGCCACGGGCGAGCTGCCGCCGACTACATCGGGTACAGGTTACGGTAAAGTCAACGGTGGTGAGGGCGACCTTTGGGGTTACGAGCTATCTGTTGCCTTGCCATTTAACCTATTCGCGGATGAGCTAGAAGGCTTCGGTATGCTTGCAAGTTACACCGGCGTTGAGCAGGATATGAAGCAGCCAAATGGTGAAGAATTTAAGCTCCCTGGTTTGTCTGAGTCAATTCAGAGCTTCACTCTTTACTATGAGCGTCACGGTTTCATGGCTCGTACGAGCATGCGTAAGCGTGATGACTTTAAAGGGGATATCTACGGTACTGGTTTCTCTACTGACCAAGTAAATATTCAAGGTGAGACCATCTGGGATGCGCAAATTGGTTATGACTTCAGTGAGTCAGGTATTGCCGGTCTTGAAGGCTTAGAAATGACGTTCCAAGTTCAGAATATCACTGAAGAGCCGTTTGTATCACTACAAGGTGACAACGCATTGCAAGTACGTGACTACCAAGATTATGGTCGTACCTATTTGCTTGGCTTCAAGTATGAGCTATAACTCTTAATTGAAGTAACAAAAGCCCTTGATATTTCAAGGGCTTTTTCACAGGAGTAGCGGATGTCTGAAGTAAAAAATGTGGTTATCCTAGGCGGAGGCACAGCAGGGTGGCTAAGCGCTGCACTGATGGCCAAGTTACTGGGTTCACGTATCACTATCACCCTGATTGAATCCTCAAGTATCGGTACTGTTGGCGTAGGTGAAGCGACCATACCGCCAATTAAAGCATTTAATAATGCGTTGGGTATCGATGAAAAAACCATGATTACGCGCACCAATGCCACCATTAAACTGGGTATCGAGTTTGAAAACTGGGGGCAAATTGGTGAAAGCTACATGCATGCATTTGGCAATATCGGTAAAGCCTTTCCTTTTTGTGAATTCCACCATATTTATCATGCCGCGAAAGAAGCGGGTGAGGCACAGTCTTTGTGGGATTATTCTCTTAATCACAAAGCCGCTAAAGCTGGGCGTTTTGCGCCAACAAAAAATCTCACAGGTACACAGCTTCCAGGCACTGAACATGCCTATCATTTTGATGCGTCATTGTATGCTCAGCTGTTAGCAGAGCGCGCGCAGCATATGGGCGTGACCCGTGTTGATGCCAAAGTTGATAGCATAGAGCGAGCTCCCAACGGTGATATAACAAGTTTGAATCTTGATTCAGGTGAGCAAATCGCAGGCGACTTATTTATTGATTGCAGCGGGTTACGGGCACTATTAATTGAACAAACTTTGGGTGTTGGTTTTGAAGACTGGAGTCATTGGCTGCCATGCGACAGCGCTGTAGCAGTACAAAGTGAGCTACCACAAGACTACCAGCCGATACCCTACACCCGCTCAATTGCGCACTCGAGTGGGTGGCAGTGGCAAATACCATTGCAGCACCGTATGGGCAATGGCTTGGTTTATTGTTCTCGTTATATGAGTGATGAGCAAGCAAAAGCGACCTTACTCGATACTATCCCTGGGACAGCTATTAACGAGCCACGAGTAATTAAATTTAGAACTGGGCAGCGCCGTAAACAATGGCAAAACAATGTTGTTGCAATAGGCTTGAGCAGTGGTTTTCTCGAGCCATTAGAGTCAACCAGCATCCACCTTATTCAAACAGCCATTATTCGCTTAATTAAGCACTTCCCACACACCGGAATTTGTGACTCCACAGTCAGATCGTTTAATGATCAGTTCAGTACAGAGATGACGCAAATTCGTGATTTCATCATTCTTCATTACGTATTAAATCAGCGTGACGACAGCGATTTTTGGCGTCATTGCCAAAACATGGACATCCCCGAATCGCTCGCACACAAAATAGCGCTGTTTAAAGATACAGGCATGGTGTTTAGACACCAAGATGAGCTCTTTACTGAAATAGCATGGCAGCAGGTGATGTTAGGTCAAAACTGTTGGCCAACACAGCGCCACCCATTAGCTGAGCAGTTTAGTGATACTCAACGCCAAGAGTTACTCAGCAGTTTAAGCACGTTAATAGATAAAACAGTCTCGGGTATGCCAACGCACCAAGACTATATTGCGAAGATGAGACACTGATGCGCGCCTTAATTATTGCTCTAAGCCTGCTTATGCATCCTGTTTGTGCATTGGACGTAGCGCCAACACATTGGTGGGTTGGTATGAACAACCCAGTGGTACAGTTAATGGTCCATGAGCGTGACGTTGCTAATTCAGATTGGCAGCTTGTGCCTTATGAAGGTGTTGAACTGACCCGAGTGCACCATCTGCAAAGCCCGAACTATGTATTTTTAACACTGACGATCAGTGATAAGGCTCAAGCGGGTACATTGAATTTTAAAAGCAACCATGCACATACCTTTACATTCGATTTAAAGGAGCGCAAGCAAGGAAGTGCAATGCGCCGTGGTTTTGATAGCAATGATGTGGTGTATTTAATTAATCCTGATAGGTTCGCCAATGGCGACAGCAGCAATGATAACCACCCAGACATGGTCGAGACCGTAAAGCGCGATGCCAGAGATGGGCGTCGAGGTGGCGACCTTCAGGGCATTGTTGAGCGGCTTGATTATATTAAGGACATGGGGTTTACCCAAATTTGGTTAACGCCAGCACGAGAAAACAATATGGAACAAGGGTCTTACCATGGTTATGCCATGACAGATCTATACCGAATCGACCCGCGCATGGGCACCAATGAGCAATACCAAGAGTTTGTTGCGCAGGCAAATGCCAGAGACATGGGTGTGATTATGGATATGGTGCCTAATCATATCGGCGTAAATCATCCATGGATGAGTGATTTGCCCAGTAGTGATTGGATTAATAATAATGGTGAGTTTGTCGCAAACAATCATCGCCGCCAAACGGTCATGGACCCCCATGTCAGTGACATTGACCGTTTTCATTTCAATGATGCGTGGTTTGTGCCAAGTATGCCAGATCTCAATCAGCGCATTCCTGAGCTGAGTACCTACCTGATTCAAAATAGTATTTGGTGGGTTGAGTTTGCAGGGCTCAGTGGTATTCGTATCGACACCAACTCTTATTCAGATAAGGCATTTATGGCGCGCTGGAGCCAAGCCGTCATGGATGAATACCCGCAGTTCAATATGGTGGGTGAAGAGTGGACCGAAAACGCGGGGATTGTTGCCTACTGGCAGAGTGGCAAAAAGAATATGGATGGCTATGAAAGTCATATCAAATCCATGATGGACTTCCCATTACAAAGTGCATTGGTGAAAGCATTAAATGAACCCGCTGGCTGGCATACAGGGTGGGCGCATGTGTATCAAAGCCTAGGGAATGATTTCATGTATGCCAACCCTCAGTCGTTACTTATCTTTGCAGATAACCATGATATGAGCCGCATTTATTCACAGCTTGGACAAAGCGTTAAAAAGACTAAATTGGCTATGGCGTTGATTTTGACCACCCGAGGTATACCTCAGGTGTATTATGGCACGGAGATATTACTCAACAACACGCCATCGAATGAACACGGCGACATTAGAATAGAGTTCCCAGGTGGTTTTGAAGACCATCAACACGATGCACGAACAGGTAAAGGGTTATTGCCTGAGCAAGTGCAAATGCAAGCATACGTGCGCACCTTGTTGCGCATCCGTAAAGCGCATCCCGCTTTGAGGCGTGGATCGTTGATGCATTTTGTGCCAGACGAAGACATCTATGTGTATGTGCGTGAATACGAGCAGCAAAAAGTGTTAGTGGTGTTAAATAAAGGCAAAGCACGAACGATTGATCTCAAACGCTATGCGCAGGCCATTGGCCAAGCGCAGTGGGCAACCAATCTTATGGGCAACACTAAAGTTGAACTCAAAGCGCAACTTCAAGTGCCAGCTGAACAAGCGCTTATATTGGCGCTGCAATGATGTGAATACGTATGCACGCCATACCCAACTGGCACAAGAGCACGTAGTATTTTTGTGATAATAAAAGAATAAAGTAAGTGACCAAATGTTAAACAACACGTTGAAAATATCTTTAGTAGCGATGTCACTGAGCGTTACGTTGAGCGCCTGTGGTGACAAATCAACGCCGCCTGCAACATCATCTGAGCAGCAAGTAGAGCAACTGCCTGCGGTATCAGCGCATACACAAAAGCCTGTTGTGTATCAGGTATTCACTCGTCTTTTTGGCAACACCAACACCACCAATGAACCGTGGGGCACGATGCAGCAAAATGGGGTGGGTAAATTTGCTGATTTCAATGACGCAGCGCTCAAGGGGATCAAGGAGTTGGGGGTCACCCATATTTGGTATACTGGCGTTCTACACCACGCGACTGTGACCGATTACAGTGATTTTGATTTGCCCGGTGATGACCCTGATGTTGTCAAAGGGCGTGCTGGCTCACCCTATGCGATAAAAGACTATTACAACGTTAATCCTGACCTCGCATCAAAGCCAGCAGATCGCCTCAGTGAATTTGAAGCGCTCATCGATCGCACACACAAACATGGTATGAAAGTGGTCATTGATATTGTCCCAAACCATGTCGCCCGTGATTATCAATCGTTAAGCAAACCAGAAGGTGTACAGGACTTCGGTGCCAATGATGACACCTCGGTTGAATATAAACGAGATAATAATTTTTACTATGTTGTTGGCGAGGATTTTGTCGTTCCAAGCGACGAGAACTACCAAGTTTTAGGCGGGGATGCGCATCCTCTTGCAGATGGAAAGTTTGCAGAAAGTCCTGCTAAATGGACAGGCAACGGAGCGCGTACTGCGCAACCAGACATTAATGATTGGTACGAGACCGTTAAAGTAAATTATGGCGTAAAACCCGACGGTAGCTATGACTTCCCGCGCTTACCAGAGAATTATGAGCATCTTGGATACCAAGCTCATTATGAATTTTGGCAAGACAAAGACTTGCCAGATAGTTGGTACAAGTTTCGAGATATTACCCAGTATTGGTTGAGTAAAGGGGTCGATGGTTTTCGCTATGATATGGCTGAAATGGTGCCAGTTGAGTTTTGGAGTTTTCTAAATTCTGCTATCAAAATGGCCAACCCTGACGCATTTTTGTTAGCAGAAGTGTATAACCCGTCTTTGTATCGCCCTTATATTCATAAAGGAAAGATGGATTACCTGTACGATAAAGTTGGTTTTTATGACGCACTAAAAGGCGTTATACAAGGCAAATTACCCGCAACAGAGGCGTTGAACACCCACAAGCAGGTGTTAGATATTGAGCAACACATGCTGCACTTCCTCGAAAATCATGATGAACAACGACTAGCTAGTGCAGAGTTTGCTGCTGACATGAACTGGGGTAAGCCTGCGATGACCGTTTCAACACTGGTCGGGCGCTCGCCAACGATGATTTATTTTGGCCAAACGGTGGGCGAAGATGGCTCTGAAGAGCCAGGCTTTGGAGACCCAACGCGTACCAGTATTTTTGATTACATTGGCGTGCCAGCTCATCAGGCGTGGATGAATGACGGCAAATTTGACGGCGGCCAGCTCAGTGATGAGCAGCGTAATTTACGAGCGTTTTATACTGCCCTGATGCAATTAAACACCTTGCCAAGCGTTGTTGGCGGTCAATTTATTGAACTTGATAATTCAGCGCCTGAACAGGTGATCAGTTTCGCCCGTCAACTTGGTGAACAACGCATTGTTGTAGTTGCTAATTTTGCACCGCACGCCACCACAGTAGCTGTAAATGTTAAACATGCCTACGCAGGCACAGTATTACTTGGTGAACAACCACAATTTCACGAACACACAATGACACTAAATTTGCCTTATCAAGGGGTCAGTGTGGTCATGTTGGGAGTTAATAACAATGAATAATGAAAGACCGAATCTAAGTTTCTGGCAAATATGGAATATGTGCTTTGGGTTTATGGGCATTCAGTTTGGTTTTGCGTTGCAAAACGCTAATGTGAGCCGTATTTTCCAAACCTTGGGCGCGAATATCGATGATATTCCTATTTTGTGGGTCGCAGCGCCTTTAACAGGCTTAATTATACAGCCTATTATTGGTTATATGAGTGATAATACGTGGGGCCGATTAGGGCGTCGCCGTCCGTACTTCTTCTACGGGGCCATTGTTACTACGGCAGCCTTGTTTATCATGCCAAACTCGCCAACATTGTGGGTAGCCGCAGGTATGCTGTGGATCATGGATGCTTCTATAAACGTCACAATGGAGCCGTTTAGAGCGTTGGTGGGGGATAACCTGCCCAACAAACAGCGTGCACTGGGATATTCTTTGCAAAGCTTCTTTATCGGCGTCGGTGCAGTGGTGGCTTCTAGTTTGCCTTGGATGTTAGCAAACTGGTTTGATGTCAGTAATACCGCAGCACCTGGGGTGATCCCACAGTCAGTTCAGTATGCATTTTATATGGGTGGTGCATTCTTGCTTGTGTGTGTGATGTGGACGGTGTTTACCACAAAAGAATACACTCCAGAACAATTGGCGCAATTTGATGGCGTACAAGAGCAGGATTCACAAAACACACAAACAGCGCCCATCAACTTTGGCCGCACCATGACCATAAGTGGTGCCATAGGTATTGCAATTATTGCCATTGTTAGCGGATTTTCTTTAGAGAAAGAGCTGTATTTATTGGGCGCAGGCTTAGTTGCATTTGCACTTTTGCAAGCTGTAGCAATGTGGCAGCAAGGCAAAAACTTCACCAACAATGGCTTTTATTCTGTGGTCTATGACGTTTTCACTATGCCAAATACCATGCGTCAGTTGGCATGGGTGCAGTTTTTTAGTTGGTTTTCTTTATTTGCAATGTGGATATACACCACCGCAGCGGTAACAAGCTTTCACTACGGTACTTTGGATGTGACATCAAAGGCATACAATGATGGCGCCGATTGGGTGGGCGTGTTGTTTGCTGCATATAATGGTTTTGCCGCACTCGCAGCGTTGATTATTCCAATCATGGTGAGGCGTCTCGGTATTCGAGTTGCGCACGCACTTAACTTGATTTTGGGTGCGGGAGCCCTTGTTAGCTTCCTATTTATTAGCGACCCAAGGTGGCTAATGCTGCCAATGGTCGGCATCGGCTTTGCGTGGGCGTCTATTTTGTCTTTGCCTTATGCCATGCTCTCGACGTCGCTCGCAAGTGCGAAAATGGGTGTGTATATGGGCATATTTAATTTCTTTATCGTTATTCCACAGCTACTTGCTGCCAGTATCTTGGGCCTTATTCTCAAACACGTATTCGCCAATCAGCCTATTTACGCATTAGTGATTGGTGGTGTGTCTTTTGTGCTCGGTGCCATAGCGGTAAGTCGTGTAAAACTATTGAATTAATTAGGGGAACATCATGAAAGGATTAAACACTCTTGCAGCAGCAATGATAGCAGCAGGGTTAGTGGGCTGTAACAGTGCTGAGCAAAGTGCAAATGAGGTAATCGCACCGGGTGCTCCTGGGTCAACGCCATATTGGGCGTATTCAGGTAAAACGGGCATTGGTACATCTTATGAAAGTTATAGCCAAGGTGTTTATTCAGATACGAGCACGACAGGTACCGTATCTAAGGTGTGGTTCTCACTGGCTAAAGGGATGATCACGGAAACCATGTTCGGGCTTATTCACCAAGCGCAAATTCGCGACATGCAATTTATCGTTACTGGGCCTGATTTTGTTGTTGCTGAACAACAAGGATTAAAAAACACCGTTGAATACATCGATACCGATGAACAAGGTCGCCCGCAATCGCTAGCTTATCGTGTCACAAGTGAAGATGAGCAAGGCCGATTTAGTATCATAAAAGATGTATTTACCGACCCTGATGCACAATCTCTGATGGTGAGAGTGCGCTTTGAGGCAAATCAACCAGGTCTCACGGCACATGTTCAGGTTAACCCGTATGTAAACAATGATGGTTTGAATGACAGTGCAAAAGTGTCTGGCAGTGCGCTGGTCGCATCAAGTGCTGCAAAGCATCATCTAGCGTTGCAAAGTAACAAAGCGCTGATGCAACCTTCGGTGGGTTTCTTTGGTGCAAGTGACCGCCTAACTCAGTTAACAAAAGACGGAACGTTCACTGCGTACAACAGCACAGGTGAGCAAACCGGTAATGTCACTTTCAGTGCAACGCTTGGCGATATAGGTAAAGACAGCGAGTTTGATTTAGTGCTGAGCTATGGTGAAACTGAGCGCCAAGCTATTGATGAAGGACAAAAAACACTTGCTAAAGGCTACGAGCAGGTGCTCTCGCACTTCAATGGTGAGGGGGAGCATATTGGTTGGCAAGATTACCTTCAAAGCCTAAGCATAGACCAGTTATATTCAGCTTCTGCGGATAATGGCAAGCTATTAAATGCCAGCGCCTTGGTACTCAAAGCGCAGGAAGATAAAACCCATGCAGGTGCGTTGATTGCGTCACTGTCGAACCCATGGGGTGACACAGTGAAGGCAGAAAAGGGGCACACAGGCTATAAAGCAGTTTGGGTACGCGACTTTTACCAAGTCGCCATGGCGTTTTTGGCTATGGGTGACAGTGAAACTGCCAAAGCGGCATTTAATTATTTGCCAAAAGTACAAGTGCGCAGCAACACGCCTGGAAACCAAGGTGACAGTGGCTGGTTTTTGCAAAAGACTCATGTGGATGGCGAGTTAGAATGGGTAGGTGTACAGCTAGACCAAACAGCTATGCCAATTATGTTGGCGTGGAAGCTCTACCAAGCACAAGTGTTATCAAAAGAAGAGTTAACGCAGTGGTATGGTGACATGCTCAAGCCTGCTGCTGACTTCTTAGTTGACGGTGGCCTGGCGAAAATTCTTTGGAACGACACGCACATTACCCCACCAATGACACAGCAAGAACGCTGGGAAGAGCAGGCGGGATATTCCCCGTCAACAACCGCAGCAATTATCGCGGGTTTGATCAGTGCCTCCGAAATCGCACGATTAAGTGGTGATGAGAGCAATGCAAATCGTTACTTAGCCGTGGCGAAAAAGTACAACCAAGATGTTGAATCTTTGATGTTTACAACCAAAGGCACATTGAAAGGCGAGCATGCTGACGGTCAGTATTTTGTGCGTATTGCACAGGATAATAATACCAACGGCGACACCAAGCTGGCAGATAACAATGGCCGAGTGGGGCTAGACAAAAAACTTATTCTTGATGGTGGTTTCTTAGAATTGGTTCGCTATGGTGTACGTCCAGCAAACAGCGATGCAGTAGTTGCGTCAATCCCTGAGTATGATGATGAAACCTTAGCTGAGAATTTGCGCGTAAAATACACCTTCAAAGATGCCCAAGGCGAATCATTCCCAGGGTGGCGACGTTACGGCAACGATGGCTATGGTGAAGATGAAGTTCGCGGTACCAACTATGCTGAAGGTGGCGCTAATACCGATGGGCAACGCGGTCGGGTGTGGCCATTCTTTACGGGCGAACGTGGACACTATGAAATTGCCGCAGCGAAATCACTGTCAGGTGAAACTGCGCAGCAAAAATTTGCTGATATCAAACATCAATATGTACGCGGCATGGAGAGCTTTGCTAATAAGGGCATGATGCTTCCAGAGCAAGTGTGGGATGGTGTGGGTGTGAATCCATTTGGCTACGAGATGGGCCAAGGCACTAACTCAGCAACACCTCTGGCTTGGACGCACGCAGAATACGTCAAATTATTGCGCTCTTTGAACGACAAAGCTGTATGGGATCATTACCCACTGGTTGAGCAAAAGCTAACGCAAAAATAACGCATTGGAGGCGTAATAATGGATCTAAAAAAGCCGCTAACTTTCATTAGCGGCTTTTTTATTATACCGATCAGCATAAATATGTGAGCATAAATAGCGCTGGATAAATGATGTGCTAACAAGGCAAAATTTTTTATATGTAGTTATTCTACAAAGAAAAATTTTAACAACGTGAGCACGATATTTAGCCCGCTAGAATGATTAGCTATTTAAGTTTATTAGTATAACTTAATTCACTATTTACTCGATTGCCTAACAATCAGTTGTGGTGGCAACACAGCGCTTTGGACATCAACCTCTTCATCTGCAATCAGGCTAAGCAAGTTTGACACTAACATTTGACCGGCAAGAGTGGTGTTTTGAGCAACAGTAGACAGCGGTGGGGTGCAATAGCGTGCGACTGAGATATCATCAAAGCCGACAACAGATACATCATGAGGAACACGCAAACCTGACTCTTGTAGCGCGCGGATAGCGCCAATTGCTATTAAATCACTGGCAGCAAATAACGCATTGAAGGTGATGTTGTTAGCCAGCAGTGATTTGGTCGCCTGATAGCCTGATTCTTCAGTAGAGATAGCAGTCGCCATTTTACGTTCACTGACGTGCGCACCATGTTCTTGTAGGCGTGCTTCAAAGCCATTAAAACGGGCACTGAACTCTGGAGAGTGATGCGACGCATCGCCAATAAACGCACAATCTTTTCGTCCCAGTTCAATAAAGTGATCGGCGACCAATGCGCCGCCATGGCTGTTGTTACAGCTAACAGTTAACTCAGGGCGTCCATCAACATTGGCTCCCCAACAGACAAACTTTGTATCACTGTCTAATAGGCGTTGGAATTTACTTTGGTAATCAACATAGTCGCCATAGCCGAGCAGGATAATACCGTCTGCGCGATGGCTGTCGGCGTAGTCTGCGCTCCAGTCATTACTCGACGATTGAAATGAAACCAGTAAATCATATCCCTCCTTAGCGCATGCCCGAGTTATTGATCCCAACATTGATAAGAAGAACGGATTAATTTGTGATTCGTCGGTCGTAGGGTCTTCAAATAACAACACCGCAAGGGTAGAGCTTTGTTGCGCGCGCAGGTTGCTGGCATTTTTATCTACCTTGTAGTTGAGCTTGCGAGCCACTTCCGCCACACGACGTCTGGTTTCTTCATTGACCAAAGGGCTGCCACGCAATGCACGTGAAACTGTCGACTGTGAAACCCCCGCGTAGTGGGCGATATCAAAAGACGTGGCTTTACCTTTCATTTACTTCCTCAAAGCGATTGTGACACTGCGGCAGGGGTAGTGTGCCGCAGTGTCTTAATTTCTAATTGCCATGTTATCTTTTATTTTCAGAGTTATGGATAAAATTTATAGGCAAATTAGCAATAAATTAGTCGTGTTTTTAAAAAAATTTATTGATTCAACGCTGACACCGGTGTCATAATGTCGGCGTTTTATCATTTTGTTGTCACAAAACGGTTTGGCTGCCCACTGCCTGGGCAGCATTTTTTTCAGTAGCGTGAAAAATCAAACTGCAAACTAAACTAATAAGTTTATGCCTAATAAGTCAATGATCACAGAGTGAAGTTGTACCATTGTTGATTAACAGCACATAAGGCGTAAATCAAAAAGAGAATAAACACAATGAGCTCAACAAGTACACTTGGAGGTAACAAGATGGATTTTGCACCAATTTTAGTCGCTGATATTGGCGGTACGAATGCTCGTTTTGCGTTAGTCACAAATTACTGCAAAACCGACAATGCGTTTGTGATTGAACATCAGCATACCTTTCCTAGCTGTGACTTTAAGTCTTTTGAAGACGCTGTTGACGCTTATCTATCTCATATTAACCTGCCTCAAATTGTTCGTGCGTGTCTTGCTGTAGCTGGCCCGATTAAAGGCGAAGAAGTGATGCTGACCAATCTAGGTTGGCAATTCAATGTCTCGACCTTAAAAGCGCGTTTTGGTTTTGAAAATCTTGAAGTAATTAATGACTTCGCAGCATTTGCTTATGCGGCTCCGTATTTAAACGAAACTGACAATGTGTGCGTAAAGCAAGGTATTGCACAGCCGCATTCTAATATTGCTGTGTTTGGTCCTGGCACTGGTTTCGGTGCGGCATGTTTGGCTCGTTCGCAAGGCAAGCAGGCTGTAATGAGTTGTGAAGCTGGGCACATTAGCCTAGCGCCAGTCACGGAGCTTGATCGTCAGCTGCATAATGTTTTGCGTGAAGACCTTCAGCACGTGTCTGTGGAGAATGTATTCGCAGGTCCTGGCATTGCTCGCCTATACAGAGCAATGGCAAAAGTGCAGGGGCGTGAAGTTGCCGATATTGATGCGGCGCAAATTGCCGCTTTGGCGCAAAACAAGCAATGTATCGTTGCCGAGCAGACGCTTAATCATTTTTGTGATTGGTTAGGCAGTGTTGCTGGTGATATTGCGCTAAGCTTTGGTGCATTAGGCGGTGTTTATATCGGTGGAGGCATTTTGCCACGTATGCAAGACAGATTGCTTAATAGTCGATTTAATGAGCGTTTTATTGCCAAAGGCGTCATGTCGCAGTATAACAATCAAATCCCTGTGACTTTAGTGCGTCAAGAACATATCCCTTTCATTGGTGCAGCAGCGTGTATCCATCAGGGAAATGACTAAGGAATAACCGGCAAAACATGAAAAAGATAACTATAAATAGTGTTGCCGCATACGCTGGTGTATCGAAAAAAACCGTCTCACGAGTGCTCAATAACGAGCCAAATGTTAGCGATGCGACTCGTGAGAAAGTGCTCACAGCGTTTAAAGAACTAGACTATACTCCCAATCCGATTGCCCGAGGCTTGGCCCGCAATCGCAGCTTTATTATTGGCTGTTTATACGATAATCCATCCAAGAGCTACATTACGCGCCTGCAAAGTGGGGCGCTGAGTGCATGTCATGAGCATGGCTTCAACTTGCTGATCCACCCGTGTGAACTCAGAGGCGAAGCGCTCATAGAGAATATTGAACAGTTATTACAAACATCGCGTTTAGATGGTTTAATTTTAACACCACCGTTTTCAGATCATGCAGACCTTGTTGCTTTCTTGCGCGCCAAGCACATTCCAATTGCGCGCGTGGCATCAGTGAAACTCGATGACCCATCTATTTCAGTAAAAAGCAATGACGAGCAGGGTGCCTATGAAATCACCGAACTTTTAATCAAGTTGGGGCACAAAGATATCGCCTTTATTAAAGGCCACCCAGATCACAGCGCCACAGAGCAACGTTTTAATGGTTATCAACGTGCGCTTGAAGACAACAGTATTGCCTATCAAGAACGTTTGGTTGCAGAGGGTAACTTCTCCTATCACTCGGGTGCAGACAGTGCTGAAACAATTCTTCACCTTGATCCTATGCCTACCGCCGTGTTTGCGTCCAATGACTACATGGCGGCAGCGGTACTAAAATCTGCGACGCAAATGAACCTCAAGGTGCCAGATGATATCTCTATCGCTGGCTTCGATAATGCACCTATTGCTCGTCACATCTGGCCCGGCTTGACGACGATTGCTCAGCCGGTTGAGGAGATGACACGCTTAGCCGTGAGCCACCTCATTGAACAAATAAATGCGACCGATGTACAAGACGATGACGAGCCAAAAGAGCCAGTTCATATAACATTAGAAGCAGAACTTATCACCAGAGAGTCTACCGCGCCTCCCAAGCGCTAGCACTTATCAATCCCAAATTGCCTATTTAAAACCAATACCTTAGTTCTACTGGGTGTTGGTTTTTTGTTTTTATTACGTAAATAACTCGCAACTTTATTTTTTTATACTAAATTTATTGAAAGGGTTGACACCGGTGTCAAAGGTGTGAGTTAATGACCCTGACACCGGTGTCAGCTTGGTTGTGAGAGACAAGTTGGCAGCGTACCTTTGAACGGGTAAATCAAAGCTGCTCGGTACTTCAGTACGTCGGAGTCTGTACTGAAGTGCTGAGCCTTTTATCCACTAACGGCAAGAAAGAGCAGAATTATGTTGCATCCGCGTATACAAGAAGTGACCGAACGAGTAATCGAACGAAGTAAAGCAAGTCGTCAGGCATACCTAGCCAGAATGAACGAAGCAAAGTCACAAGAGCGCGTTCGCGCGGGGATCGGGTGCGGCAACCTAGCCCATGTAATGGCTGCATGTAGTAGCGACGATAAAGCCCGCTTAAGCGGCGACGAAAAACCAAACCTCGCTATCATCAACTCATACAATGACATGCTATCAGCGCATGTGCCTTACAAAGAATATCCAGATTTTATTAAGCAAATCGCCACTAAATTCGACGCAACTGCACAAGTTGCAGGTGGTGTTCCTGCGATGTGTGATGGTGTAACTCAAGGCCGTGATGGCATGGACTTATCACTATTCTCACGTGACGTTATCGCCATGTCTACCGCTGTTGCTTTATCACACGACGTGTTCGACGGTGTGTTTTGTCTTGGCGTGTGTGACAAAATTGTTCCAGGACTTGTGATTGGCGCATTGTCATTTGGTCATTTACCGGTCTATTTCCTACCTGCAGGTCCGATGCCATCAGGTATTCCAAACAAAGAAAAAGCACGTGTTCGTCAAAAGTTTGCGCAGGGCTTAGTGAGTCGTGAAGAGTTACTACAAGCAGAAAGCGCATCGTACCACAGTGCTGGCACATGTACTTTCTACGGTACCGCAAATTCTAACCAAATGCTGATGGAAATCATGGGCTTGCATCTACCTGGTAGCTCATTCATTAATCCATACACTGAACTTCGCGACGGCCTGACTGCCCATGCAGTAGAGACCATGCTCAAGCAATTGATTGACACTAAAGACGCCGTGCCTATGTGTGAAGTTGTGAGCGAAAAAACCATCATCAATGGTTTGGTTGGCTTGCTTGCTACCGGTGGCTCAACAAACCACGCTATTCACTTAGTGGCAATGGCTAAAGCGGCAGGTGTAGAACTGACGTGGAAAGATATGTCTGACTTGTCAGAGGTAGTGCCACTGTTGACGCGCATCTATCCAAATGGGTCAGCGGATGTAAACCACTTCCAAGCAGCGGGTGGTATGGGCTTTTTGATGAAGCAACTGTTGGAAAAAGGCTTATTACACAACGATGTGAAGACCATCCTTGGCGAAGGTTTACAAGCCTACACCACTGAACCGCGTTTGGACAAAGATGTAAACCTGATTGTGTCTGACAGTACAGGTCCTAGCAAAGTGAAGTGGGTTGCATGTGCAGAAAAATCGCATGATGAGGAAGTTCTGCGCCCAGCAGATAATCCATTTAACCGCAGCGGTGGCTTGCAGTTACTTACAGGTAACTTAGGCAAAGCCGTTATTAAAGTGTCTGCGGTACAGCCAGAGCACCAAGTTGTCAGTGCACCAGCGAAAGTGTTTTCTGATCAAGCAAGCTTACAAGCAGCGTTTGGTCGCGGTGAACTGAATCAAGATTTTATCGCAGTCATCAAAGAGCAAGGCCCTAAAGCTAAGGGTATGCCAGAGTTGCATAAGCTTACGCCAGTGATGGCTACCTTGCAGGATCAGGGATACAAAGTAGCCATTGTGACCGACGGTCGTATGTCTGGTGCCTCAGGTAAGGTTCCAGCGGCTATCCACCTTGCTCCAGAAGCAGTTGAAGGTGGCCTTATCGCAAAAATCCATGAAGGTGATTTGATCACTCTTGATGCGCCAAATGGTGTATTAAAATTACACGTCAGTGATGAAGAGCTGGCGAAGCGCGATTTAGAAATAGTTCACACAGGCGCGACATTCGGCACTGGTCGAGAGTTGTTCGCTGGTTTTAGAAATACAGTAAGCAGTGCTGATTTAGGTGCGAGTGCATTTGCACCAGCCTACGAACAATAAAACGCACTGGGATTGAGGAATTCATCATGTCTATCGAACAGATTTTAACGTCAGCACCTGTTGTACCCGTGGTTGTTATTGACCGCCTAGAAGACGCTGAGCCTTTAGCTAAAGCATTATACAACGGTGGCTTACGTGCCTTAGAAATCACGTTGCGTACACCCGTAGCAGCCGAAGCTGTGAAAATTATGAAACAGGCAGTTCCACAGGCGTATGTAGGTACTGGCACTGTTATCGACAAAGCGACGTTCGACGCATCAATCGAATGTGGAGCTGACTTTATGGTTAGCCCAGGTGTAAATGACGAACTTTTGGCTCTGGCAAGCCAAACAGATACCCCTTTCTTGCCCGGAGCGGCCACGCCAAGCGAAGTAATGAGGCTCGCGGAGCGTGGCTTCTCTTTTTTGAAGTTTTTCCCAGCGGCCGCAGCAGGTGGACCTGCAATGCTTAAGTCGATTGGGGGACCATTGCCGGGTGTTAAATTCTGTCCAACAGGCGGGATCAGCTTAGAAACAGCACCTCAGTACCTTGCCCTAAATAACGTTGTGTGTGTGGGTGGTACGTGGATGCTAGATAAAACATTGATAGATAATCAGGACTGGCAAGCTATTGAGCAGCTCGCACGTCAAGCCAGCCAACTATAGTAACGAATGGGGAAAATGAAGATGATCAAAGTAGCAATCAATGGGTATGGCCGCATCGGTCGCAATACGTTACGCGCGCTTTATGAATCAGGTCAAAACAACGAAATCCAAGTTGTTGCAATTAACGACCTAGCGCCAGCCAACGTGAATGCGCACCTTACACAATTTGACTCAGTGCATGGTCAGTTTTCGCAAAAGGTGAGCCTTAAAGATGATGTTATGCTAATTGGCTCTGATGAAATTAAACTGGTGCAAGAGCGCGATCCGGCGAATCTTCCATGGGCTGAATTAGGTGTAGACATTGTTCTTGAATGTACCGGCTTGTTCACATCTCGCGAGAGCGCAGGCAAACACCTTGAAGCAGGTGCAAAAAAGGTAATCGTTTCAGCACCTGGTACTGATATGGACGCCACCGTTGTTCACGGTGTGAATGACGATGTACTAGACGCACAAAGTACCATCATTTCAAACGCATCGTGTACAACGAACTGTTTAGCGCCGGTTGCTAAAGCGCTCAACGATGCTATTGGTATCGAACAAGGTAGTATGACAACCATTCATGCGTACACGAATGACCAGAATTTGTCTGATGTATATC
The DNA here is from genome assembly GCF_049257235.1 of Pseudoalteromonas maris. Lineage (NCBI taxonomy): Bacteria > Pseudomonadati > Pseudomonadota > Gammaproteobacteria > Alteromonadales > Pseudoalteromonadaceae > Pseudoalteromonas > Pseudoalteromonas maris. The sequence continues at coordinate 307,903 of NZ_JBMMUF010000002.1, forward strand.
ACTCAGATTTATATCGTGCTCGTAGTGCGACTCAATCTATGATCCCGACAAAAACCGGTGCAGCAAAGGCGGTTGGCCTAGTGCTTCCAGAACTAGCAGGTAAGTTAGACGGTATGGCGGTTCGCGTACCGACTATCAACGTATCACTTGTTGATTTAACCTTTATTGCAAAGCGTGATACCACTGCTGAAGAAGTGAATGAAGTGGTCAAAGCTGCGGCTGAAGGTGCTATGTCAGCAGTACTTGATTACAATGAATTGCCATTGGTATCAATCGACTTTAACCACAACCCAGCGTCTTCGGTGTTTGACTCAACGCAAACAAAGGTGGATGGTAAGCTTGTCAAGGTAATGGCTTGGTATGACAATGAATGGGGTTTCTCAAACCGTATGCTTGACCAAGTGAAAAACTTGGCAAAATACCTGTAAAACCATTGTTGTTGTAAAAAGCCGCTTTTAAGCGGCTTTTTTGCGTTTAAACATGATCATCTATTGCTTTGTAACTGATACCAACTATTCTTTTAGGTACAGATGAAATAGGGTTTAGCACCTTGAATTTAAGACGATTTGTTTTTTGGGTAACAGGGACTTCTGTCGTCATTGTCCTCAGCTTATTAATAGCAACAACATACGTGTATTTTAGCTTGGGAACGCTAACAAAAATGCAGGCGCGTGTGCATGAGCATCAACGTGCCATTGATAAGCTGGTTATTTACAAAAATGAACTGCTCAGTAACCGCGATGCGGCTTCTGTGTCGACGCTTGAGCAACAAATTGCATCCTACTGGCAATATCAAATCCAACTGGATAATGAATCTACCAGCGCAGAGGAGAAGCTGCTGGTGACTGATCTTAAGAATAATCTTGGCACTTACATCACCCAACTCAACTCTCTAATAGAAGCAATCAAGACGCTCGGCCTTAATGAAAACAGTGGCCTCAGAGGCGAGTTTCGCTCGCAAATACACCGTTTAAGAACGTTGGCTGCGAAGGAGCAAAATCAAGAATTAGTGGTGCAAATTTTGGAAATGCGCCGTCGTGAAAAAGACTATTTGCTGCGATTTGATGACACCTATCTCGATTTGCATCGCCAGCATTTTGATAACATTCTCGTGTTGGTCAAAGAGCAAAACGTAGAAAATGCCGCAATCTTAGTTAATAAATACGGACAAATATTTTCAGATGTCGTTGCTTTGTACAACCGTTTAGGCACCACACCAAATGAAGGGTTACGTGCTCAATTGTCTGAGCAAGAGGCAAAAATAGAGCTGAGCTTACAGCGTTTTTCTCAAGGATTTACACAAAGTCGCGTGGATGAGGCCTTATTGGCCAATGCCTTGGTACTCACACTCGTTGCTACTGTGGCAATCATGTTGTTGTTTTTCTTGCACCTCGTTAGCAAGCGCACCGCACAGTCATTATCAAAATTGCACGAGCAAATTGCGCGCGTTATGCACGAAGAAGATTTTTCATTTCGTACCGCACTGCATGGCGATGACGAAATATCGCGATTGGGCAGAGACATAGACTCACTCTTTGCGTTTATCGATGAGTTATTACAGCGCTTAGGTGAAGCGCAAGATAAGCTCATTGAGGAGGCGAAAATGGCCAGTTTGGGGAGTATGGTAAGTGGTTTTGCCCACGAACTGAATACACCCATTGGCGTCGCCATTACCAGCCAATCCGTACTAAAAGATCAATTCTCACTACTTAAACATGACTTTCAAGCAGGAAAATTGCGTAAACATACCCTCAGTAATCTCATTGCCAATGCTGAGCGCTCGTTGGTGTTATTAGAGAGTAATTTAAATCGCAGTGCACAACTTATTGAGCACTTTAAAATGATTGCAGATTTTAAAGAGTATAATCAAATCACGACATTTGCGGTCAAAGATCATATTCAGAGTATTTTGATGACATTCACCAATGATATACGCCAAGAGGATACCAACATTGCACTGGATATCGACGATGACTTACAGATCAGTGCGTCAGTAAGCGCGTTTTCGCAAGTGGTCAGTTGCTGTGTACGTAACTGTCTGCATCATGCCCGAGTGGCTGGGCAAGTATTGAACATTGTGATTCGTGTAACCGTGCAAAGTAATGATATTCACATCTTTATTGATGATAATGGCCCGGGTTTAGATGAGCAGTTAAAGGCCAGAGCCTACGAGCCATTTATGACAACCAAGCGAGGAGAGGGCAGTAAAGGTTTGGGTTTAACCATTGTGTATAACCTAGTTCGTAACGCCCTAAAAGGGCAAATAACATTGCACAACCTTGAACCTCAGGGTTTGCGAGTGCACATCACGTTTACGCCAGCAAAAGCGATAGAAGCCCAGATTCGTATAGGCTAACCGCTATATTCGATATTGCATATATAACCAACTCGACGTAGCATAGTGTATATTCGAAATTCCATATGTAACAAGCGTGCCTTTATTTAAAGCCCTGAGCGATGATACCCGTCTACAAATATGTTTGCTGATAGCACACGAGCAAGAACTGTGCGTGTGTGAATTTGTGAGTGCACTTCAGTTAAGCCAACCTAAGATTTCACGTCATTTGGCTGTGCTCAAAGATGCACAAATTGTCAGTACTCGCAAAGACAGACAATGGGTTTTTTATCGCCTCAATAACGCCATGCCACAGTGGCATATGGACATTATCAATACAACTGCATTGAACAATCAGCAGTTATTAGAGTCCGCATTGGTGCGATTGAACAAAATGGGCGCGCGGCCAAGCCGACAAGCGTCTTGTTGTAATTAAGGAGATAAGTGATGGCAATTAAAGTGGGTATTAATGGCTTTGGCCGCATGGGACGTTTGATCATGCGCGCAGCATTTGATTGGCCAGAATTAGAAATCGTTCATATTAACGACCCGGCGGGTGATGCGAAAACATTGGCTCATTTGCTCGAATTCGACTCAGTGCACGGACGTTGGCATCATAGCTGTGATGCTAGTGAGCAAGGCATGACAGTAAACGATGTATTTATTAGCTGCTCAGCAAACAAAGCAATCAATGAGACTGATTGGTCGGGGTGCGACATTGTTGTCGAAGCGTCAGGTAAAATGAAAGAGCGTGTATTGCTAGAGCAATATCTTGCACAAGGCGTAAAAAAGGTGGTAGTGACCGCACCTGTAAAAGAAGAAGGGGTGTTAAACATCGTTATGGGGGTTAATGACGACCTGTACGATAGCAATGTTCATAACCTAGTTACAGCAGCATCATGCACCACTAATTGCTTAGCGCCTGTAGTGAAGGTGTTACAAGAGAAAATAGGTATCAAGCATGGCTCTATGACCACCATCCATGACATTACCAATACACAAACCATTATTGACGCTCCACATAAGGATTTACGCCGTGCGCGTGCATGCGGCATGAGCTTGATACCGACTACAACGGGATCTGCAACCGCTATTACTCATATTTTCCCTGAGCTCAAAGGCAAGCTAAATGGTCATGCTGTGCGCGTACCTCTGGCAAATGCTTCAATCACCGATTGTGTTTTTGAGTTAGCGCGATCTACCACAGAGGATGAACTTAATGCTTGGTTTAAAGAAGCAGCACAAGGTGCTCTAAAAGGTATCTTGGGCTATGAGGAAAAGCCTTTGGTATCTATTGATTATCGTACCGACCCACGTTCATGCATCGTTGACGCATTATCAACAATGGTTGTAAACGGCACGCAGGCAAAAATGTATCTGTGGTATGACAATGAATGGGGTTATGCCAACCGCAGTGCTGAGCTGGTGTTAAAAGTAGCTAAGTCACTATAGGTACACACATGTCATCATCGCCGTTAAAGCAATATGGTGTGATCACCGCCAACTACTGGGCATTTACACTCAGTGATGGCGCTTTACGTATGTTGGTGGTGTTGTATTTCTACCAACTAGGTTACACACCGCTGGCTATTGCCATGCTGTTTTTGTTTTATGAGTTTTTTGGTGTTGTCACAAACCTTGTCGGTGGCTGGCTAGGGGCGCGTATTGGCCTCAATCGCACTATGCAAATGGGTATGTTGATGCAGCTTATCGCTCTGGGCATGCTGCTGGTGGATAAATCCATGCTCAGTGTGCCCTGGGTCATGGCGGCACAAGCGTTAAGCGGCATCGCAAAAGATCTCAATAAAATGAGTGCCAAAAGTGCCATTAAAACGGTGGTAAGCGACCAGCAGCAAGGGCGGTTGTACAAATGGATTGCCCTGCTAACCGGTTCCAAAAATGCGCTAAAAGGTATTGGCTATTTCCTCGGCGGCGCATTGTTGGCGCTTTGGGGTTTTGACGGGGCGATTATTGCACTGATGGCTGTAGTCGCTGCTGGATTTATCTTTAGCGCCTTGTTGCTAACACAGGACTTAGGGCGAAGTAAATACAAGCCAAAATTTAAAGATGTATTTTCCAAGAGTGAAGCACTAAACCGCTTGTCGCTTGCACGATTATTACTCTTTGCCTCTCGCGATGTGTGGTTTGTTGTCGCATTACCTGTGTTTTTTATTTCAGCATTGGGTTGGCAACACGAGCAGGTGGGGGGATTTATGGCGCTGTGGATCATCGGCTATGGCATTGTTCAAAGCCTTGCACCCCGCTTGGGCTTAAAAAAGGGGGACGATGTATTCAAGCATGCAATTACGCTTAGTGGCGCACTTGCTGTCACCACGGCCGTCCTCATTCTTTGCTATGTGTATTTTGGTAACAGTATTGCGACGCAAAATATCATCTTAGTCAGTGGTTTGTTGCTTTTTGGCGTGGTGTTTGCGCTCAATTCCTCACTGCACAGCTATCTTGTTGTGCATTTGGCAGACCGCGACAGTGTATCGATGGATGTTGGTTTTTATTACATGGCTAATGCTAGCGGCAGGCTTGTGGGCACAGTGTTATCCGGCTGGTTGTATCAGCAAAATGGATTGGTGGCGTGTTTAGTGTGCGCCCTAATAATGCAAGTGTTAACGTGGTGGGTGTCACGCCGACTGGTCGCCTAGTCATAATTGCTTACAACTGCCGTCGAACTAATTAACTCATAGCATGTTCCAAGGAAAAAAAGGAGCGAGCTATGACATATAAGTTTCATAAAATTAGACAATTTATGCACACTACATTAAAGGCCAATTGGGGAATTATTCTCACCATGGCCTTTATTTTTTCGATGCGCAGTTCTTTTGCCGATTGGTACACCGTACCTTCTGGCTCAATGTTACCTACTGTCGAGATTGGGGATCAAATCACCGTCGATAAAATGGCTTATGACGCCAAAATCCCTTTCACTGATCATACAGTTGCTCGACTGGCAGAACCACAACGCGGTGATATCATCGTCTTTGAGTCACAAGCAGCAGACAATCGCTTGCTAAAGCGTATTGTGGCGGTGCCAGGTGACACCATCAGCATGAGTAATGAGAGGGTGTTCATTAACGGCGAACCACTCAAATATGTAATAAAAAGCACCAGCGACGATGCGTTTTTGCTGCATGAGCAGCTTGGCGACATTAACCACTTAGTTCGTATCGATAAAACGCGCTCAGCACATCTAGCAAATCTACATACTGTAACAATTCCAGCCGATCATTACTTTGTGATGGGGGATAACCGCCGAAACAGTGCCGATTCTCGCGTTTATGGGCTTGTACCTCGCTCTGAGATCAAAGGAAAGGCACATTGGGTGGCATTTTCTCTAGACTACGACAATTATTATTTACCTAAGGGTAATCGGTTTGCACATAACCTATACCAATAATGAAAGTACGGGCAATCTAGGAAAAATCATGAAGAAAATAGGCATCATCGGCGGTATGAGTTGGCAAAGCACACAGACTTACTACAAGGCAATCAACGAGGGAGTGAATGACCATCTTGGCGGTTTGCATAGTGCCGAATTGTTAATGTATAGCGTTGATTTTGCCCCGATTGAGCAATTACAGCATAACCATCAATGGCCGCAGTTGGCGAATAAGCTCTCGCACGCAGCGCAAAGTCTAGAGCGAGCAGGTGCTGACTGCATCGTCATAGCCACCAATACGATGCACAAAGTAGCCGACGTGATGCAGGAGAATATTTCCATTCCTATCATCCATATCGCTGATGCTGTTGCAGTGAAGCTAAAGCAAAAAGGCATTGATACGGTTGGGTTGTTAGGGACAGCCTTTACAATGGAGCAAGACTTTTACCGTCAGCGTTTACAAGACAAACATGGAATAAAGGTGTTGATACCCGATGCCCCTCATCGCACGTGTATCCATGAGGTAATATACAAAGAGCTATGCCATGGTCATGTGTATCCAGACTCCCATTTGGCATTTATGCGTATTATCAATGAGCTTCACTTCAGCGGAGCACAAGGGATCATTTTAGGGTGTACAGAAATTGGTTTGCTGGTAAGTCAGTCTGATACAGATATTGCCTTGTTCGATACCACTTTTATCCATGCACAAGCGGCTGTGGAATTCGCTTTGTCTTAGTTTTTTGGCGATAACTATACGGCGGAAATTAATGGTTTGAGTGATTCTTTGCAGTGGGAGCGCTCTTCTATTTCTCATCTACGGCTTTATACCAATTGAATTAAATAATTGATCTTCCTAGCGGGCTAAATAGCCTGCTCACTGTGTTATAATTTTTCTATGTAGAATAACTACATACGAAAAATTATGCCTTGCTATCACGCTATTTATCCAGCGCTATCCTAGCTCACTTTTCTAATGCAATTGGTATTATCTAGAATACGACTACACCTTGAAATCGAAATAAGCTCAGACTCAAGTTGAGCTATGCTTAAAGAGATTCAAACCACACGAGGTGTACCGCAATGGACACAAGTTTATTTGAGCGCTTAGGTGGTGAGCAGGGGATCCGCAGTATCTCGAATGATGTAGTCGAATTACATCGACAAAACCCTGTTATAAAAGCGCGCTTTGCTAATAGTGATGTCGTCACATTAAAAGATACTGTTGCCAAGTTTTTCATAACTGGTAGCGGTGGCCCTCAGGTCTATGAGGGAAAAGATATGCGAACGGCACATCAAAATATGAATATCAACGATAATGAATACATGGCTGCCGTCGATGATGTGATGCAAGCACTTGATAATCACAATGTTGGCGATAAAGAAAAAGCCGAAGTGCTGTATATATTTTACAGCCTCAGGCCTGAGGTGGTACACGTCTGAGTTGTTGTATTTGGCTAACTTGAATGTTCCACGTATAGCGCTATCTACTTGGTAGCGCTTTTTCTTTATGATTTTATAGACAATAAAAGCTGATCGCCCATTGCTTTGAGAATTGCTTTATCCTGATGTGTATAGGCATATGTGCGTAAACCGTACAATCCAAGACTAACAAACCGAGCCAGGGTGAGGGGGCAGTCATCTCTTATACCTTCACCTTGTTTTTGCGCGTTCATAATGTGTAGTGCAAGTTGCTGTTCAATGTGCTGCAAGTTTTCACTTAACATCGCCTTGATTTGGGGATCGTGATTACCCATTTCGTTGAGAGATTGTGTCAGCAAACAGACTTTGGCGCAGGAATCGTCCAAGCATTGTGCAACTACCGAATCGATTAACGCTTTGAGGCTATTTAGCACAGGTGTCTTATCATCGAACAATGCCATAAATTCTTTACGCTTTTGCGTTTGATAGTAATTTATCGCTTCGACAAAGAGCCCTTTTTTACTGCCAAACGCGCAATAAATTGAACCAGGATGGAGTCCCGTCGCGCTGGTGAGTTTTTGCATACTTGACTTTGCATAGCCATGTTCCATGAATGTTTGCATCGCATTGTGAAGAACCTCAGAGCGGTCAAACTCGGTACTGCGCATAGTAGTTACATCAAATAATCAAAGAGGAATAAGATAGTACCATTGTTTTGTTTAAATATCTTGAACGATCATTCAATAAAGGGTAGTTTGTTGCCTAATTTAAGACAAGATCCATCTAAGAGAGTTTTCTATGCAAGATATTTTGTTTACCCCATACCCTTTATCAGATGATGTTGAACTCAAGAACCGCATCATGATGGCACCATTAACCCGATGCATGGCAAGCGATGAGTTAGTTCCTACTCAGGCCATGGTGGAATATTATGAACGTCGTGCAGATGCGGGTTTAATTATCAGCGAAGCGACAATTATTCGCCCTGACGCACAGGGCTACCCTAATGTACCGGGGATATTCACTCAGGCGCAAATTGAAGGCTGGCGTAAAGTGACAGACGCGGTACACGCGAAAGGGGGCAAAATGTTCTGCCAATTATGGCATGTTGGCCGCGTAGCACACCCACATTTTTTTGGCGGTGAAGTCGTAGGTGCGAGCGCCATTGGGCTGCAAGGTACAGTGCCGCGTATGCGTGAGTTAACTTACCAAGTACCTAAGGCGCTGTCGACAGAGGAAATTGCTCAAGTCGTTGCTGATTATGCTAAAGCTGCAGAAAATGCAATAGAGGCAGGGTTTGATGGTGTCGAAATCCATGGTGCGAATGGTTATCTTATTGACCAATTTTTGCACCACAGTGCGAACCAACGTACTGATGAATACGGTGGCACTGCACAAAATCGCGCGCGTTTCGCACTCGAGGTTGTTGATGCCGTATCACAACGTATTGGCGCGGGTCGCACTGCATTAAGAGTATCGCCGGGGGCATACTTCTTGTTAGAACCAGGTGATGAGCAAGATACACACACATTCGACTATTTATTGAATGAGTTGAATAAACGCACCTTGGCTTATTTACACTTAGGCATTTTCGATGATGCAATGGAGTTCGATTACCTCGGTGGTAAAGCGTCAGCTTATTTGCGTGAGCGCTACCAAGGACATTTGGTCGGTGTGGGTAGCTACACACCAGAGCAAGGAGCGCAAGCAATTGCTGATAAGCGTTTTGACATAGTAGCGATTGGTCGCCCATTTATCGCTAACCCAGATTTAGTTAGCAAACTAAAAGCGGGTCAACAACTGACTGCATATTCAGAAGAAATGCTGCAACAGCTTTATTAACTTGTTGCTGTTGCTGGGTGTCATTAAATTGCAACGTTGTGAAATTAAATGAGGGCGTATTGACCTTTGAAGTTTGAATTTTGTTTAAATCAAAGGCTTTCAATGCTAGGAATGGGTCATGGTGCATAGTGAACTATGTTCATGGCCCATGACAACGCAGTGTACGCCTTTGGTTGAACCCTTTGGGCAGCGCCATTGGCGTATTTTCACTGCGTTATCGCCTGACTTACATAGAATGACTATGCGACGCAGGCTCTGCCTTGCCAAAATGCCCCAATGACTGCTGCAAAACCAAACAACAAAGATCAACACGCCCTAATTCTATGAAATACATGCAACACTGCATTGTCTTCTCATTGGATATCCATTGTCATATTGGCCACTCAACTGAGTGGCTTTTTTTTGTCGTCGCTTATTTCGCAAATAGAATACACGCTAATGGGAATTCGTGGTCGATATCTGTCGTTGATATTGATCTCGCGCTCGGGCGAGCGTAAATCACACTCAAGATTAGCAACCGCTTTTTGAATAACATAATTGTCAATTTCATGGTCAATTGCCGTATACCAAAGCACATACTGTTGCCCTTGATAGCGTACGCTGATGTCTTGCCACAACCGAGCATTTGACTGACCAATAAGGGCTTCACTACTGACATATTCATTAAAAGAAAACTCACCGCGGTAGTTTGTTCTGGCATGAGAGATAAACTTTGTCTCGCCTATGGATAAGGTTCGAGTGATTTCAATGTTGGCTAACTGTCGCTCGCCAACAAAGAGGCTACCTGTGACTTTGGGGCTTAACGTTTGTTCATCCTGTTGTGTTGTAAACAGGTTGAAGGGAATATCTGAGTTATTGCTAAGCAGTGCTATCGGTGCCGATAGTGTGGCCGCACACGCGAGGGTGATAAGTGAAGAACGCATCCTTGTTCCTTGTATTAATCTAATCCATGATAAACGCGAGATTACCCTATAAGTGTAATGTCGCAAACCAAGAGTATAGTCTAGGGCGTGGTGATCTTTGAAGTATGAATTTTGTTCAAATCAAAGGCTTTCAATGCTAGGAATGGGTCATGGTGCATAGTGAACTATGGTCATGGCCCATGACAACGCAGAGCAAGTCAATGGTTGAACCCTCTGGGCAACGCCATTGGGGTATTTTGTCTGCGTTATCACCTGACTTCCATAGAATCACTATGCGACGCAAATTGTGCCTTGCCAAAACACTCCAATGACTGCTGCAAAAAACAAACAGCAAAGATCAGCACGCCCTAGTGTCTAGATATAAAATTGCGTACACTGGACTTTTCTCATTGATTTCGCAAAATTTTACATGCTGCACATAATACAATCAAATCGCATGGAAATCTTGAGCGCACAGTTGTGTGCCGTATTGGCCAATCCGAGCAGTGATGACATTTTTGCTAAAGAACTTGTGTTAGTCCACTCTCCGGGCATGTCGCAGTGGCTCAAATTAGAGCTAACAAAAACACTGGGCGTATGTGCACAAGTCGACTTTCCATTACCTTCAAGTTTTATTTGGTCATTGTATCAACAGAGTTTGCCTGATGTGCCCGAAGAATCTGCTTTCAACAAGCCGAACATGGCATGGAAGCTCTTTGAAATCCTCCCTGCTAAGCTCGGTGAAAGCAATTATGAGGCACTTGCGAAGTATTTAGCCGATGATGAAGACGGTGCTAAGCGTTTTGCCTTGTGTGAAAAAATAGCAGACGTGTTTGACCATTACTTGATGTACCGTCCACATTGGCTACACACATGGCAACAAGGAATTGATGAACTTGATGAGGTCGATATCTCTCATGCACCTTGGCAAAGTGATTTATGGCGCACGTTGGTGCTGCGCGTACAAGAGTTGAATCAAAGTCCATATCACCGCGCTAATATGCATCAAGGATTGCTTGATGCACTCGCCAAAGGCTCAGTGAACTTACCGCCGAGAATTTGCCTATTTGGTATTTCCGCATTAGCGCAAACTCAGCTTGAGATCATTAATGCTATTGCACAGCATACCGAAGTGTTAATTTTTCTCTTTAATCCCAGTGAACACTATTGGGGGGATTTGGTCGATGAGAAGACCTTGGCAAAAATCAACAGCCGCTACAAGGTTAAGCCTCATCTAGACGCACTAGCAAATGAGGCGCACTACTACATTGTCGGTAATCCGCTGTTAGCCTCATGGGGGAAACTAGGACGGGATTATTTAGAGCAGCTGATTGAACTTGATGCAAAGTGGTTAGATGGCTTCGATAATGAGTTTTCAAACAATTTACTAGGCCATTTGCAACAAGAAGTCTACGACTTAGCATTTAAAGGACAATCATTGAGTGAAGACAATCACTGGTTTGTCAGCGACGAGGGAAAAATACCCTTGTCAAAAGACGATGCATCGTTTCGTATTGCCAATTGCCACACGCAATTGCGTGAAGTAGAGAGTTTGCACGACCATTTGCTTCGGGAATTCGCACAAGATTCGAGCTTAACTCCCAAAGATATTATCGTCATGATGCCTGATGTGGGCCAATACAGTGCCTTTATAGAGGCTGTTTTCGGTGGCGCCAAAGGCGCAAGGCATATCCCCTATGCGATTGCCGATTTATCCATCGCCCAAGAGCGTCCTTTGCTCAATGCACTTTTAACCTTGGCGCAGCTGCCATTTAGTCGCTTTGGCGTCAGTGAATTAGTTGATTTACTGCACATTGAAGCCATTAGCGCGCAGTTTGAACTATCTGAAAACGAATTGATGCAATGCCAAGTGTGGCTTGAACAGGTTGGCGTCAAGTGGGGCATAGATGGTGAGCATAAAGCACAATTTAACCTGCCAACGCTTGAGCTCAATACGTGGGAGCTCGGCTTAAAACGGCTCTTGTTGGGCATTGCAACAACAGATGAACCGTTTGCAGGTATTTATCCTGCCAATGCAGTAGAAGGCATGGCCACGCAGATTCTTAGTAAACTACTGAGTTTCATACAGGCGATGGTAGCAGTGCGCACTTCTTTAGTTGATGATGCGAATGTATCACTCAAGGTGCAGGTTATGCGTGATGCCGTGGAGCGTGTGTTTGCCACTAATGCACTTAATGCGAATGATTTGGCACTGATAGATAAGCTGCTAAGCAATATTGAAAAGCACTTTGACAATGGCGATTATCAAGGCCCTATATCACAGCGAGTGTTTGCTAATTTATTACTGCAAGGTGTTCAAGATAAGGGCGTTGGACAACGCTTTTTAATGGGACAAGTAAATTTCTGTACCCTGATGCCGATGCGTGCCGTGCCGTTTAAGAAAGTGTGTATTTTGGGCTTAAACGATGCTGACTACCCTCGCAATGTGCAACCCATTGGTTTTGACTTAGTGTCATACAGCACGCGTAAAAAAGGCGACCGTTCACGACGACTTGATGACCGCTATTTATTTTTAGAAGCATTGTTAAGCGCCAGACAGAGTGTCTATTTGAGTTACATCGGCCGATCAAGCCGCGACAATAGTGAGCGTATGCCTTCGGTGCTAGTGAGTGAGTTGTGTGAATACCTAGACCGTTGCTTTGAGATTGACGGGCACAAGTGTCTGGTGAGTCAGCATTTCACAGATTTTCATCATCTGCAGCCATTTCACCCACAGTACTACGAAGCGGGTGGAAAATGGCAAAGTTTCAATCCGATATGGGCATTGCCAGAGCCCGATGCACAGCCGAGTCAACAACACCAACACGACCTTATTAACGACGTGCCAACGTTGATTGAACTTGAAGCGCTGCTCAAAAGCGCCACGCGACCTCAGCATTATTTTTATCAACAGATACTGGGTGTCAGGCTCGAGGAAGTGGGGGATATCATCGATGATAACGAGCATTTTGATATGGACCCATTGGCGCGTTATCAACTACTTGATGAGTTACTGAAGTCTCAGGTTCATAATCACAAGGTAGACGATGAAGCAATATTGCAGCGTGGTGTGTTGCCTCAAGGCGTATTGGCCAATCTTACACTTGGGCAATTAAAGGAGCGTGTTGAGCCATTGGCTAACCAAGTTAGAATGCGCATTGCAGGACAAACTCAAAGTCTTGTTGAAGTCGATACGCAGTTAAATGGATTTAATATACAAGGATGGCTTGGCCATGTTTATGACTCGCAACAAATATTCTATCGCAGCGCGAGTATCAAACCCAAAGACCGTATTAACGGTTTTATTTGCCACTTATTGGCACAAATCATGGGCAATAACGTCACCACGTATGTAATGGGCCTAGATGAGCAAGTGAGCTTTGCGCCCGTGAGTGTGGATGCGGCAAAAGAAATGGTGTCGCCATGGTTACAACTGTACCAGCAGGCACATCAACAAAGCCCCACATTTTTTCCTGTGAGTGGTTGGGAGTGGGTAAAAACACAAGATATGAATAAAGCAAACGTGAAATTTGTGGGCAGTCCCTATGTTGGTGTTGCAGAGCGAACCGATCCCTACATAAGTGCCGACTACCAAGACTTATTTACCTGTGAACAGGCATTTTGTGATTGGTCTTCACAGCTATTAAAACCCATATTTGAGCATGGTCAGGAGCAAAAGTATGCAGATTCTTGACCCGTTAACGCTTCCCCTTGCTGGTCAGCAACTCATTGAGGCCAGTGCGGGAACTGGTAAAACATACACGATTACAGGTTTGTATTTACGTTATTTGCTCGGCCTTTACCAAGGAGCCAATGGTGAGCAAGGAGAACCCTTGAGTGTCGAGCAAATTTTAGTGGTCACCTTCACCGAAGCAGCAACCAGTGAAATAAAAGACAGGGTTCGCGCGCGAATTACTATCGCTAAAGATACCTTATTGGGCAAACATACGGAGGATGAATTAGTCAATTCTCTACTTGCCCAAGTGGCTGAGCCACAGCAGGCGTTTAATTTGCTTGATGTTGCTGCCAAGTCACTGGATGAGAGTGCCATTTATACCATTCATGGTTTTTGCCAGCGGATGTTAAAGCAACATGCATTCGAATCTAATATGGCGTTCAACCTGCAATTCATTTTGGATGAAAGAGAATTGTATGAGCAAGCCGTATTCGATTTTTGGCGACAGTTTGTCTATGGATTGTCTGCTCAACAAGCGCAAGCAGTATTGGCGCATTATTCATCACCCTTTAGCTTACTGAAACTACTCAGTCCACTGATCAGCAAAGAGCAACTGATCATTGAGCCTCAGGTTCAAGACCCCAACGCACAGTTGCTCAACTTATGGCAGCAACAACAAGCGTACCTCGATGCGCTCCCACAGTTTAAGCAGGCCCTGCTAGATGGGGATTTCTTCGCACAATTAGATGCAAGTGACATTAAAGGTACTGCCAAGCCAAAACATAAAGCAAATGTCAGTGGTTTGCAGGCATTTTGCCAATCAGATGCCGTCATGCTTGAGTTGGGCAAAGCTGGGCACTCGTATTCATTGTGGTCGTCGCATAGCTTAAGTGATGCGGCTATTTACAAAAAAAATGGCACTGTGTTTGAGCATGCGATGGTACCCCAGTTTGAGCACATGGCGCGCTTGAGTGAATCATTTGGGGCGCACTTTGCGCACGTGATTTTACATCTCGCTCTAGCCAGTGTGCGCAGGCACATTGAGCGCAATAAAAAGCGCCAAGCGTTGATCAGTCCTGATGATCTATTGCGGGGGTTATATTGCGCCCTTAAAGACGATCAACAAGGGGTGTTATGTGCGCAAATTCGTAGCCAGTACCCAGTGGCAATGATTGATGAGTTCCAAGATACGGACCCAATCCAATACGGCATTTTTAATACCCTCTATACCCCTAAAGAGGGTCAATTTTCGGGATTAACCATGATAGGTGATCCGAAACAGGCAATTTATGGTTTCCGTGGTGCCGATATTTTTACCTACATTGATGCGAAACATCAGTTAGGCAACGAGCAGTTGTATACCTTAGGGAAAAATTATCGTTCCAGTAGCGAACTTGTTCAATGCGTTAATGATCTCTTTGCGTCACATCCAAATAGCTTTATTTTCAATAAGGAAATTCCCTTTATAGAAGTTGCAGCCCAAGGCAAAGCGAAGCAGTTATGTTTAGATGACGCGCCTCTACCAGCTATGGAGTTGCAATGGTTTGGTGATGACAATGAGGTGCTCTCTAAAGATCTTGGTCATCAAGGTTTGGCATCTGCCTATGCTAAACGCATTCACTACTTACTCGCAATGGCGCAGCAAGGGCGATTAACTTTGGCAGAGCAGCCCCCAAGTGCAGGGGATTTCTGTGTGCTTGTCAGAGATCGCAATGAAGCCGCGTTAATGAAAAAAGCACTCGGCGAGGTTGGTGTAGCCAGTGTGTATCTGGCTCGCGACAGCGTGTTCAAACAGCCCATAGCAGCGCACTTATATCGCTTACTGTGCGTATTACATGGCCCTTATGATGAGCGCTTGTTGCGCGGTATGCTCAGAGGACCGTTTTACAATTACAGCGCGCAACGTATTTTGGCTTTGAGTGACGACCAACATGCGTGGCAAGCACTCCTTAATGATTTTGCTCAGTTGCGTAAACTTTGGTACAGCGAAGGGGCGCTGGCGATGCTTGAGCATGTACTATGGAATAATGCATTACCCACGCTTTGGCGCAACTCAGGGTGGGATGTTGAGCGCGCGCTTACGGATTACCGTCATTTATGTGAAATTTTGCAACATAAACAACTCGAGCTCGATGGTACTGCGAGACTATTAAACTACTTTCATCAACAGTTGGCGGCACAAAGCAGTGATTCAGATAGCGCGCAATTGCGCCTAGAAACAGACGCTAACTTGGTACAAATCGTCACTATGCATGCCTCCAAGGGCTTAGAGTACCCCATCGTGTTTATGCCCTTTGCCCTGAGTTTTAGACCAAGTTCGCTGGCTTATTATCACGACAAATCACAATTTTATTTGGACTTGGCGCAAAGTGAGCAGAGCATGGAGCGCGCAGAGCAAGAGCGTTTAGCAGAAGATTTACGACTGTTATATGTAGCCTTAACGCGCGGTATTTACCATGTATCACTGGGGTTATATAGCGTTGGCCAACGTAACCGCTCTGCTATGAATGACTGTGCGCTTGGTTATTTACTGTTTGGCGCTGACCAACACTGTGAAGCAAGTAATTTCTTTTCTCGATTGCAGCAACGCTTTGCTGCTAATCAAGGTGTGAGAGTGTGTTTGAGTGAACAAACGCCTTGCTCTGAGGGCGTCTTGTTAGGCATTGAGCGTGCTCACGCTGAAGTGGCACAACAACAGGCCACTATTGAGCGCAATTGGCGGGCAACAAGCTTTAGCGCATTAAGCTATAAACATCATGATTCAAGTGCCATGAACCTCAGCGGTGC
Organism: Pseudoalteromonas maris; assembly: GCF_049257235.1. Lineage (NCBI taxonomy): Bacteria > Pseudomonadati > Pseudomonadota > Gammaproteobacteria > Alteromonadales > Pseudoalteromonadaceae > Pseudoalteromonas > Pseudoalteromonas maris. Next base: position 324,258 of record NZ_JBMMUF010000002.1, read on the forward strand.
TGACGATGAAGATCATAGAATCGAGCAATATTTAAATGTTGCTAATGATACACGCAGCGAGCAGCTCACGGCGTATGACTTTCCAAAAGGTCCCGGGCCGGGTAGCTGTTTGCACGACATTTTGGAGCAAATTTCATTCTCTGGAGTAGCACAGCAAGATGCGCAGGCGATGGCACACCTTAGTGATGTTATCGAGGCGAGTCTCGAAAAATATGCATTGGATGAAAAGTGGCAGCCATTACTCGAGCAGTGGATGGTCGATATAGTTCGCTGTCCATTAAGCGAGTCAGGTTTAAGTCTAGGCGCACTGGACAGCAAAGATTGCCTGGTAGAAATGGAATTTCACGTACCGATAGAGCAATTGGATGCGCCTACTTTCAATAATGCTATGTTGCGTATATTTAGCCATGATTTTGCGCTCGATTTTGAGCGTGTCAAAGGGGTTTTGAAAGGTTTTATTGACTTAATTTTTTGCTATCAAGGGCGATACTACGTACTTGATTACAAATCAAATTACCTAGGTGATAGCGCGACTGACTATAACTTTGATGCGCTCACTCATGCGATGAATTCACACAGCTACCATGTTCAAGGGGCGATTTACATGGTGGCACTGCATCGTTTGCTCAAAGCGCGTATGCCTAATTACAACCCCCAGCAGCACTTGGGATCAATGGTGTATACCTTTTTACGGGCAATGGGAGAGGGGCAAGGTGTGTATCATCGCACGTTTAGCGCTGATGAAATAATTGCTTTAGACGGCTTGTTTGCGCAAGGAGCACGTGGTGATGATTGAGACCTTAATCTCACAAAAAAAAGTACGTAAAGTGGATGTTGAGCTCGCCAAATTGCTGACGGGTGAAGAGCAGGGAGACGGCTTTTACCTCATCTTGCTGTTACTCAGTGCCATGAACAATCAGCATACTTGCCTAGAACTAAACACCATAGATTGGCAAAACCCATTTGCGATTGACCCGCGCAGTGAGCAGATGGTGACATTTTCTGCGAATTTTGAGTTGAATCAGGTGCTAAAAAACTTACCTTGCGTTGGTGCGCGACAGCCTGTGCGAGTTGTTGATAGCCGCTTATACCTTGCTCGTTATGATGATTATGAAGCTAATCTTGCACAACGTTTTGCGCAGTTAAGCCAAGAGCCAGTGCATATTGATGAGCAACGACTTACTGCGTTATTAGCGCATTATTTTGATAGTGACACACACACCACGGGCGCACCTAACTGGCAGAAAGTAGCCTGTGCTACGGCCGCGACACACAAGTTTAGTGTGATCACAGGGGGCCCAGGAACGGGGAAAACAACGACCGTCACTCGGTTATTAGCAATTTTGCAGTCACTGTACGAGAATGCGCCGTTACATATTGAATTAGTCGCCCCCACAGGGAAAGCTGCAGCGAGATTGAGCGAGTCAATCATGGGCGCGAAAGGGAGCTTAACCCACACCAGTGAGCAGGTGTTATCCTTGATCCCAGAACAAGCTCAAACGCTGCACCGTTTATTGGGGACCGTGCCTTACTCAAATAATTTTAGGCATGATGCCAATAATCCTATTCACGCTGACTTAGTGATAGTGGATGAAGCCTCGATGATTGATATTGGCTTGATGTCTAAGCTGGTGGATGCGCTTGCGCCGCACACGCGATTAATTTTATTGGGGGATAAAGATCAGCTTAGCTCTGTGGACACTGGCAACATAATGGCTGATTTATGCAGTCAATGTGAGCTTGGGGTCTTGCCTCATTACAGCGATACTTGGGCACAAAAACTCGCACAGTACTGTTTAGAAAATCGCTATCACAGCGGCGAAGAAACTCACTATTTGCTGCGTGATAACGTTGCCTTTTTACAACACAGTTATCGCTTCGACGGTCTCAGTGGTATCGGCCGTTTAGCCTATGCCGTCAATCGTGGCGAGCAACGCCAGGTTAAGGAAATATTGCGCCAGCACCATGACGATGTGAGTTACTTTCCCTTGGAAGAGGGCTTTTACAGTGACCTTATCAATCGCGCAGCTGAGCATTACAGCGCCTATTTGCAATATGCTCAAGAGGGTATGGATGCCATAGCAGTTCATCACGCATTCGCTCAATACCAATTGTTGGGCGCGTTGCGCGAAGGTCCTTTTGGTGTTGAGCAACTCAACCAACGTATAGAGTATTGCCTTGCGCAAAAAGGGCTTATTGATATTGGCAGTAAGTTTTATATGGGCATGCCTATTATGATCACGCAAAACGATTATCAACTACGCTTATTCAATGGTGATATCGGCATTCTATTGCATGATGAACAAGGAGCACTTAAGGCCATGTTTGTGGGTAGTGATGGAGATATTCGCGCGTTTTATCCCGGGCGTTTACCGCAGTTCGACAAAGTATTTGCGATGACGATTCATAAATCTCAGGGCTCTGAGTTTGCACACACAGCAATGGTATTACCGCCTCTTGGAAGAGGTGGGCATAATCTTAATCGTCAATTGGTGTACACCGGCATTACTCGTGCGAAAAAGCATATTGAAATCATTAGTGATACCCGCACCTTAGATTACGCAATTGAACAACCTATAAAGCGTGCATCGGGTTTATATCAGCGGCTAACTTTGGGATAACACACATGTGGTTGTATGTGATATTCGCCGTCATTGTGATTAAAACATCACTTTTGGGATTGGGTATTGTCTCAATTATGATCAGTTGTATTGCATTGCTCGTTATAAAATGCCGAATCATCAATGCGTCTGCTTTTGTTACTAGCAGAGCTAGGCGTATTTTTCGTACAGCGCTGTGGCTGCATGTGAGTGTGTATGTAGCCTTAGTGTTGAAACTGATACTCATTGACTCAGTTGATGATATCCCTATGTTTATCGCCAGCCACCTGATTGTCCATCATCTTATGGCTGCATTTATAGCAGCAACCTTAATCGTAATGTTGATACGCGGTTACTTTAGTTCCAAGTCTCTCAACACCTAACCACCTGCATTTAGGCCACAATTTAATGATATTATGATAGGCATTGTTGCCACTGCTCATGTTCGTGAATATGGGTTTTGTGCATCCTTAAAATATTCATCTGTTGTGAAAGTCTCAGTATGAACGTTATACCTCATCCCCAATAAGTTTCTTTTCCAATACTAAATTCGTAAATTTAATATTAACTATATGTAAATTACTTGTAAAAACAATAATTACAACCTATTACATATTTACCTCTATTTCGTACGTGCTAACTACGTTTTAGAGGCTACTACAGCGAATTATGTATAAAGGAGAACAATATGGACACAGCATTAGTAGGGTCTGTGATTAATGCCTTGCCATTAGACCGGATGATTGGCGGACCTTTGCGTGCAATGATCACCGCGCAGGTGCAGGCTAGTCGGGCCTATGCCGAGTTTTTGATGACGGTATGTATCAAAGACGGCAAGGCGGTAAATGTTGAATTTGAATATGACGAAACGCAAGTTGATACCGAAGGTAAGTTTCAAGGAACGATTCGTAAAACAATGCGTGTGCCGTTATTGGCTGCGCTTACACACCCAAATATTTGCATCGAAGAAGGCACCATAGATTTTGAATTGGAAATCACCCAATCAGAGGAAAGCCACAGTGAAACAGATGCTGAAGGTGGATTTGAAGCAAGCCTAGGTTGGGGCCCTTTTAAAGTAAAAGTGCATGGTAAGGTTTCCCATAAATCTGAACAAACACGTAAAACTGATACCCGGGCAAAATATTCAATTCACACCGCGATTAAACGCCAAGGTCCACCAGAGGCGCTGATGCGAGTGATTGACTTTTTGACTGATGCTGCGACCAAGCCGGTTGTCATCGGAGATGGCAAACCAACGGATGCATCGAAGTTACCCGAGGACACCAAAGCAGCGATTGCACCGGACTCCTCGGCAAAGGAAAAAGCGAAGTCTAAGTAAGGTTAAACAGTGACGATGTTTGTGCACCTATTTAACAGTGTTAAGCAGTTGGTCTGGGATTGCTATTGCCAGGTTTGGGTTTTCATATCACATGAGGTGTTATGCGCCAAAAAGCCAGACGTTAAAGAGCAATCCCAAACTATAACGCTAAAAAGTGATAGCGCGGTGCGCATTAGCGATACCCGGGCTCGCGTGTCGATAGACATCACTGCGTGTTCGGGCTTTGTTGATATACACCAGTTAAATGAAATAGCAAAGCGGCAGAAAAACAATAAGGACGAGTGATGTTTGGCAAAGAGAAAATGAATTCGCAAATGCTCACCGATATCACCAGAGGTATTCATCATGCAGTGAATACAACGGGGCAAATGATTTCGCAGCAGTACGTGATGCAACTACAGCAATTCTTCGATACACAAGAAGATGGCTCACTCGCTGCGAAAATGGTGAAAGTTCAAGTTGATGATCAACATGACATGTATGTGCCGCTCATTGCTTTAGTGCAACCACAGGGGATAGCCCTAGATAAAATGCGCTTTGAGTTGTCGGTGCAAATAACCGAGAGCGAATTAAAACGTGCAACTCATGAGGTTGATGGTTTTAATGCTGAGCGGGTTGCCTTTAGAGTTAATTTATCTCCAAAAACGGGGGAATCTCCAAGGCGAAGAACAGACATCGTTGATGTTGAAATGGAGTTTACACGGTGTGACGCGCCCGAGGGCATGCATCGTCTTATAGAGCAGTATGCAAATATGATACAGCCATTTAAAAATGGCGCTACAGCGCCCGAGCCCAATGATGAACCGCAAGGTGAAGGACCATTAAAATCTGCGCATACTTCAGCGCGTAAAGTGAATATTGTAAGCTTCAACACCCGCGCTACAGGTGAGTTAGATAAAGATAACGACGAGTAGCAAGTATAGACAGTGGGATTTGCTGAGCTTTTATTCTAAACTCAGGGTGAACACATAATTAAAATAAGAAATCTCACAATGAAATCATTAACCCAACAGCTTGCCAACTATGCCCTGTACCATAGGGACAAACGCAATATTTATACGCACTTTGTCGGTATACCCATGATTGTGTTTGCAATCGTTATTCTGCTTAGCAAACCGGCATTGCTCGTGTTGGATGTCACCATTACACCCGCTACTGTCATTGCGTGTGTGACCTGCTTATATTATTTGCGCTTATCGCTGTCTATTGGGGTGGTTATGAGTGTTTTGTTCTCGCTTGCTGTAATTGGTGCAACACCATTTGCTGCAATGCAGACAACGCATTGGCTAGGTTGGGGGATAGGCTTATTTGTTGTTGGCTGGGTATTTCAATTTGTTGGCCATTTCTTTGAAGGTAAAAAGCCTGCATTTGTAGACGATCTTATAGGGCTTATCATCGGCCCATTATTCGTTGTGGTAGAAGTGCTGTTTATGTTGGGGTTGTATAAAAGCTTAGAAAACGACATCGTAGAAATTGCAGGACCAACTCATTAGGATAATCAAAGCTTTCAAGGACGCAGCAATGAAAAGAATACTGGCCTATGCGTTGTGTATATTCGCACTTTCTGGTTGCGCCGACCCAATCCCGCTTGAGCGCCAAGATTATGTCGGCTTGTGGCAAAGTGCACAAATGTATGTATACATCAGCAGCGATGGAACCGTGCAATACAAACGGGTGAAAGATGGGCTATCAACTACCATTGATGCACCATTGCAAGAATTTAACGGTGATGACTTTATCGTTGGGCTGTTGTGGATGAACACGCGGTTTGTGGTGTCAGTACCGCCGCATCAAATAGACGGGCAATGGAAAATGACGGTCGATGGCGTGGAATTAACTAAAGTTGAAGAGTAATGGGTTGCATGGCATGTTGACCTTTGAAGTATGCATTTTGTACAAATCAAAGATTAACACGCCCTAGGCAACCCACTTTAGTATCAGCGTGTGTAACTCAAATGCTGATAGAAGCGCGTGTTCACATCTTGACGCTCTGGGTCTATGTGAAGGTCTTTGCACACAGCGTTAATAACGCCCTCAACATTATTCATGAACTTGCCAAAGCCCATGTCATGCTTATCGTTGTCACTGGCAACAATTATAAAATCAATACTGTCTACCAACTGTGAGCCATCGTATATCACATAGCTTTGAATTTGCTGCAGTGATGGCAAGAAGCTTAGTTTTTCTAGCTCATCATTATGTGCGCTGGTATCAATGTCGCGATGGCGAATGAGTGGCGTTCGACCGTTGGCAATCATTGCTCGCATTTGTAGTTTCTTACCCGCACATGCGCTCAAGAAACTATCTTCAATACGCGCATACAATTTAGCGTAGTCTGACTCGTTATTATCGAGTAAATGTGTTTTTACTTGGCGCGTGAGTGGCAGTGTGAAGCGCGCATAAGTGAGATCTTTATGATCATGAACATTGACACCTCTTGCTTGATAGCGCGATTCTAATGCGCGTAATTTATAGCCATAACTTTCTTTTAATCCCTTTGCGCGAGCGAATATGTCATAAGTGAGATGCTGGTGGTCTCGTATTTTAAAACTCACCGTGGTGGGTAATTGTTCACGCAAGGTATCAATTACTTTTATTACTTTGTTATGAAACTGTGCACTGTGCGCACGAATATCTTCACCCGTTGCAAGAAATAACAATCTGATTTTGTTTGCGCGAACATGTAAATCACCATGAATTGAGTGCGCTTCATGATAGCGAGGGTTATAGAAAAAAAATTGTTGTCGTTGCGTTTCTAGGCAGTATGACTCGTCGTGATACCGCACTATTGGGAGCTTGTCGTTCACTAATACATGCACATTATATAAACCAGACTCTTCGACGGATGCAAAAAGTTGGCGGGCGATGCGCTGGTGTGCGCTGGCATAGTCACTAAAACATCCGTAGAAATCATCGGATGGCCTAAATTCGGCCAAAATATACTGATTAGCACGTGCATTGGTCGGAATATACACACGGTGTTGATTTTGCAAAGCCATAATTAATCCTTGTTCCTTGGTAAATTACGGCGGCAATTGTAGTGTGCTTCAATGTCACATTTGTTGCGCTAGATTAAAGTTTTATGACTTTTCTAATAACGCTATGCTCAAACGGACAAAGTCTGATGATGTTAATATTCCCACTAAAGATGTGCCATCCATCACTGGCATACAGCCATGACGGTTAGTAACAAAAAACTTCGCAATATCAACAAGCTGTTCATTTGGGTCTACTGACTCAAAGTCAGTGTCCATAATTTCACTAACATGGGTTTGTTGCTCTTTGGTCTCAAGCGCTGATGCGCCATAGACCGATATGATTTTCATTACTTGTGCAATCATCACCTTTTGCGTAAGCATTCCGACGAGCATATTCTTGCTATCAACAACGGGAATATGACGGATGTTATGTTCACGCATAATCCCATGGGCTTGATGCAGAGTTGCGTCTGATTTAATCGTGATAAGTTCAGTAGTCATAATGTCAGCAGCGCGTGTAAAACTCATATCAAAACTCTCCGAAGATTTATTAGTAAACTAAGCTAACCTGTTAACAATAGGAGATAGTTGATCTTAATCAACCTTAGATTTTAATGCGTACTTTCTTATAACCGAGTTGTTTTCTGGGCGGACATGACGCCCTAGAGCGTTATTAAAATCAAAAAGTTACTAAAGGAGGGGGGAAAGTGCAATTACACGGAATCGACCACATTGTGTTGCGCACAAAAAACACGCCAAGGTTGCTGCAATTTTATCAGTATGTTCTGGGCGCAGAACTTGAGCGCACTCTTGAAAATGAAGGCCTTTATCAGTTGCGTGCAGGTAACGCGTTAATTGATATTCTCAGCGTCTATGGCGATATAGATGAGGGGCAAGAACCCCATTATCCTAGTTCGCCACTGGCCCATGTGTGTTTAGCTATTCACGCCGCCAACGAACAAGCCGTGTCTCGCCATTTGCGTAGTCGAGGAATTACACAGCAACTCACATTTGCAACACGATATGGAGCCACTGGATTTGGTCGTTCTTTATACATCCAAGACCCAGATGGCAACAAGGTTGAATTAAAGCTAGTGTGACCCCACTAAAAGCTGTATGTTAACGGCAGATTTTGTCATAATGACGTAGTTTAGAGCTACGTAGAATTCAGAGGAAAGTATCCCAATGGCGGAGATTGAAAATCGCCCAACGAACTTTATTCGTAATATTATCGATGCAGATTTGGCGTCGGGTAAACACCAACAAACACACACCCGTTTTCCACCAGAGCCAAATGGCTTTCTGCATATCGGTCACGCAAAATCAATTTGTTTGAACTTTGGTATCGCTCAAGATTACCAAGGCCAATGTAATCTTCGTTTTGACGATACTAACCCAGAAAAAGAAGACATCAATTACGTTAACTCAATTAAAGAAGACGTGCAGTGGTTAGGGTTTGAATGGAGTGGTGACATTCAGTACTCATCAAACTATTTCGACAAGCTTTACGAGTACGCGGTTGAACTTATCAACAAAGGCCTAGCATACGTATGTTTCTTGTCGCCAGATCAAGCACGTGAGTATCGCGGTACGCTTAAAGAGCCAGGTAAAAACAGTCCTTACCGTGACACACCAATCGAACAAAACCTCGCTTTGTTTGAAAAAATGAAGAACGGGGAGTTCAAAGAAGGTGAGTGTGTGTTGCGTGCCAAGATTGATATGGCCAGCTCCTTTATGGTGCTTCGCGATCCGATTATTTATCGTATTCGCTTTGCACATCACCACCAAACGGGTGATAAGTGGTGCATCTATCCGATGTATGATTTCACTCATTGTATCAGCGACGCGTTAGAGGGTATTACCCATTCATTATGTACGCTTGAATTCCAAGATAACCGCCGTTTATATGATTGGGTGTTAGATAACATCAGTATTGAATGTCATCCTCAGCAAATAGAGTTTTCTCGCTTGAATCTTGAATACACCATGATGAGTAAGCGTAAGCTTAATCAATTAGTGGTGGATGGTCATGTGGACGGGTGGGACGACCCTCGTATGCCAACTATTGCGGGGCTACGCCGCCGTGGTTATACCCCAGCGTCTATCCGTGAATTTTGTAAGCGCATTGGCGTAACAAAACAAGACAACTTGGTAGAGATGGGTATGCTAGAGGCGTGTATCCGTGACGACTTGAATGATAATGCTGCACGTGCCATGGCCGTGCTTGACCCTGTTCGTATTGTTATTGAAAACTACCCAGAAGATCAGGTTGAAATGCTTGATGCACCAAATCATCCTAACAAGGAAGAAATGGGCTCTCGTCAATTGCCATTTACTCGTGAAGTATTTATTGAGCAAGATGATTTCCGCGTTGAAGCGAACAAAAAGTTTAAGCGTTTAGTGCTTGGCAAAGAAGTGCGCTTGCGTAATGCATATGTCATTAAAGCTGAACGTATCGAAGAAGATGCAGATGGCAATATTACAACCATTTACTGTACGTATGACGCGGATACCTTGGGTAAAAACCCAGCCGATGGTCGCAAGGTAAAAGGTGTTATTCACTGGGTAAGTGCGAGCCACTGTATTGATGCTGAAGTGCGTTTGTATGATCGTTTGTTTAATGTGCCAAATCCGGGCGCTGCAGATGATATCGCTGATGCATTAAATCCAGAGTCACTGCAAATCGTTGCGAATGCGAAATTAGAGCCAAGCCTTGCAGATGCAAAAGCGTTAGTGGGGTATCAGTTTGAGCGTACAGGGTATTTTTGTCGTGATGATCACTTCGAGCACCTTGTGTTTAATCAAACCGTGGGTCTGAGAGATTCATGGGCGAAAATAGAGAATCAAGGCTAGATAGCTACTAAAGATTTTGAAAGAGCATCATTCGATGCTCTTTTTTTATGCTATGTTATTGGTAAATAACAACAAGGAGCAGGGATATGCATGAACATCACAACAAACTCAATTACGTTGAGTTATGTGCAAGGGACATCGAGGCAACCAAAGCATTTTTTACAGCGGTATTTGCATGGGACTTCACGGATTACGGGCCTGATTACACGTGTTTCACTGGGCAAGGCCTCGATGGTGGGTTCTATCGCAGTGAGCAAACGAGTGTATCTGCAAACGGCGGAGCACTGTTAGTTTTATACAGCAGCGATATAGAAATCACACAGCGCGCCGTAGAGAAGCACGGTGGGGTGGTGAATAAAGCGGTGTTTTCATTTCCAGGTGGTCGCCGCTTTCATTTCATTGAGCCCAGCGGTAACGAATTTGCCGTGTGGACAGATAAATAGCTCACACCTCATAATAATGCGCATTTAATACGTGGGCCGTTATATTTCCATTGCATGACGGCGCTGTGCTCATCTTGAACCCACAGTGATTCATTGCGGCCCGTATATTTCTTGCCCACTTCACTTTGTATTTGCTGCATGAGCCAAACATTCATACCATCACTGACTTTTACTCTGGGCACGGAAGTATCGTAATATTGCACCGTTATAGTTTGGCCAACACATTGATAGCTTTCTTGTTTATATGGTTTTAATAAATCGTATGTGAGGCGTAAGTTATCAATACGCTGCTGGTAGCTAGATTCTACACAGTGGTTGATGTTTTGCGCTTTCCAGCATTCATCACGACCTTTTGCCCAACCTCTTTGGGTTGCTTTGAGAGTAATGACTTCTTGATTGTTGATGACGGTCTTTAACGCAGCGTGGTAAACAACGTCTAGTTGTTTGTCTAATTGAGCGAGCTGCTCATTATTGCAAATAGTCTTTTGTACTTGGTTAGATACCGCATTGCAGTGAAAGCTCGGCATCTTCGCTACTTTGTCATTCATATAAGCGCACCATTGCTTAGATAATAGCACTGGTTTATCTGTGTTTTGCGCCACTCCCACTCTGTGCTCAATACTTATGGCCCATTCAACACTCCCTATATCCGGACCATGACCTAGATTATCTTGGCTTGAAATGCGTTGTTCTAATTGCAGGTATGAATTCTGTGTGCACTGGCTATCAGCCAAAGAGTCTGGCAAATCAGGCTGCATCGATTCACTCTCAGGTATGGTTTGGCATGCCGCTATAGCGATGAGTAGGGTCGTTACAAAAACTCGTTTCATTGTTGTAAGGAGTATAGGTCGATAACATTTTCGACAGTGTAACGATGCACAATTAACCTGATGTGAATTCATTATGCAGACATAAGTCTGATTTTTAATCACTTATTCATTTTTGTATCATTTATGGCTAGCACCATGTTTTTGAATATGTTTTGATACAAATAGAAAAATAATAATAAAAGGTTGAGTATGTTTAATAACCTATCCTTGCGTAAAAAAATTCTGCTGTTAATTGGTGGAACCCTGAGTTTACTCATGGTTTTATTGGCGGCGTTTTTCATCAATCACATTGCTAAATTATCTCGCGAAGGTATAGAGCGTGAAGCGCACAACTACCTCCAAGCTGAGCGCTTATCAATGGAATCGTTCTTTGCACAGTATGGGCGAGTGGTTGAAACCTACATTACCAATCCATCGTTGGTCTCATTTTTTGAACAGTACACTCAACGCGGTACTAGCTTGAGTACAAATACAGGTTATCAGCTGATCAATAAGGACTTTGAGCGTATCAGTAGCCGTGATAGCAACATCTTGTCAGCATTTTTTGCTTCCGCAAAGACTGGTGAATATTTCAAAGAAAATGAACGCACTTCGGCGTATGCAGATGGGCAACCTTACTTTGCGTATGAACGACCTTGGTGGAAAGAAGCCATGGCGAAGGGCAAGTTGTATGTAGGCGATATTTCCGTAGATATCAGCACAGGCGATGTGTCAGCAGTTGTTCAGCAACCTGTTTACAATGACAGCCGTGAACTTGTCGGTGTTGGTGGCGTAGATTTACAAATTAATGCCATTAAGAACATGGTTGAAGAGATTTCCTTCCAAGGACAAGGAGTGGGCTTTTTACTTGATAGTGAGCTTAATGTTGTTCACTTAGCCAAATCTACCGGACATACTCTGTCTATTACCGATGAGAATGGCGGTAAAGATAACTTAGGTGCGCTGGAAAAACAGTTCAAAGACACCTCTGGATTCAATGCCCTCACACAACAAATGCGAAGCAGTGAACAAGGTATTGCTAAGGTCATGTTAAAAGGCCAAGAGTATTATGCTTTGTTCAATATGCTGCACTTGGACAAACCCATGATTGAATGGCACCTTGGGATCCTCATTCCCGTTAGTTTGATTGAAGAGCCGGTCAACGATGCCGTTATGAGTGCCTCGACTGCAGTATTGTTGATACTGGGAATTATTGTCGCAATGATTTTCTGGGTAACGCATTTGGTGGCTAAACCCATCACCTCACTGACTCAAATTATGCGCGATATTGCATCGGGTGAAGGCGACTTAACTCGACGTATCGATATCAATAGTACTGATGAGGTTGGCCAACTCGCGCATTACGTCAACACCTTCATTGAAAAGTTGCGAGCGCTAATGCTAACAACAGCACAACAAGCGCAACAGTTGAGTGATGCGGCTAGTCACTTACAGCAAGTATCAGGCAAAACAAATAACGAAATTCAAAAAGAAAAGGCGCAAGTGGATAGTGTGAGTACCGCGGTCACTGAAATGGCAGCCACGGTCAACGAAATCTCATCAAATGCGCAACATACCAATGATGCTGCGGCGTCAGTGCAACAGATCAGTGAACAAGGGCGTAGTCAGTCAAGCGAATCGCAGCAAGTCATGCAAGCGCTTGCTGCCCACATTGGTGATGCGGCCCATGTAGTCACAGGCTTAGCACAAGAAACCAATAATATCGGCGCGGTTGTTGATGTTATTAATGGCATTGCCGAGCAAACCAACTTGTTAGCGCTCAATGCAGCAATCGAAGCTGCAAGGGCAGGTGAGCAAGGACGAGGATTTGCCGTGGTAGCCGACGAAGTACGCTCATTAGCAAGTCGCACACAAGAGTCTACAGACGAAATACGCACTATGATTGCTAACTTGCAGCGAATAGCAGAGCAAGCCTCAGCAATGATGCAGCAAGGTCAGTCTCAAGCGCAAAGTTCAGTGACGCAAACAGAAGCGGTTATGGCGCTATTACAGCAAATAAATGATGCGGTTGTTGATGTGTTAGACCAAAGTTATCAAATTGCCCGCAGCACAGAGCAGCAAAGCGTGGTAGCTGAAGATATTAATACCAGCCTCAATGCCATTAATGATTTGGTAAACAGTACAGCCGATCACGCTGATGTGTTAGCGAAAGAGGCGGATGATTTGAATCATTTGGCTGGTTCGCTCAATAGCACAGTAAGTCAATTTAAAGTGTAAGAGCTTTAATTGAACATATAAAAGGCAGGGCACATCACTCTGCCTTTTTTATTGGGCAAACGAGTTTTGGACCATTGAATGATGTTATCTGTATCTGGGAATTTGAAGGGTGAATTTGGTACGACCGAGTGGATTCGAACCACCGACCCCTACCATGTCAAGGTAGTGCTCTAACCAACTGAGCTACGGTCGTACTGAGTTTTTAGGTTATCTAAATTCATCCATGAAGCAATGCCCTGTCGGCGTCCTGCCTCCACCTCGTTTGGCTGCGAAGCAGTGCTTCGGTCCAACCTTGCCCAACTGAGCTACGGTCGTACAGAATACGAGATGTATTTTTAAGGATTGGTACGACCGAGTGGATTCGAACCACCGACCCCCACCATGTCAAGGTGGTGCTCTAACCAACTGAGCTACGGTCGTACTGCTTGTTGTGATGAGAAGATTCTCAAATGGCAACGCGGAGTAATATATAGTGTGCGTTTACCCTTAGCAAGCCAAATTAGCTAATTTGATGATTGTTTGCTTTTTTTTTATTCATACTGGGCTAATTGCACACTGTTTGTAGAAATTTTGCCACCAAATAACGTGCTGCTTACTGGCAGTTTTTAAATTGCTAAGTAGCTGAGCTTCTTTGCCTACACCTATGACTTCGCTTTTCGGACCGTCGTTTTCATTCAAGAACTGCCACACTCTTTTTAGTTCGGGATTTAAATCTTGCAACGCTCCTGATAATTGAGCCTGATAGCCTTGCAGTTGATTGATATAGAACATGTTAAAGATGTTGTGCAATATAGTGGCGGTGTCTGTGCTTCGTTTGGGCGGGCACACAGTCTGAATAATGTTTACTGTATTGAGTTGTTGCGTCAGATGTCGATTAAGTGCGATTTGCACTCGTGCGGACGTGATGAGCTTGCGAATATAGTCGTTGTTACTGAGCGATTCTAATGATGGAGTGATCACAGTAACATCAATGTTGTGCCAACGCTTCTTTGCAATGTCATCGGCGATATTTGCAAAGGCACGAAGCGCTTCGAGGCTCTGTGTCTTGCCAGCATACTCATCAATGTTCAACTCTTTTGTGGACAGCTGCGTCATGCGCTTAAATTCGGCCTCGCCTGCCATCATGTTATTAAAGGCGACATGGGCATGTGCGATTTTATTCTGTTTGGCGAGAGTTAACGTATCGATGAGACTCTGGTTGAGTTGCTTTGTTTGTGGATGCTCTATACAGGCATCAACGAGTTGAATGAAGCGGATATGGTATTTGAATCGCTCACTCGGCAGCGCCACCTTTCCAAGCTGATTGTTATGCGCGGCAATGTGTGCGCTAAGGCGACAATGGTTAAGTTGTCCTAATTCGATTAGCCCAATGGTGATGTTGGATTCTATTGGGATGGTGGCAAAGTTGTCCAAGGGGCTAAGCGTAACGTCGTATGATTCTTCTATCTCTAAGAACTTGGCCAAACGGGAGCGGTACTCTTTATGAATATCTGTGGGCTGCTCAGAGCAACCCACTAACATCAATAGCACGCTAAAAATGAAAAGGAGCTTTTGCAAGTCTTCTCCGTAGTGTAAAAATCAACATCACTGCAGCACAGGATAGTCCAACAATGATGCCAAGCCAAAACCCTTCGGGTCCCATGGCTTCGACAATCAGATCTGTTCTTCCTAAAACGTAACCGAGCACAAAGCCGATCAGCCAATATGATATGAAAGTGATATAAGAAATTGGCGTGGTGTGCTTAATACCGCGTAACATGCCGCTGCATACAACCTGGAGTGCATCAGGGAGCTGATAAAAACAGGCCAGCACTATAATGCTGGTTGCCAGTGCGATGACTTCGGGGTTATCAGTGTAAAGTGCGCTGATTTCTAACCGTAATAGATAGGTCAGCGCTGCGACAAAAACTGCAACCAACAAAGCGAGTATAAAACTTGTGCTCATGCAGCGTTTTAGCGCCACATAGTCCTGTTGGCCGAACAAATTCCCAAAGCGTATAGCAACCGCCATCGAGAGGCTATATGGAAACATAAACAGTAACGTGGTAACTGAAGCTGCAACTTGATGCCCTGCTACTGCAATAGTGCCTAAGGTAGCGATAAACAAAGGAATACACGCAAATAGGGTGACTTCGAAGAATATTGCTAATGAGATAGGGATCCCAAGTTTGACTTGAATGAGCACAGCCTTGGCGCTAAATGGCGCATAGTTTCTAAAAAGGCCTCTACCATCAAGGCGTTTACTCAAAAAACTATAAACTAACAAAGATAAACCCATTGCAGTCATGACCACCGCGGTTGCAACCCCGCAGCCAGCGCCCCCTAATGCTGGAAACCCAAGTTTACCGTATATAAACACGTAGTTAGCAGGGATATTAATTAATAAGCCAATAATTGATATGTAAAGAGCAGGGGTTGTGTATGCCTTGCCTTCAGCGACATTACGTAGCAAAGAGTATAAAAGCAATCCGGGTAAGCCAAATTGCACATAAGTGATGTAGTCAACAGCCAGAGACTTAACTGCTACTGTGGTATCGAGAAAATTGATAACAACATCGGCAAAATATGCGAATACAATACCGCAAACCAATAAAGCGAGGGCTAAATAGCTACTTTGTTGGAAATGAGAGGCTATCTCTGAGTGCTTATTTGCGCCAAAACTATGAGCAACCAAGGATGTCAGAGCCATGAGGATCCCCAATAATGCAAAAATTACGGGGTTCCATAATCCGGTCGCGATCGACAATGCTGCCAAGTCAGTCGCACTGACTTGGCCGGCCATAATGGTGTCGACAACTGACATCAGTACAAGTGTGACTTGTGCAAAAAAGACAGGGACGGCGAGGCGAATTAACCTGTTCGCTTCCCATGTACAAAACTTCATAAGTGAAAGGACATCATATAATATAAAGCGTCATTCTATCTGGTTGCCTAGAACATAAAAAGGAAAAGCGATGTTTACTGGAATTGTACAGTGTCAAGCTCATGTGGTTGCGGTAAAAATGAGCGAGGGTGTGCAACGCCTCGTAATATCAGTCAACAAAGAATATCTTAATCACCTAGATTTAGGTGCTAGTATTGCCATTAATGGCTGCTGCTTGACGGTTGTTAAGGTCGAGGTAAGTAATACCGATGTAGTGGGCCAAGTGCACTTTGATGTAATAGATGAAACGCTGGGGTTGACCAATCTAGGTCAGCTACAAGCTGGTCATGCAGTAAATTTTGAGCGTTCAGTTACCATCGGCACTGAACTAGGTGGGCATGTGGTGTCTGGTCATATTCATTGCACGAGTGCAGTGCTGGAGCGTATTGATGACGAGGATAACTGTAAGATTCATTTGCAGTTGCCAGCAAAATGGCGCGATTACGTGCTCTACAAAGGCTTTGTATGTGTTAACGGTGCAAGTTTGACAGTGGGAGAAGTGACACCTCACGGCTTTTGGCTGCACTTGATACCAGAAACCTTAGCTATTACGAATATCGGTCAAGTACAACCGGGAGCATTATTGAATATTGAAGTTGATCAGCAGACCTATACCATAGTTCAGACGGTGCAGCGTTATATGCAACAAAACAACTACAACTAGAAAATTTGTTCGTCGTCTGCGTCGATTCTAAGTTCTACAGTATTAAATGCTCTGTCGATATGCATGTTGACATGAATGGGGTTGCAACAAGCAGAGCAGTCCTCGTAGTAGTCCTGATCACCAGAACTGGTATCGACGTCTACAAACGTATGATGTCCGCAGTGCGGACAAAGTATTCTTTGCATGCTGTAGTCTTTCATAACTACCTCGTATGACAATCAAATGACTTCCCTACAAGTATAGTTATAATTGCGCGTATCTACCCATATAAATGTAATTTAAATGGGTACAAGTTTGTTTGCAAACACAGTGTATCGGCTAGCGAAAAATCTACGTCAATCATTTCAAAAGGTTATCAATCGTTTCTTTTGCTTGAGCAAGGTATTGGCCCGCAAAAATATTTGCATGATTCAATAAATGATAGAGATTATATATGGCTTCTCGTTGTTCAAAGCCATATTGCAACGGGTAATGATGTTGATATGCATCGTAGAAGGTGGATGGGAAAGTACCAAATAACTTGGTCATGGCGATGTCTACTTCTCTGTCACCGTAGTAACACGCAGGGTCAAAAAAGCAGGGAACGCCGTTGTGAAACCCTGCATTTCCTCGCCATAAATCACCATGTAGCAAGCTAGGTTTTATATGATGGTGATGCAGCGCTTGTTTTACGTAGTCTACAAAACTATCGATATCACACAACACAAAGCCTTTTTCTGCTAACAACTGAAGTTGCCAACCGATACGCTCTTCACTAAAAAACACATCCCACTTTTTATGCCACTGATTGGGCTGCACGGTAATGCCAATGTAGTTTTCTTGCTCGTTGCCAAACATACCTTGTTCGTGTTTGCTATGCATAAGTGCGAGGTACTCACCCATTTGTGACCAGTTATGTGACTCATTGGCATCAAGATCTAACCACTCTAGGACATTAAAGCAATACTCCACTGAGGTCCCGGTGAGAAGACAATCAGGCACCATAAACAGGGATTCTCTGGTGAGCAGTGCAAGGTCTTGCGCCTCACATTCAAATCGTTCTAGCGCACTTAAGGGGGCGACCTTAACGAAGTATTGCTGGTTACCATCGGAGATTCTATAAAAGTGATCCGCAGACGAGTGGCGAAGGTGCTGTTTAACTTTGATATCAAACGGCGCATTAAGGGTATCGCTAAGAGACTGAGCTAGGGCATTCCACATAATAGCAAAGATATAAATTTCTTAGGTACAACAAGTATGGCAAAGTTCTGATTCACTGCAAAATTTTCATTGTACAGTGTCACGTAAAAGTTAAAATAACTGCCGTATGTATGACATGAATTGGAGTTACCACTTGTGAATAAAAGTAGCATTACTTCATTGGTGGCGTTTAGCGCAACCTTAATTGGTTGGTATGTGCAATTGCCACTTTTATTAACCATGGGGTTATTCGCTTTGTCGGGGGCACTAACAAATTGGCTTGCAGTGCATATGCTGTTTGAACGAGTTCCTTTTCTTTATGGCTCGGGTGTTATTCAATTGAAATTTGAAACCTTTAAAACCGGTATCAAAGAGTTAGTCGTTAATCAGTTTCTTACTCAAGAGAATCTCGCAAAAGTAAGTGATACAGAAGCGCACATAGATTTTGCTCCTGTTATATCGCAGTTAGACATGTCGCCCGCATTTGACCGCTTAGTGGATGTAATAGAGCAATCGCAATTCGGTTCGATGTTGGCTATGTTTGGTGGCTCAGCTGCACTAGAGCCGATGCGGGAACCATTTTCTCAAAAAATGCGAGTGGCAATGGTTGATATTGTGTCTAATGAGCATACTCAAACCCTCCTTGCCCAACATATCACCGCAAATGATACGCTACGGCAGCAAGTACTCGTGCTTGTTGATGAGCGATTGGCAGAACTCACACCTGCAATGGTTAAAGAGATTATACAAACAATGATTAGGAAGCATTTGGGGTGGCTCGTTGTTTGGGGAGGCGTGTTTGGTGCTGCCTTTGGCTTACTTGCTCACTATTTATAACCACACACAAAAAAGCCCGCTTGGGCGGGCTTTTTAGCAAGTGATTCTGTTATTTTGAACCAACCACTACGTTGAGTTTGTCGCCATGAACCTTCGCTAGGTCACGGATTGATGTTTCTGTAAGTGGAGTGATGTTCAAACGTTTCATACTGCGTTCGAATCCATATAAACTTGCAAATTGACGAACAGTGAGGTCGTTACACTGTAAATCATTCACAACAAGATGAGTTCTTGCGCGATGATAGTCCATTGCTTTTTTCAATTTAAGCGGACTGTCTTTTGTAATCGCCATGCATAACTGAGTGCCAACAGAATTATCGGCAGCAACAAAGCGTTGTTCGTCTGCTGATACATTCATTGATAGAGCGCCTAATATAACAGCGCCAGCTGAGCTTAACAGAGTTGTGCGTTTCATGAGTTTCTCCTTAACGGTGCGTTGGGTGCTCATTAAGTATGTACGCTCTTTGTTGTTACGGCATGAACAGAATAAGTCCAAATGTAAGAAGGTATGTCAGTTGTGAATATATAAACGTAAGGTACTGATTTCAATTAATTAATGGTCCGTTATTGTTTACAAAAATACCCAAAAAAAACGCAAAAAAAATTTGTTTTTTGTTCATTGGGGATTTTGTACCCCATAGCTGTGAGGTTTGTTACGTAACATGTAACATTTGCTTCTGAAAACGAGAAATATGTTAGCGAAATCCTGTGTTATTACTCTATTAATAGCGTTTGTCTTAATTTACCGTAGGTTAACCTTATTTCGTCGCAATTACGTACCGGATTAGTTACAGTAAACAAAAAAGGAGTGATGCAAACAATGCTAAAAACAACATCAAGCCTGAGTGTATTGGCCATGGCTATTGCACTTGCGGGGTGCCAACAAGAGGGCCCTCAAGGCGAAAAAGTAACAATAAACAAAAACCCTTACCCTAGTACATATCAGCCGTTACCGAGACAAAGCACACTGTTTACCAATGCCACCGTTTTAGTGGGTGATGGCCAGCGTATTGATAATGGTGATGTATATGTGGTTGATGGCAAAGTCCAGCAAGTAGGCGAAGATTTGCAAGTCAATGCTGATGTGACGATTGACGCGCAAGGTAAATGGATCACCCCAGGTATTATCGATGTGCATTCACACTTAGGTGCTTACCCAAGCCCGTCGGTTGCTTCTCACCAAGATGGTAATGAAATGACCGGGCCGGTTACGTCTGAAGTATGGGTTGAGCACTCAGTATGGCCTCAGGATCCGGGCTTCAACCGTGCACGTGAGGGCGGTATCACCAGTTTACAAATTCTGCCAGGTTCAGCAAACCTCATTGGCGGGCGCAGCGTCACATTGAAGAATGTTCCTGCTCACACTATGCAAGCTATGAAGTTTCCAGACGCGCCGTATGGTCTAAAAATGGCCTGTGGTGAAAACCCTAAGCGCGTGTATGGCAGCAAAGGAGTTTTACCATCAACACGTATGGGTAACATGGCGGGCTACCGCAAAGCATGGTCTGAGGCAACAGAGTACAAGCGTGCTTGGGAGCAATACGAGGCAGACTATGAAGCGGGTAAAAATGTTGATGCCCCTAAACGTGATATTCAGTTAGATACGCTACGAGGCGTATTAGATGGCGAGATACTCATCCATAACCACTGCTACAAAGCAGAGGAAATGGCAATGATGATAGACCTGTCAAAAGAATTTGGTTATCACGCTGGCACATTCCATCATGGTATCGAAGCCTATAAAGTGGCCGATCTGCTAGCTGAGAATGGTAACTGCGCAGCACTGTGGCCAGATTGGTGGGGCTTTAAAATGGAAGCCTATGACATGGTGCAAGAAAATATCGCCATCGTGGATGCAGTAAAGAATTCATGTGCAGTTGTTCACTCGGACTCGGATACAACTATTCAGCGTCTTAACCAAGAAGCGGCGAAAGTCATGTATCGTGCAAATGAAAACGGCTTTGATATTGACGAAGCTCACGCTATCAAGTGGATTACGTCAAACGCAGCAAAGTCTTTGGGTATCGATGACAAGACGGGTTCACTCACTGCGGGTAAGCAAGCAGATATCGTCATTTGGAATAACAGTCCATTTAGCGTTTACGCCAAAGCTGAGCAGGTGTTCATTGACGGTGCAAAAGTATATGACCGCAACGACGAAAAATACCAAGCTCAAAGTGATTTTATGTTAGGCCAACGCTAAGGAGAATAAGGATGAAACTGTTTACACTAACATCAGTTGCCGCAGCCCTAGCGATGAGCTCATCGGTTGCAGCACAAACAATGGCAATTACGAACGCTACTATTCATACCGCAACAGAGCTGGGCACGCTTAGTAATGCTTCAGTGATTATTGAAAATGGCAAAATAACAGCTATCAACCCGGACCAAGTTAACGCAGATGTGATAGTTGACGCTCAAGGCAAGGTCTTAACACCTGGTTTTATTGGTTCACGAAACCAACTTGGCTTAGTCGAAGTAGGTGCTGTGGCAGAGTCTCGTGACGGTGCTGATAAAAAAGCGTCAATTACCTTTGACCCAAGTTCAGCATTTAACCCTCGTTCGTCTTTAATCCCATACGCTCGTAAGGGCGGTGTCACTAAAGATGTGATCACTCCAAGCGGTAGCGAAGGTATTTTTGATGGCATGGCGGCGGTTGTGTCACTGAGCGGTGAGTTTGACAGTGTTGCTCAAAAGCATGTTGCGCTTGCTGTAGATTTGGGTGCGAAGCGTGAAGGTTCACGTGCTTTGTCATTAGCGCAATTAGACGACAAGCTAGACGCATTCAAAAATAAAGAGAAGAAAGACGACGACAAAGCTAAGCCTGAGGATAAAATTCTCGAAGGTGTTTTCGCTAAGGAAATCCCGCTTCTGATCAGCGTGTCTCGTGCGTCTGACATGCTTGAGTTGCTCAAACTCAAAGCCAAGTACGATGTTGAAATGGTATTTGCTGGTGCACAGGATGCAGTACTTATTGCGGATAAACTTGCAGCAACGGGTACACCTGTAATTATCAGCGCAATGGATAACTTGCCTGGCAACTTTGACTCTATGCATGCTGATTTAGCGAATGCGGGCAAGCTTGAAAAAGCTGGTGTTAAAGTTATTCTAACCATCGCCGGTGACAGCGCGCATAATCTGTATCAACTTCGTTTTGATGCCGGTAATGCCGTTTCATATGGCATGAGCCCTGAGGGCGCATTAGCTGCTATCAGTAGTAATGTGGCAGAGGTGTTTAATATCAATGCCGGTGCAATTGCTGTTGGTAATGCAGCTGATATGGCACTATGGAGCGCAGATCCTTTTGAAATTAGCACAAAGCTTGAAAAGGTATGGATAGACGGTGTGGAAGTGTCCACTGATTCACGCCATGATAAGTTGCGTGAGCGTTATACGACTGAGTCAGATATGCCTCGTGCATATACTAAGTAATATCTTAGGCAATATGAAAGAAGGCGCCATCTGGCGCCTTATTTCATTCAATGGGTATTAGATACAGCGTGCTGGCTTTGGTAGCCCAGCGATTTTAGTCGCTTGCTTGGCTGGGCCTTTAGGGAATAGTTTGTATAGGTATTTACTGTTACCTTTGTCTTCCCCTAGCTTTTTTGCCATCGCTTTTACCAGCATACGAATAGCAGGGCTAGTATCAAACTCTTCATAGAAATCACGCACAAACATGATCACCTCCCAGTGGGCATCTGATAGCGAAATGTTTTCACCCTGTGCGATAACAGGAGCAAGCTCCTTTGACCATTGAGTGCTATCTAATAAGTAACCTTCTTTATCTGTTTCTAACTGCTGTCCGTTAAATTCAATCATTATTCACTCACACATCGTGTGTAGGTCAATGTCAACTCTACCCACTTTTCATCGCTAATTAGCTGTACTTTCGAAGCTCTAGGTTGCGCGCCTCTGCCTATGACGTCTTCCTCTAGTGCATATATAGGCACGTTAAATTTGCAAAATGCATCGGCATTATAACAAGCATCGGCACGAAGGAGCAGCGCGTCATCGTTGCCAAGTTTGTTGTGCAGATCAGTGCTATGAGTCACTGGTCGACTGATTATAAAAAGCGTATTCATCGTTATATAACCACCACATAGTCAGCTTGAGAAATCAATTCTTGCTTTTGTATGCTTGTTGCTTTGTGAACATCAATCAGCAGCTCCTCGCTTTGAAGGCCATGCATAGTCAGAGCATCAGTGCATACATACACTTGGTCAACGTCATAAAGTTCAAGCATCTTAATCGCTTTGGTAAAATCTTTATGGCCCAGTTGCTTTGGTGATTGACTCGGTGTTAATGCCAGCACTGCGTCGTTTTCAATTAACCAACTTACTTGTTGGTCGATAGCGGCAAAAATGAGCACCATATCCAACGCTTCTTTTAAGCTTTGGTGGTAGTAGGGCGCCTCTTTACTAATGACTAATATCTTTCTCATTTGAACTGCACCCACTTGTCGGCAGCACTCGTCAGCATGGCAAATTCAGCTAGGCCGGAGACATTAAATGCGCTGCTATCATCTATCGCTATGCCACGTTTTCCCGCAGCAGTGATACACACTTGCACGTCGATATTTAAATCAAAGATGCGCGACCATATATTCTCTGGGTTAAACTCGTCATTGCTTACATCAAAGTTATCGCAGGCATGATATACGCCATCTTGATATAAAAATATGCAGGAAATTTGATGTCCTGCTGCTATTACGCTTTGGCTAAAGCGATAAAGTGCCTGTAAGGTGCAGACATCGCTAGGTGAGCTATGTAAAGAAAGTACAAAGTTTGCCAAATTCAATCCAAAAAAAAGCCCCAATTAATGGGGCTTATTCTAGCAAATCCTGTGGATTAGTCATCCGCTGCGCCAAGAAGGTGAAGCAAAGATGTGAATAGGTTATAAATATTCAAATAAAGACCAACTGTTGCGCGTACATAGTTAGTCTCGCCACCATTAATAATGCGGCTGGTATCAAACAATATAAGGCCAGACATGATGAGTACTACAGCAGCATTAAGTGCCATAAACATAACTGAGCTGCCGATAAAGATGTTTACGATGCTAATGACGATTACTGCAATCAAGCCCACCGTTAAGAAGCCACCCATGAATGAGAAGTCTTTTTTAGTGGTTAGCGCGTAAGCAGACAAACCAAAAAATATTAGCGCTGTTGAGCCAAGTGCTTGCATGATAAGCATTGGGCCGTTTGCCATCGCTACATAGTGGTTAAGAAGCGGGCCTAGGCCGAAACCTAAAACACCTGTGAAAGCGAACACCCAAAGTACACCCGAGGCTGTTTCCGCTTTCTTGTTAATAATGAAAAGCATACCAAAGGCGACCAATGAGCAAATAAGCCCCGTAAAGAACGGAGGGTTAATCGCCATTGAAATACCAGCTGTCACCGCACTAAAGGCAAGTGTCATCGCCAGTAAGAAATATGTGTTTTTTAATACTTTGTTTGTTTCAATGGTCGACATCACCGGCTGAGCCGAGCTGTACGAATTGTTAAACGCCATTGTGAAACTCCTTTAAGTTAATCAATCCCCGAATACTTCGGTGTATCCGAGATTAAGACTATCAAGACTTATAAATATGGGCAAACCTTTCACTTTCAATACGCTATAAAATCGCAAAATCGATCTAAAAACAAACAAACTAGACAAAAATTAAGCGTTTAAACAAAAAATTCAAAATAACACTTCACAAACGCAATTCATTTATCTAATATTCGCACCGCTGCGGAGAGATGGCTGAGTGGTTGAAAGCACCGGTCTTGAAAACCGGCATACGTTAATAGCGTATCTAGGGTTCAAATCCCTATCTCTCCGCCACTAAATTCAGTTTAGGTGAAACATCATCTAAACAACCGTATTGGAGAGATGGCTGAGTGGTTGAAAGCACCGGTCTTGAAAACCGGCATACGTTAATAGCGTATCTAGGGTTCAAATCCCTATCTCTCCGCCACATAAGAAGGGGCTTACTCATCGAGTAAGCCCCTTTTTGCTGTTGTAATTCTTTATCCTTCACCCACGCATTTGCCTTGTTATTAGACTAAGGTCCAGTTTGGTATTTGATTCTCTTTCTGCGACTCTAAGGTGTGTTGATCTTTGATTGGAGCAAAATGCATACCTCAAAGACAAAGATGGCCTAGTATCGATATGTGATAATAAGAGAGAGTTCCAACATGAAGCACAAACTCGCTAAAGCAGTTTTATATTCACTTCT
This sequence comes from Pseudoalteromonas maris, assembly GCF_049257235.1. Lineage (NCBI taxonomy): Bacteria > Pseudomonadati > Pseudomonadota > Gammaproteobacteria > Alteromonadales > Pseudoalteromonadaceae > Pseudoalteromonas > Pseudoalteromonas maris. The sequence goes on from NZ_JBMMUF010000002.1 coordinate 349,343, forward strand.
TGCCCCTGTAATTATTGGTGTCTGTATAGGCATCTATTATGCCCTCGGGGCCGATCAAAATGGTTCGCAGATATTTTTCAGTGTTTTACTTTCGGCACTAGCAAATGCACATATTGTTGGCTTATCCATGGCACTGTTTGTGGTTCCTAGCTACTTACTGATGTTCAAATACCAAAAAGTCCACTATAGCGGAGTGCTTACCCTAGGTTTGGTTGGGGGCGCTTTTTTTAGTTATTTACTTGGTGCAAGTGTGGGATTTCTATTGATTGTTAATGCCGTTATGGCAGCCCTTGGAAGTGGTCTTTTTCTCTTTGGGTTGAGGCGAGTCAACCGCGAAATTACGCTGTAATGCCTTAATTTTAATCAACTAGCCACTTTTAGTGCTTTGATGCCAATTTTTTCCCTCGAAAAGGTTTCATTTGCGCGCTACAAAGAGTACCTTAAACACTGCGTATTCTATGTGAAGTAGTATTTGATGAGCAAAGAAGATTTTTATCGCTCTTTGACAGAGCAAGCACAAGCCTTAATTGCCGATGAGCCTAATTTAATTGCAAATTTAGCTAACATCAGTGCGTTGTTATATATGTCCCTTGAGGATATTAATTGGGCTGGTTTTTACCTACTGGAATCGCCAGAGCAACTCGTGCTTGGCCCATTCCAAGGCAAACCTGCCTGCGTGCGCATTGAAGTAGGCAAAGGTGTATGCGGCAGTGCTGTAGCCGAAGATAAAACTCAACTTGTTTTTGATGTGCATCAGTTTGAAGGACACATCGCATGTGATGCTGCGTCTAATTCAGAAATTGTTATCGTGGTTAAGAAAAACGGCGAAGCAATAGGCGTTTTAGACATCGACAGTCCAAGTGTCGGGCGCTTTGATGAAGCAGACCAAGCCGGTCTAGAAAACCTAGTTCGTTGTTTAGAAAAGCACATTGCATGAAAGATCTACTAAGCGTACATGATTACCTATTTTCGATTGTAGACGTGGGTGATTGGGAAGGGGATGAAGAGCTGGTATGTGAGCGTTTAAACGAACTCATTCACCACGCTTGGGAGCGCCTGCCCGATGATCTTGGTTGCGATCATATCGACAGTATCATCACTGGTATTTGGGAACACCTTCGTGGCGATCTTGCATTAATAGATGCGGAGCCCGAAGAGCTACTAGACTGGGTTGAACACTATATAGACTCTGCTCAAGATGAGCTGATGTAAATTAAGGTTTAGAAATGGAAACCACAAACAAGCTAAAAGACATTAATGAAGTATTGGCATTTCTTTATGAAGAATTTCCAAACTGTTTCAAACAAAAAGAAGGTATCAAACCTCTCAAAGTAGGTATCTTTAAAGACATCGCAGAGCGTATTGATGGCAATGAAAAAGTCAGCAAAACGCAAGTTCGTCAAGCACTTAGAAAGTACACTTCTAACTGGCGTTATCTTGAAGCTGTGGTGAAAAACGAATTCCGTGTTGACCTTGACGGCAATCAAGCAGAAAAGGTTGAACAAGAGCATATTGACCATGCTCAAACAGCGCTTGAGCAAAGCCGTGCCAAAATGGCGAAACGAAAGAAGCCAGCGCGTCCAGCTAGAGACGGTGACACAAAGGGTTACAAAAAACGTCCTCAGGGCAGTGGTAAACCTGCACCAAAAGGCGCTAAAGTCAAAAAAGCGCCAGTAGAACAACCACGTCGTAGTAATAAAGTTGAACCTTTACCAAGCGACAAGGTCAAGGCTAATACCAAAGTAAAAGTAAAATTAGGTCAAGCACTGGTTAACGGCACTATCACTGAAGTCAACAAAGACGAGATCCATGTTGAACTAGTGACAGGTATGCAGGTTAAAACCAAAGCAGACAGCTTATACCTAGTTTAGAAAAGGAGTCGTGCATGAGTAAGACGTTTTCACTCATTCCTCTCGTTGCAGCACTTGTTGCAACATCAACCTTAGCCTCTGTAGATAAGGTAACCATTGCTGATTTGCCTGTGTTGCAACAAGAATCGCAGCACAGCACCGCAAGTAAGCGAGTGACTAACCTCTTTACCCGTGCACACTACAAACCTATTCGTTTTAATGACGAACTTGCTGAGCAAATGTTCGAACGCTATGTCGAGTCATTAGATTATAATCGCAGTATTTTCCTTGCCTCTGATGTTGCTCAATTCGAGCAGTACCGTGACAAGTTCGATAATGCGCTGAAATCTGGCAAACTCGACTTCGCGTACGAGTTGTTTAACTTGAGCATGAAGCGCCGTTTTGAACGCTATGATTACTCTCTTTCTTTACTAGAGAAGCCATTTGATTTCACAAAAGAAGACAAATACTTTTTCGAACGTGAAGATGCTCCATATGCAACAACTGAAGCCGAGCTCAATGAGCTGTGGCGCCAGAAGGTGAAGTATGATGCGCTACGTTTGAAATTAACTGGTAAAGATTGGGAAGGCATCAAAGAAGTGCTTGAAAAGCGCTACACCTATACCCTTAAGCGACTAGTACAAACAAAGAGTGAAGACGCCTTTCAGATTATTATGAATGCGTTTGCACGCTCTATCGAAGCGCACACTTCTTACCTATCACCTCGTCGTGCAGAGCAGTTCAAAATGGACATGGACCTCGAGCTTGAGGGTATCGGCGCTGTACTTAGCTACGACGAAGATTACACAGTCATTCGCTCATTGGTGCCAGGTGGCCCAGCGGATAAGACTGAAACAATTGAACCTGACGATCGTATTATTGGCGTAGCACAGGGCGATAATGACTTTGTTGACGTTATCGGTTGGCGATTAGACGACGTAGTTGACCTCATCAAAGGTCCAAAAGGAACGATTGTTCGCCTGCAATACCTTGAAGGTAAAGACGACCACGGCAGCCCGAAAATTGTTGAAATTACTCGCGACAAAGTGCGTTTAGAAGACCGAGCGGCAAAATCAGAGGTCTTTGAAGCAAGCTACTCAGATTTAACCAGCAAAATTGGTGTCATTGAAATTCCAGGCTTTTACAACAACCTCTCTGAAGACGTCAAAGTTGAACTTGCTAAGCTGAAAGAGCAAAAAGTTGATGGCGTGATCATCGACCTACGTCAAAACGGTGGTGGTTCGCTATATGAAGCGACAAAGCTCACTGGATTGTTCATAGACCAAGGGCCAGTGGTGCAAATACACACACTTAATGGCCGTATTGAACAGCAACAAGACACAGATGGTGTAACCTATTACGACGGCCCACTAACAGTGCTCGTAGATAGATACAGTGCATCAGCATCAGAAATCTTTGCCGCGGCGATGCAAGACTATGGTCGAGCAGTCATTATCGGTGAGCAAACCTTTGGTAAGGGCACTGTTCAGCAGCACCGTGGTTTAGGTCGTAACTATGACTTGTATGACAATAAGTTAGGTAGTGTGCAATACACTATTGCGAAGTTCTATCGCATAGATGGAGGCAGCACACAGCACAAAGGTGTTATTCCAGACATTAAGTTGCCATCACCAATAGAGCCTGCGGAGTGGGGTGAGAGCCAAGAAGATAACGCATTACCTTGGGATAGCATAATTCGCGCGAAATATGCCATGGTAGATAGTTTGGATGAAACAATATCGTTCTTGAGTCAGGCGCACAACCAGCGTGTGGCGGCGGAGCCTGAATTTAGTTATGTGCTTCAAGACATCCAAACATACAAAGAAGAAAAGGATAAAAATTTCATTTCATTGAATGAAAAAGACCGCCTTGCACAACGTGATGAGCGTGAGTCTCAGTCGCTTGCAAGAACAAATGAGCGCTTAAAACGTCTAGGTTTAGAGCCAGTCAAAGATGTTGATGATGCACCGGATGTGTTGGATGACTTTGACCCATTCCTTGAAGAAGCAGCACTAATTACACAAGACTTTATAAAGTACGGGCGCTTAGCCAAAAACAGTAATTAGGCCAGACAGACAGTATGAAAAAGGGCGCCTTGGCGCCCTTTTTGACGTTTAAACGCTGTTAAATTTTTTTCGCTCTGGTAATCTTGGAGCCAATAATAACAATAACCCTAGATGCATCATGCTAGCTCACAGAGCGTCCAGGGCAGGAGAGTCGTTTTGACAACTACGAAACAAGCGAAGTTTATAGATGCTTTAATTCCCATAACAGTGCTGATTTGCTTATTGGGCGCAGCGGTGTATTTGTACGGAGATAACTCCTCATCGGGTCCAAACCAAATTGCGCTTTTATTTGCTACCTTTACAGCCGCGATAGTGGGTTTAAAAAATGGTCATACGTGGAAGACGTTAGAAGAGGCGATGATCAAAGGGATCACCATTTCTTTGGGCGCTATTCTCATTTTATTGATGGTCGGCGCTCTGATCGGTACTTGGTTACTCTCTGGTACTGTGCCAACACTTATTTATTATGGTTTACAGATAATTAATCCTCAGTGGTTCTACGCAGCGAGCGCGATAATTTGTGGTATTGTCGCCATGAGCATTGGTAGCTCGTGGACGACGGCTGCAACTATTGGTGTGGCACTGCTTGGCGTTGCGAATGGTTTGCAACTTGACCCTGTGGTGACAGCTGGTGCAGTCATCTCAGGTGCGTATTTTGGCGATAAGCTCAGTCCATTATCTGAAACTACGAACCTTGCTCCAGCCGTTGCCGGTGCAGATCTCTTTACGCATATTCATCATATGCTTTGGACCACGGTACCGAGTTTTGTTATCGCTATCATCATTTTTATCTTTATGGGATTCAGTGCTGACGTCAGTAATGATGCAACGAGCATCGATAACATGGTCATGCTGCTAGAGCAAAATTTTAGTATTAGCATCATTAATTTAGTCCCCTTGATAGTGCTATTAACCCTGGCTATTCGTAAAATGCCTGCGTTCCCTGCAATATCAATTGGTGCTGTACTTGGTGCCCTGTGGGCACTGCTATTTCAAGGTGATTTGCTGGCCTCTCAAGTCGACTTATCGCAAGGAACCGTTGCCGGATATTTCAAACTAGTCTGGGCAACTTTCTTCGAGGGATTCAGTATTTCAACAGGTGACACCAAAATGGATGACCTGCTCTCCGGTGGGGGCATGGCTGGTATGCTTAATACGACATGGTTGATTATGATGGCGCTGATGTTTGGCGCAATCATGGAAAAAACCGGACTGTTAGATGTATTTGTGCGTAGTATTTTGAAAATCGCTAAGTCAACAGGCTCGTTGATCGCGTCAACCATTGGCACATGTATTGCCACTAACTTGGTGGCTGCAGATCAGTATATCGCCATCGTTGTTCCTGGTCGTATGTTCAAAGAAGAATATAAAAAGCGCGGCCTCGCGCCAGTTAACCTGTCTCGCACCTTGGAAGATGGCGGTACCATTACCAGCCCTCTTATCCCTTGGAACACCTGCGGTGCGTACATGCAAAGTGTGTTACTGATCAACCCGTTTGACTATGCGGTTTATGCCTTCTTTAATTTAATTAACCCGATATTGGCGGTTATCTACGCATATTTTGGTATCAAAATTCTACGTTTAGAGCCAAAGCATCTTAAACAGCAAGAGCAAGCAAGCTAAGCGAATAACAAAACGGGCATCATTGGATGCCCGACTAATTTCAGGAGACTGTTAGTTTATGAACTCCACGCAACCTCAAGCTCAGTATTTATCTGATTATCAGCCCCCCTCATTTTTTATCGATACACTAGAGCTAAACATTGAGCTGGATCCGCTTAAGACCAAAGTAACGGCTTGCTCTAAGGTACATGCCAACGCCAATAATCCTAGCTCCAAGCTGGTATTAGACGGTGAGGCATTGACGCTAGAGAGTGTCATCATTAACGGGCAACTTCATAGCGATTACATCGTCGAAGAAAATACACTCACAATTACAGGTTTGCCTGATGATTCGTTTGATTTACAAATAACGACGTTGTGCGCGCCACAATCAAATACATCACTTGAAGGTTTGTACTTGTCTGATGGTGCATATTGCACCCAGTGTGAAGCACAGGGGTTTCGCAAAATCACTTACTTTCTAGACCGCCCAGATGTTATGGCGAGTTACACCGTGCGCATTGTGGCAGATAAGGAGCAATTTCCGTATCTATTATCAAACGGTAATAAAATTGACGGCGGTGACCTAGAAGGCGGTCTTCATTTTGCTGTGTGGGAAGACCCGTATAAAAAGCCCAGTTATTTGTTTGCGTTGGTGGCGGGTGATTTCGATGTCTTGCAACATAATTTCACCACAATGTCAGGTAGAAATGTAGCGTTAGAGCTGTATGTTGATAAGGGTAATTTATCAAAAGCACCGCATGCGATGGCGTCATTAAAAAAAGCGATGAAGTGGGACGAGGAGCGCTTCAATCTCGAATATGACTTAGACGTTTACATGATCGTAGCCGTTGATTTCTTCAATATGGGTGCCATGGAGAATAAGGGACTTAACATATTCAATTCCAAATGCGTACTCGCAAACGAGCAAACCTCTACAGACAAAGACTTCCATCTCATCGAATCGATTGTTGGCCATGAGTACTTCCATAACTGGACTGGAAACCGAGTAACGTGTCGAGACTGGTTTCAACTGTCACTCAAAGAGGGGCTAACCGTTTTTCGCGACCAAGAATTTAGCAGTGATCTCGGTTCACGAGCGTTAAACCGAATCGATGCTGTAAAGGTTATGCGTACCCATCAGTTCGCAGAAGATGCGGGGCCTATGGCACATCCTATTCGCCCAGAAAAAGTTATTGAAATGAATAACTTCTATACAGTGACTGTGTATGACAAAGGTGCTGAAGTCATTCGCATGATGCATACGCTTTTAGGTGAGGATGGCTTTCAAAAGGGCATGAATCTGTATTTTCAGCGTCATGATGGTCAAGCTGTTACATGTGATGATTTTGTCAACGCCATGGCCGATGCCAATAATGAAGATCTATCGCAGTTTGCTCTGTGGTATAGCCAATCTGGTACGCCACATGTATCCATTGAGCAGGACTACGATAGCAGCGCAAACACATTGGCTTTAACCTTGACTCAATCACATCAGCCCAGTGGCGACCAACAGGACAAACAAAATCTCCTTATTCCAGTTGCTATTGAATTGTTAGACTCGCGCGGTAAGAGACTGCCATTGATTTACGGTGGAGAAGCCCGCGATAAAGTCTTGCACTTGACTGATACAACACAGCGATTCGTATTTGAGGGGCTCAGTGAAAAACCAGTAGTGGTTGCTTTTGAGGACTTTTCTGCTCCTGTAAAAGTCGACTTCCACCAAGGTTTAGCCGAGCAGTTACACATCGTTAAGCACGCAAGTAGTGACTTTAGCCGCTGGGATGCGCAGCAAAGTGCACTCACTCAGTGTGTACGAAACGCAGTAGATACTGATGCAGATTTGCCCACACAGGTCTTAGCTACCTTAAATGACATATTAACAGGAGTACTCGAGGGTAAGGAGTCAGACTTAGCCTTGGTCGCAGAGCTGCTCATGTTGCCAAGTTTTGAAACGCTCAGTGCAAGTTATGAACATATCCCTTTGGATAACATTACAGCGGTAATTACTAAATTTGAACAAGCTATCGCCGATACCTTGGCAGAGAGTATGCTTTCAGTGATTAACACATTCAAAGATGATGGTCAGCAAAACCACACAAGTGCAGGGGTTAGAGCATTGTTAGCCTCTTGTATGCATTATCTGGCGCGTACCAATCGTGCTTTAGAGTATATCGCTGCCCAAGCAAATTCTGGTTCAATGACACTATCTCTTGGCGCCATTAAGGCACTTGTTTTGGCAAATCACCCATCTGCCGATGCGCAACTGAGCGCGTTTGCTGCGCGTTGGAGTGATGATGTTTTAGTTATGGACAAGTGGTTAAATTTACAGGCACTGCACCAAGGTGAGCATGCAATTGACGCGATTTCAGCGCTGTATGACCATGAACATTTCAGTTGGCAAAACCCTAATCGTGTTCGTTCACTTTTGGGTCCTTTAATCATGAACAACCCAGCTGTATTCCATCAACGTGATGGCGCAGGTTACGCATTGCTAGGCGATGCACTGGTGAAGCTTAATGATATCAATCCCCAAAATGCGTCGAGATTGATCACACCGTTTTTATCATGGAAGCGTTTTGACACGGGCCGTCAATCATTGATAAGAGCGCAACTCGAACGTTTACAAGCTTTGCCTAATTTAAGCAAAGACCTGTATGAAAAGGTTGATAAAGCGCTGGCGTAATAGGTATGCGTTATTATTATTTCGGCATTCAAATGAGCTATGAGCAGTGTTCGGCTTTTTACAAAGGGCGAACACCCTCAATTCAAGTAACAGATATTACTGGGCGAACAATACGCTTCCCCGCCGCAAAAATACTGCCCTTTATGTCTCAAATTGGCATAAGAGGGCAGTTTAGGCTCACTCTGGATGACAATAATAAGTTTGTATCCTTAGAACGAATTTAAAATGACGTAAATGACGGGTAATTAATCAGATGTAAATTGCATTTGTTGTTTACGTTATTGTCATGTATAAAAAAAGTGGTAGGATGTCATACCATTATCCTTTAGATAGGATCGTTCACTTTGCCAGCATGCCTTTTATGTGCACCGCTTGTAAATTTAGCGTATTCTCTCTAATGTACAAGACTACACTAAAAACAATAACTTGATATTAAAATGACCCGCGCGAAGGGGGAAAACACAATGATGAGACAGCCACTATTTGCTAAGCATCGACTGGCGCTTGGCGTCGGCGCTGCAATGTTAGGCATGAGTAGCGCAGCTCATAGCGCCAGCTTCAATGTTGGTGACTTTGAGGTGAACTTCGACTCGACTTTTTCATATGGTCAAAGTATTCGTACTGAAAATCGCGATTTTGACAAGTATGTAGGTAAGAGTAACCACCCACGATTTGACTGGAGCGGCTACAATCCAGCACTCAACCCAATTTACTCATCTACTGATGTATGGAGCCAGCCAGGCGCCTATTCAAACAATGGTGATGCGGGTAACTTAAACTTTGATAAAGGCGATACTTTCTCGCAATTATTAAAAGGTACCCATGAACTTGCCATCAATGGCGAGTCTTTCGGCTTATTCAGCCGTTTCATGTATTTCTATGACTTCGCGTTAATGGACGGAGACTTTGCATATACCAACCCTGTGTCTGGTGAATATGTGGACCCGTGCGACTACGACGAAACAAAAGAGCAAGTGTGTGCTGATTTCCGTCTTCTTGACGCGTTCGTTTGGGCAGACTTTGACTTCAACGATGGCATGAATCCGCTATCTATTCGCCTTGGTCAGCAAGTAGTGAACTGGGGTGAGAGCACACTTATTTCTCACGGCATCAATGTAAACCCTGTAGATATTGACCGCTTAAAAGCACCTGGTGCTGAATTAAAAGAAGCGTTTATCCCTGTTGGTATGCTATGGGCGTCACTGGGTATTACCGAAAACCTTTTCCTTGAAGGTTTCTATCAGTACGAATGGCATGAAACGCGTCTGCCGGCAACGGGGAGTTACTTCTCAACGAATGATTTCGCTTCAGAAAACGGCTTCAATCAAAACATTCAGTTAGGTTTTACATCAAACCCTGATATTGATTTGGCGTTTTTGACTGAAAGTTTGAATAACTTGCCAGCAACGTTTGCTGCAGTTGCTCAGGCGCAGGGCATTAACCCAGCGTCAGCAGAGGGCCAAGCGTTACTTGCAAACATGTATCTTGCATACCCAACTAAAGTAGCCCTCAAAGGTGAAGGTAGTCGCGGTAAGAGCGAGCCAGAAGACGGTGGTCAATATGGTTTGCGCTTAGGTATGTTCTTACCTGATTTCAACGACACTGAATTGGCGTTGTATTACATCAATTATCACAGTCGCCGTCCGGTTATCTCAGGTGTCGTATCTAACTTCACATTACCTGCAATTGCCAGTGATTTAGCGATGATCACCACTGAGGGTGTGAACAGCGATAACATCACTGATCTTCAGGCTTTCTCTAAGGCAGTGCTTGATTACCCTGAAGACATTAAGCTATACGGCGTGAGCTTCAACACCTCAATTGGTGAGACTGCGTTAGCGGGTGAATTTGCATTCCGTGAAGACGAACCTTTCCAAATTGATGACACGGAATTGCTTTATGCGGCAATGCCAGAGCAGCTTGCATTAGCGGGTTTGCGTCCTGATTTAGCAGGTATCTCACAAATGAGTGTGGGTGATGCTACGTCGTTCGCTCAACCAGGTGAGCGTGCGCAAGGTTATATCTTACGCAATACCGCTCAGCTTCAATTTACCGCGACACACTTGTTCGGTCCTGCACTTGGTGCTGATAGCTGGGCTGTCGTAGGTGAAGTAGGCGGTGTGCGTATCAACAACATGCCTGCGTATGACGAGTTGCGTTTAAACGTATCAGGTACTGGCCGAAGTGGTGTTATGCAAGGTCCTCTAGCGGACGATTATTCAACATTGCATCTTGGCCTATCAAATGGCCCAGAGGTTAACCCATTCCCAAGTGCGTCAGCATGGGGTTACCGTTTAATCGCTAAAGGTGATTACTACGATTTGTTCTCAGGTGTGAACTTCTCACCACGTTTTGTGTTCTCACATGATGTGAACGGTATTACTCCAGATCCAATGTTCTTATTCATCGAAGACCGTAAATCTCTGGGTATTAACATGAATTTCAACTATCAAAACACATGGTCATTTGATGTTGGTTACAATTCATTCTGGGGCGGCGGTGCGACGAATACGTTCGCGGATCGTGATTTTGTTTCGTTCAATATTAAATATTCAATCTAAAAGGGTATATGTATGTTAACTAAACCTACCCTCATTGCAGCAGCATTTTGTGGTTTATTCGCCACTACTGCAGTACAAGCAAAAATTTCGCCTGAAGAGGCAGCGCGTCTTGGTGCGGATCTCACGCCAATTGGTGCTGAAAAAGCAGGTAATGCTGATGGCTCTATCCCAGCATGGGATGGTGGTATTACAAAAGTACCAGAGAATTATGAGCAAGGTATGCACCATCCAGACCCATTTGCGGCTGATCAGGTGTTATATACCATAGATAAATCAAATTTGGCGCAGTACAAAGATATGTTAAGCCCGGGTCAAGTAGCACTATTTGAAGCGTATCCTGATACGTTCAAAATGAATGTCTACCCGACCCGTCGCAGTGCGTCTTATCCTGACTTCTACTACGATGCAACGAAGAAGTATGCAACTGAAGCTGAACTAATCGAAGGTGGTAACGGTATTAAAAACACAGCTATTGGTGTGCCTTTCCCAATTCCTGCGAACGGCTTAGAGGCAGTGTGGAACCACTTGTTGCGTTATCGTGGCCTATCAATTGCGCGTTTTGGTGGTCAGGCTATGCCAACTGCGTCAGGTACGTATAACCTGATTGGCTTTGATGAGCAATTATTGGTTAAGTACTCAGACCCAGCTGCAACACCGCAGCAACTTGAAGAGTCTAACATCTTGTTCAAGTTCAAGCAGCGTGTAACAGAGCCAGCACGTTTGGCTGGTACGGCGTTGTTAGTTCATGAAACCATGGACCAAATTTTAACACCGCGTCAAGCGTGGACATACAACACAGGCCAACGTCGTGTTCGTCGTGCACCTAACGTGGCATATGATGCACCGGGAACAGCATCAGATAACCTGCGTACTACCGATGATTTCGATATGTTCAACGGTTCGCCAAACCGTTATGACTGGGAATTAAAAGGTAAAAAAGAGTTATTGATCCCTTACAACAGCTACAAGCTTCACAGTGACTCGTTATCGTATGATGACATCTTGAAGCCTGGTCATGTAAACCCTGAGCATGTGCGCTATGAAAAGCACCGCGTATGGGTTGTCGAGGCTAACTTAAAAGAAGGTACGCGTCACACATACAAAAAACGCGTTTTCTATATTGACGAAGACAGCTGGCAAATTTCAGTTGCTGATTTGTACGACAACCGCGATCAGCTATACCGCGTAGTAATGGCTCATGGTCTAAACTACTATGAAGTCCCAACTCAGTGGAGTACGCTGGAGGTTTATCACGACCTTAACTCGCGTCGTTATCTAGCTATTGGCTTGGATAACCAAGAGCAGATGTATGACTTCTCACAGTCGTTCCAAGACAATGAGTTTACATCGAATGCACTTCGTCGCGAAGGTCGCCGTTAATCTTCACAAACTAGGCCCACAAAATGTGGGCCTAACTCTCACTTAACAATTCATTTTTAGGCGCTAATTAATATGAAGTACTTGCTTTGGGCAACATTGATTGTGTCGCTGCAGGTCGTCGCTCAGTCTGACCCGCAATCAGCATATCGTGCGCAGCAGGCAACCAAAACCCTATTTACCGATATTGTCGCTACAGATAATCGCGCAATCGCAGTGGGCCAGCATGGCACTATTGTGTTTACGGATGATGGTCAAACATGGCAACAAGCTAATTCACCTGTGGACATATTGCTTACGGCTGTTGAATTCGTGGATAACCAAAATGGTTGGGCATGCGGTCACGATGCTACTATTTTAAACACCCAAGATGGTGGCCAAAATTGGCAAGTCCAACAATTTAAACCCGGTATCGATAAGCCGTGTTTGGATATTATGTTTAGCGATGTAAATAACGGTATCGCCGTTGGCGCTTATGGCATGTTTTTCGTCACAGATGATGGCGGCCAAACGTGGACCAAACGCTTCTTAGACTCGCTGTTATTTCCAGAAGACAGAGATTACTTGCTCGATTTGAAAGAGAACGACCCAGAAGGGTTTGAGATTGAGAGTGCCTCAATCTTACCGCATTTTAACCGTATTAAGACCACCAATAATGGCATCTATATTGTTGGCGAAATGGGACTCATTGCGCTGAGCCAAAATGGTGGCCAGACGTGGCTGCGTGAAGAAGAGATTTACATGGGTTCTTTTTTCGATGTTGCGCAGTTTGGTGATCGTGTGTTCGTTGCTGGCTTGCGTGGTAATGCCTTCACTTACGCGCAAGATGACGGTTGGCAGCAATTAGAAAGTGCTGAGCAAGCAACCATGAATAGCATCATGACTACGCCAAACGATGGGCTCTATATTTTTGGTAATTCCGCCATGATTTACCACCTTGAAAGTGCAGAGGATATGCAGCTGAAAACTAAGCAATTAGATGATGGTAAAGCTATTCTCAATGGTGTTGTGTTTAAAGGTCAGTTGCTGTTAGTGACCGAAGCAGGGATTAAAAGCGAGGAGTTAAAATAGTCATGCAAAGACTCGTGGAATCTTTAGAGCGCAGTTTATTTCGTCATCGCGTATGGGTTATTGCGGCATTTATTATTGCAACAGTGGTGCTTGCTTTTCAGGCAACCAAATTGAAGCTAGACGCTTCGTTTAACAAGAATATTCCCTTAAATCATGAATACATGAAGGTGTACACCAAACACGAAAAGCAATTTGGTGGCGCTAATGGCATCCTAATTTCTGTATGTGATGCCAACGGTGACATCTTCAATGAAGAGTTTTTTACGCAATTAAAAGCGGTTCATGATCAACTCTATTTTATTCCCGGCGTAAACCGTCCATTGGTTAATTCTATATTTTCACCTAGTGCTCGATTCGTCGAGGTGGTTGAAGATGGTTTCAGTGGCGGCCCAATTATTCCGGCAAACTTTACCGCGGATAAGCGTGGTTTAGCGCAAGTAAAAGAAAACATCGAAAAAGCCAAGGTAGTAGGGCGCATGATTGCATCTGACTATTCTTGTGCCATGGTTAGCGCACAGCTAATGGAGTTTGACCCGCAAACCGGTGAACAGCTCGATACATTGTCTATTGCTGAGCAATTAGAGACGAAAATCCGTGGTGATTTGAGTACTGATAATGTCAGTATTCACATTATAGGTTTCGCTAAAATGGCAGGCGATATCGCCAATGGTGCTAAAGATGTGGTGTTGTTCTTTGCCATTGCAATTGCCATTACCTTTATCATGGTGTGGTTGTTCTGTCGCAGCTTTAAACTTACTTTGCTACCCATCATTTGTTCTTTTATCGCCGTTGTGTGGCAGTTGGGTTTACTTTCCTCCTTGGGCTTTGGCTTAGACCCAATGTCGATTTTGGTCCCGTTTTTGGTTTTCGCTATTGGTGTGAGCCACGGTGTGCAAATGATCAACGACATCGCCAAGAAAGTACAATTAGGCTCTGATACAAAAACTGCTGCGGAGTCGAGTTTTAAGGCATTGATGATCCCAGGCGGCATCGCTTTGCTATCTGATACTGTTGGCTTTATGACATTACTCGCCATCGATATCGGCATTATTCGTGAACTGGCTATTACAGCAAGTTTGGGTGTGGCGGTGATTATCTTCACTAACCTAGTACTGTTACCTGTTGCTGCATCTTACCTCGACGGTAAGGGCATGCATGTGATGACTGCTGACAATAAAAAGAAAGATTCATTATTTGTTGTTCGTGAGGCGCTCGTCGCGTTAACAAACAGAAAAAATGCGGCGGTTGTGCTGGTACTCACTGCATTGCTGTTTGCTTTTGGTTTCTGGCAATCGCAAAAAATGCACATTGGTGATCTTCATGCTGGTGCACCAGCACTTCATGAAGAGGCAGTGTATAACCAAGACACATTTTTAATCTCTGACAGATATGCAATCTCCGTCGATATTTTGAAGGTGATTGTTGAGGCTTATCCAGCAGCATGTACAGAGCACGACGTTATGGAGCGTATCAGACAGTTCCAATGGCGCATGGATAACGTGCCTGGCGTGCAAAGTAGTGTGTCGTTGGCGAGTGTCGCGCAAGCGGTTAACGCAGGTTACAACGAAGGTAACTTAAAATGGCAAACACTGCCTCGTAACACCGCATCTTTGGTTCAGGCGTCGTCGCGTGTAGAAACTAGTTCAGGTCTACTTAATGGTGATTGCTCTGTGATGCCAGTGATCATCTTCATGCAAGACCACAAAGCGCAAAGCATTGATGAAGTGGTTGCTGCCGTCAAAGAGTTTGGTGCTGAATTTGGAAATGACAAAGTTTCTTTCCGACTCGCTTCTGGCCCCATCGGAGTAATGGCGGCAACCAATGAATCAGTGTCGCAAGCACAGACACCGATGATGCTCTATGTGTATGGTGCTGTGATTGCGCTGTGTTTGGTAAGTTTCCGCTCGCTACGTGCGACTATTGCGGTTGTGCTTCCTCTATACGTGGTGTCGACATTGGCGCAAGCATTAATGGTGGGCCTGGAGATAGGTCTGACCGTATCAACTCTGCCGGTTATCGCATTAGGGGTGGGTATTGGCGTGGACTACGGGATTTATATCTTGTCGTCTAAGATGATCCAGCTAAACCAAGGATTAACCCTGAGCCAAGCGTATCGAAATGCGCTGGTAGAGCGTGGCAGTGCGGTACTGTTTACAGGCATTACTTTGGCGGTGGGAGTAAGTACGTGGATTTTCTCTGCGCTTAAATTCCAAGCCGATATGGGTATCCTCTTAACCTTCATGTTCCTCGTGAATATGATCGGTGCTCTAGTCCTAATTCCTGCAATTAGCGCATTCCTCTGGTCTGACCAGAAAAAATAATGTGAATACTTGTGTACAGAAATGGCCATAACTGGCCATTTCTATCTATATTTTGTGAATAGATAGCCAACATGCTGAAATCATTGGTCTGATTTCACTAAAAATGCTTTTTATTAACTGTAAAAACGTTAGAATTTACTCGGCTAATCGCTTTTCAGTTTCCCGTTCACAAGGCGGTATAGATTAAGGAACACACAATGACACAAAATGATGGTCACGCTAGTGTTATTCTCAGTAACGTTAGCAAGCTTATAAAAAGCAAAGTTCAAGAAGACAAAGTGTCACTCGTCGATAAGTTCGCGCAAGCATTGTATCGAACTATGTCGGCAGAGGACCTAGCGCACAGAAATGATAGTGACCTATACGGAGCAGCTTTAAGCCTTTGGAATTCCCTTGAGGGAAATAAAGGTGATGAGCCAGTTATCCGTGTTTTTAACCCAGAAGTTTCTAAGCATGGTTGGCAATCCTCTCACACCATCGTAGAAATCATCGCCAAAGATATGCCGTTCTTAGTTGATTCGGTTCGCATGTCTTTAAACAGAGCCAACATTGCTTCGCATTTAATGTTACATGCGCCGCTAAAAATCCAACGTGATGACTCGGGCGCAATTACCAATCTTTCAAACTTAAAAGCAGAGCAAGAATCAAGTTCTACTAAAACAGTGTTCTTTATTGAGATTGATCGCCAAACAGATAATGGTGAAATCAACGCGTTTAAAGCTGAGCTTGATTCAGTGTTGAATGATGTGTCTGTAGCCGTTGAAGATTGGCAGCCAATTCGCACCAAGCTCCTAGAGGTGATCAAAGAGCTACCAAAACGTCCAAATAATGTGACCGATTTGGAAATGCAAGAAACTATCGAGTTTCTAGAGTGGCTTGCTGGTGATAACTTCACATTCATGGGTTATCGCCAATACGATTTAAAACCTGTCAAAGGTGATCATCAACTTAAAGGCGTAAAGGGTTCTAGTTTAGGCTTGATGAAAAACTCAGACGAAGAGCAAGTACGTTTACTGTCTGACATGCCAGAGATTGCGCGCAAAGAAGCGCGAAGCAATAACTTACTGGTATTAACCAAAACAAATTCGATTTCGCGTGTACATCGTCCTGCGCATACTGATTACATTGGTATCAAGCGCTTTGACAAAGACGGCAATGTCGTCGGGGAAGACCGCTTTATCGGGTTATTCTCTTCGAGTTTCTATAACAATAGCGCTGCTGATGTGCCGGTATTGCGTTCGAAAATTCGCCGTGTACTAGAAATGAGTGACTTTGCTAACGGTACGCATGCCTATAAAGCGGTACTAAACATCCTTGAGACATACCCACGCGATGAGTTAGTACAGGCCCGTGAAAGTGAGCTGCTTGATGTAGCAATGGGTGTACTGCACATTCAAGAGCGTGATATGTGTCGCTTGTTTGTGCGTAAAGACACCTA
Source organism: Pseudoalteromonas maris (assembly GCF_049257235.1). Classification (NCBI taxonomy): domain Bacteria; kingdom Pseudomonadati; phylum Pseudomonadota; class Gammaproteobacteria; order Alteromonadales; family Pseudoalteromonadaceae; genus Pseudoalteromonas; species Pseudoalteromonas maris. Next base: position 366,315 of record NZ_JBMMUF010000002.1, read on the forward strand.
CGGGCGTTTCTTCTCGTGCATGGTGTATGTACCACGTGAACGCTACAACACAGCACTTCGCCGTGAAACGCAACAGATCCTTGCTGATGCATTCGGTTCAAATGACAAAGTTGCATTCACCACTTACTTCTCAGAATCAAATCTTGCACGTACTCATTACATTGTGCGTGTACAAGAAGACAACGTAGACTACGACGTGAAAGATATTGAAAATAATTTAGTAGAAGCCGCCCGTACATGGGAAGACAAACTACAGTCCGCACTATTGGCACACAATGGTGAAGCGCGCGGTAATGAACTTAACCGTAAATATGCCAACGCATTTGCAAGTGCCTACAAAGATCAGGTACTCCCGAGTGCAGCAGTAGTTGATATCGAAAAGCTTGAATTGCTTGATGAAGAACACAAGTTAGAAATGTTGTTCTATCGTCCACAAGAAGAAGCCAACTCAAACATTGTTCGTTTGTCTTTGTTCCACAAAGATGAGCCGATTCACCTTTCAGACGTTATGCCAATGCTTGAAAACTTTGGTCTTCGCGTTATTGGTGAAACTCCTTATGCGGTTAAGACGTCAGACGGACGTGTTAATTGGATCATGGATTTCTCGATGCTACTAGATAGCAAAGAAATCGCCGATTTTGACAAAGTATCAGCGCGATTCCAAAAGGCATTAACGGACGTATGGAATAACCGCCTAGAAGACGACGGCTTTAACCGTCTTGTCTTAATGGGTGGTTTGACTGGCCGCGAAGCGTCTATCTTGCGCGCATACGCAAAATACATGCGCCAGATTGGTGTGACGTTCTCACAAAGCTACATTGAAAGCACGCTGGCTAATTATCCAGCGATTGCGGCGCAAATCGTTAAATTGTTTGCTAAGAAGTTCTCAGTTAAGAGCCCAGGTACTGAAAAGGCGCTAGAGAAACTCGTTGCGCAGGTTTACGAAGCACTTGAGAGCGTAGCTAACCTAGATGATGACCGTATCATCCGTTTGTATGTTGATTTGATCAACGCCACGCTTCGTACCAACTACTATCAACGCTCGGATGATGACTTATTTAAGTCATATATCTCATTCAAAGTGAAGCCAAGCTTGATTCCAGATGTGCCATTACCATTGCCAGCGTTTGAAATCTTCGTGTACTCACCGAGAGTGGAAGGTGTTCACTTACGTGGCGGTAAAGTAGCCCGTGGTGGTTTACGTTGGTCTGATCGTCGTGAAGATTTCCGTACAGAAGTACTGGGTCTGGTGAAAGCGCAACAGGTTAAAAACACTGTTATCGTACCTGTGGGTTCTAAAGGTGGTTTCGTCTGTAAGCAGCTACCTACAGAACGTGAAGCGTTCTTCAAAGAAGGTCAAGAGTGCTACAAGATCTTTATTCGTGGTCTATTGGATATCACTGACAATATTGTCCATGGTGAAATCGTTGCGCCGCAGAACGTAACGCGTCACGATGAAGACGACCCGTATCTCGTAGTTGCCGCCGATAAAGGAACCGCAACTTTCTCTGATATCGCTAACGGTATCGCCCAAGAATATGGTTTCTGGCTTGGCGATGCGTTCGCATCGGGTGGTTCTATCGGCTATGACCATAAGAAGATGGGCATCACCGCAAAAGGTGCGTGGGAGTCAGTTAAACGTCACTTCCGTGAAATCGGTATTGATTGTCAAACAACTGATTTTACTGCCATTGCTATCGGTGATATGGCGGGTGACGTATTTGGTAACGGTATGTTGTTATCTAAACACACACGCTTACAAGCTGCATTTAATCACATGCATATCTTTATTGATCCAAATCCAGACGCAGCGAAGTCTTACGAAGAGCGTAAACGCATGTTCGAACTGCCGCGTTCAAGTTGGGAAGATTACAACGCAGAGTTGATTTCTAAAGGCGGTGGCATTTTCGCTCGTAGCGCCAAGTCAATTACGTTGACACCTGAAATCAAGAAAATGATCGGCACCAAAAAGGCGGCGATGACGCCTAACGAGCTGATCAAAGCGCTACTAATGATGCCAGTCGACCTTCTTTGGAATGGTGGTATCGGTACATACATTAAAGCGAAGTCAGAAACTGACTCAGAAGTAGGCGACCGTGCCAATGATGCGTTGCGTATCAATGGCTCTGAGCTTGGAGCTAAAATCTTTGGTGAAGGCGGTAACCTTGGTGCTACGCAGCTTGGACGTATTGAGTTCGCAGCCAAAGGTGGCCGTATTAATACGGACTTCATTGATAACGTTGGTGGTGTAGCGTGTTCGGATAACGAAGTAAACATCAAGATCTTATTGAACTCACTGGTTGCAGAGGGCGATCTTACCAAGAAGCAACGTGACGAACTTCTGTATTCGATGACGGATGAAGTCTCTGAGCTGGTTCTAAAAGATTGTTATCGTCAAACTCAGACTATCTCAGTGACTCAGTCAAAAGGTACGTCAACACTTAAAGAGAAAATCCGCTTCATTCATGCCCTTGAAAAAGAAGGCAAGTTGGATCGCGTGATTGAATTCTTGCCAAGTGATGAAGAGCTAGCCGAGCGCGCTGCTGCTGGTAAAGATTTGACTCGTCCTGAGCTATCAGTACTGGTTTCATATGCGAAGATGGTTCTAAAAGAAACCTTGGTGACTGATGATGTGTCTAACAACCCGTATTATCGTCAGTTGCTAGTGCAGTCATTCCCTGTGCCACTGCGTGAGCGCTTCAACGAAGCGATGGATAACCACCCACTGCGCAGTGAAATTATCGCTACAAAACTTGCCAATAACATTGTCAATGATATGGGCTTGAACTTTATGGTGCGTATGCACGAAGAGACCGGTGCAACCGACGCGGAAATTGCATTCTGCTACAGTATCGCACGTGAAATTTTCGAGCTACCAAGCACGTGGTCAGAAATCAGTTCACTCGATAATAAGGTTGATGCTTCTGTACAAACAGAAATGTTGTATCAGCTTCGTCGTACAGTGCGCCGTGCTACCCGTTGGTTCTTACGCCACCGCAACAAAGCGATGACTATCGAACAAAGCATTGCGCATTTTGCTCCGTGCTTTAAAGACCTTACAAACAATCTGCACAGCTACATGGTTAGTGGTGAGAGCGAGCAAATTCGCCACAACTCGCAATCGCTTGCAGAAAAAGGTGTTCCGGCACAATTGGCGATGCGTATTGTGTCACTGTCTAGCTTGTTCTCGACAATGGACTTGGCTGAAGTGGCGACACACAGCCAGCGTAGTAACTCTCTCGTAGCCAATACTTACTTTAAGTTGGGTGCACGCATGGGACTACATTGGTTCTTGGCGCAAATCACCAACCAACCAGTACAAAACCACTGGCAAGCACTTGCACGCGCATCATACCGCGAAGAGTTAGATTGGCAGCAACGCACACTGACAGAAGTGGTATTGAGCAGCTTTGATGACAAAGAGCAAGACGTGGACGCGCTTATCGACACGTGGATGAATTCAAACGATGCACTGTTGCAGCGTTGGCAGCAAATGCTAAGCGAGTTTAAAACGTCGCAAAGTCATGACTTTGCGAAGTTCTCAGTAGCACTTCGTGAGCTTATGTTACTTGCACACAATTGCGATCAGCGTAACCTCGCGTCGTAATGTTGCACTGTTAATAAGCAGTAAAACTCTGTAGAATACCTCGGCTTTTTGCCGGGGTATTTTTTTAAGGGGAATCCATGTTTTACGATTTAGCACGCCGTTTTATGTTTACTAAAGATGCAGAGTGGGCGCACGATTTTGCACTGAATAATCTGCGTCGTTTTGCCAACACACCACTATCGCTAGCATGGTCTCAATCTGTTCAAGATAAACCGGTTGAATTTTTAGGTTTAGAGTTTAAAAACCCAGTTGGCCTAGCCGCCGGTCTTGATAAAAATGCCGAGTGTATCGATGCGTTCGCACAAATGGGCTTTGGCTTTATTGAAGTAGGGACAGTGACACCACGACCTCAAGCGGGTAATGATAAGCCGCGTATTTTCAGACTACCGCAGCAGCATGCCGTTATAAACCGTATGGGCTTCAATAACAAAGGCGTTGATAACCTAGTTGCAAACGTTAAGGCTTCAAACTACCGCGGTATTCTCGGTATTAATATCGGCAAAAACAAAGATACTCCTAATGAGCAAGGTAAAGATGATTACATTCACTGTATGCGCAAGGTGTTTGAGCATGCCTCGTACATCACTGTGAATATTTCTTCGCCAAATACCCCAGGGCTTCGAGACTTGCAATACGGTGAAGCATTGGATGATTTGTTGTCGAGCCTTAAAAATGAACAGCTAGACTTGATTGCAAAGCACAACAAACAGGTGCCCATGTTGGTCAAAGTCGCCCCAGATCTCGACGAAGTTCAAGTGGAGCAGGTGACACAATCATTGATGAATAACAAGATTGATGGTGTTATCGCGACCAATACCACACTTGATAGAAGTGCAGTGCAAGGGTTGCAATACGCAGATGAAGCCGGAGGATTATCTGGACGTCCGGTACGCGCTAAATCCACGGATGTGATCAAAGAGATTAAGCGTATCTCCCAAGGTAACCTGCCAATCATTGGCGTAGGTGGTATTGATAGTGCTGAGGCAGCGACAGAAAAATTCAATGCAGGCGCGGACTTGGTGCAAGTTTACACTGGTTTTATCTACGAAGGCCCAGCGCTTGTCAAAAGGATCCTTAACGCCTTATAAGGATCCGCTATTTCAGAACAAGATCCCTCGTAAAATATTATTAGAATTTATTTTACAGGGGATCACTTGTCGCTATAATCGAAAGTTATAAGCTTTGAAATCACTGGCTTAGCGAATAATAAAATCGAGGAAGGGATGTTACAGGCACAACAGTATTGGCAATGGCTATTTTGTGAGCAAACTAATTGTTTGTTACTCGACATGGGTGACATGCAGTTCGCTACGCCTTATAAACGCCGTCAATTAACTGATGAAGCTTTGTCTAACCCGAACTTCAACCTTCAAGACGCTGATTTCTATCAACAAGTGTGTCAATACTTAGCAACGTTCTCGTTGTGGACTGACGCACAAATCTGCCAAATCGCACTCAATGCCACTGCGGTAAAACATTACCTTAAACCGATGCTCGCCAAAAGCTGGTTTTTTGCCCCATATGCAGGCGGCCAAGTAAACCAAGAGGCTATTGTGGGTTTGACGTCTAAAGCGCAGCGTGGACAATTCCTCATCGTCGATTGCGACCAAAGTGCAAGCGTGTGTTTATGTTTAGAACCACAGTTTGCGCTTGATGATAATTTGACGCTTGCTCAGTTTGAAGTAATTAAAGTATTAAACGACAGAATTGAGCCGCTTTTCTGTGCACAAGGGCAACAAAAACGCGCCTAATAGTAAGGTGCTGTGATACAATCTCGAGGAATTTACGAGATAGGAAAGTCACATTGCAATTTGTCGCTCTTACATCCATTGGCATTGAACAACTGCTACACCAAGAACTCACTGAACTAGGCGCTGAAGTAACCAAACAGCGTGTTGGTGCTGTTGAGTTTTCCGCCGATAGTATTACTGCGCAAAAGATTTGCTTGTGTACTCGCTTTGCCACTCGCGTCATGATGGTGCTCAAGCAAGGTAGTGAAATCGAAGATAAAGAAGCCTTATATAGCTTTGCGCGTTTTCAACCTTGGCAAGATTTTTTCGGCCCTGATCAATCATTTGCTGTTGAATTTAACGGCACAAACCGGCAGTTAAAGAACACGCAATTCGGGGGGCTTGTAATTAAGGACGCGGTGTGTGATTACTTTAACGACTTGTATGAACGTCGTCCTAACGTTAACAAAGAAACACCGGATGTTCGTATCGTTGCCAAGCTCAACAAAGACAAGCTGACTTTGTATATTGATTACTCTGGACCGCGTCTTTCGCAGCGTGGTTACCGTAGTGCGCAGGGTAAAGCTCCTCTTAAAGAACATTTAGCAGCCGCTTTGGTGATGCGCAGCGGTTGGACGCAAGATATGAGCAAGCCATTATTTGACCCTACCTGTGGTTCAGGCACCTTGCTCATTGAAGCGGCGCTTATCGCGCAGAACCGAGCGCCGGGTTTGACCCGCGATAACTTTGCATTCGAGCGTTTGCCGAGCTTCAGAGTAGCTAAGTTTAAAGAACTAAAGCAATCACTTAGAGATAATATAGATGAGTCGGCAAAGCCGTGGCTTATAGGTCATGATGTCAACACGCGAGTGTTAGATAAAGCCAGAGAAAACGCTGAGCGCGCAGGAGTTGCAGATCTGATTGAGTTTGCAGTGGGGGACATTGCAACAATGAAAGCGCCAGCGAAGCGCTCAGGAGTGTTACTTGCGAACTTACCTTATGGTGAGCGCTTAGGTTCGATGGCTGAAATTGTTTCTTTGTATCGCCAGCTAGGCCATCAATTAAAACAACATTTTAACGAATGGCGAGCTGCGCTACTGATCAGCGAAGCCGAAATGCTTAAGCTGTTCAAACTAGTTAAAAAGAAGCAATACAAGTTTAAAAATGGCCCACTGGACACTGTGCTTGCGCTTTACGATATTACTGAGCAGCAAACACAAGGTCATGGTGAAGGTAAAACGCCGCTTCATTATGAGCAGTCTACGGCCTTTGCAAACCGTTTGAACAAGAACAAACAAGGGCTCAAAAAGTGGCTCAAAAGTGACGACATAACAGCATATCGTATCTATGATGCCGATATCCCAGAGTACAACGTTGCAGTAGATGTTTACCAAGATAGCGCGGTAATTTATGAATACGCGGCACCCAAGAATATTGACCCTGCAGTAGCGCAAAAGCGCTTGCAAGACGTACTCATGTTGACCTGTGAAACGCTCGAAATTCCGCCAGCAAAGGTAGCTTTGAAAGAGCGTCGCAAACAAAAAGGTGATAGCCAATATCAGAGCCAAGGTTCGCAGGGTAAAACTCAGGTGATCAGTGAATATGGTGCCCAATTTGAGGTAAATCTGTTTGACTATCTCGATACAGGGGTATTTTTAGACCACCGTCTGGCGCGTAAGCACGTACGAGATATCAGTAACGGCAAACGCGTTCTTAACTTATTTGCGTATACAGGTACGGCGTCTGTACAGGCGGCGCTTGGTGGTGCTAAATCTGTGACCACCGTAGATATGTCAAAAACTTATCTACAATGGGCGCAGCGTAATTTCGCGTTAAACAAATTAAAGAGCCCGCGCTATCGTTTTGAGCAGGGTGATTGTATTGAGTGGTTGAAACGCACGCGTGGCGAATATGATGTTATCTTTTTAGACCCGCCAACGTTCTCGAACTCTAAACGGATGCGTGACAGTTTTGATGTGCAACGTGATCACGTTGATTTAATACAGCATGCGGTGAAGTTACTGGCAAAGCAGGGTACCTTGTTGTTCTCAAATAATAAACGTGGGTTTAAGATGGACACTGACGCGTTAGCTTTATTGGGACTGCAATGTGAAAACATTACGCAGCAAACACGGTCACCGGATTTTGCCAGAAACAAACACATTCATAATGCATGGTTAATTCGCCATGGCTAACGTTATCCTCTACCACACAGATGGGTGTCACCTATGCGAGCAAGCACATGAGATGCTTCTCGCTCATGCTGATGTGGATAATATAGAGCTCAGAGACATTATTGATGATGTGTCTTGGGTGAATCTTTACCAAGTCCGAATTCCCGTTGTTACTGTGGCTAGCGACTGCAGCACACGCGTCGTGTGCGAAGCAGATTTAGGTTGGCCATTTGACGAACACGCTATTACAGATTTTTTAAAGCAGTATGGATCTAATTAGAATAACCAATGGCCAACTCGCATTTGGCACTCACCCATTATTAGACTCAGCCAATGCCGTTATTGAAAAAGGCGAACGTGTCTTTGTTGTTGGCCGCAATGGGGCCGGTAAATCCACTTTCCTGAAAGTCTTAAGCGGCGATGTAATCCTTGATGATGGTGATATCAACCAAGTAAATGAGCTTAAAATTGCCCGTTTAGAACAGGATCCGCCGCGAGATAGCGATGGTACTGTGTTTGATTATGTAGCTGACGGATTGCCTACTCTTGCGCGTTTACTCAAAGAGTTTCACGCTCTGAATATCAGTTTGGCTGCCAACGGCAGCGACGAAAAAGCACTCAATCGTTTGGCCAATCTATCAGCTGAAATCGAAGCCAAGGATGGATGGCGCTTTGAGTCTAAAATCAAACTCGTGCTTGGGCAGTTGGACTTAGATGCAGATGCTTTGTTATCGACGCTCTCTGGAGGGTGGCTGCGCAAAGTAGCGCTTGCAAAGGCACTTGTTGGCGAACCCGACTTGTTATTGCTTGATGAGCCGACGAACCATTTAGATGTTGCCTCTGTGCAGTGGTTAGAGCAATTTTTGAAAGATTTTAAAGGCGCAATTGTCTTTATTTCTCATGATCGTGCCTTCATTCGTTCATTGGCAACACGCATCCTTGACTTAGACCGAGGACAACTGATCTCTTATCCGGGTGACTACGGCACGTATCTCGAGCGAAAAGCCCACGACTTAAAGGTCGAAGAGCAGCAAAATGCCGAATTTGATAAAAAGCTCGCAGAGGAAGAAACGTGGATACGCCAAGGTATCAAGGCGCGTCGTACACGCAACGAAGGACGAGTAAGAGCACTAAAGTCCCTTCGTCAAGAGCGTAAACAACGCATCGAACAAGTGGGTAAGGTTGACTTAAACATCGAAACCGCCGCACGTTCTGGAAAGCTAGTAGCTGAGGCGCAGCACCTGTGCCACGCCTTTGGTGATAAGGTAATCGTTAAAGACTTTTCGACGTTATTGATGCGTGGCGACCGTGTTGGCTTAGTTGGCCCCAATGGTGTCGGTAAAACAACGCTACTCAAGCTGTTATTTGGTCAATTGCAACCAGACAGCGGCAAGCTCAAACAAGGTATCAATCTAGAAATCGCTTACTTTGACCAATACCGTGCCAAATTGGACGAAGAAGCAAGTGTGCAAGATAACGTCGCTGATGGTAAACAAGAAGTACAAATAGGTGGTCGCAGCCGTCATGTACTTGGCTATTTGCAGGACTTTTTGTTCCCACCTAAGCGCGCTCGCACACCCGTGAAAGCACTTTCTGGTGGTGAAAAAAATCGCCTATTGTTAGCAAAAATTTTCTTGAAGCCATCAAATGTGTTGGTATTGGATGAGCCAACTAATGATTTGGATATCGAAACCCTAGAGTTACTCGAAGAGATAGTGAACCAATATCAAGGAACAGTATTGATAGTCAGTCACGATCGTGAGTTTATCGATAATACGTGCTCGAGCGTGTGGGGATTTGATGGCGTTGGAAAAATTACAGAAGTAGTCGGTGGCTACAGCGACTATGAAGCATACGCTAAAGAAGTCCTTGCAGCGAAAGAACTACAACAGCAGGATGCGAAAGCAAGTACAGAGCCGTCAAAGGCGATAAAATCTAAACCAACTAATAAGTTATCTTATAAGCTCAAACGAGAACTGGAACAGCTCCCGAGTTTGGTAGAAGAACTCGAAGAAGCTATTGACACCATGCAGCAAGAAGTCAATAGTAGTGACTTTTTTAAGCAAGATAATGAAATAACATCTGCGAAATTGAACCAATTAGCAGAGCTTGAGTCGAAGCTTGAAGTTGCGTTCACCCGCTGGGAAGAACTCGAAGAATTACAAAATCAGTAGTAGGGAATACAATGAAAAAATCCTTAGTTGCATTAAGCATTTTAGTGGGTATCAGTGCATCTGCTAATGCTGCCGTATATCAGCTAGAAGAACTTAGCACGCTTGAGACAGCGAAACATCACTATATAACAGACGTGAATAACAACGGTGATGTCATTGGTCAGGCAACCAATCTTTATAACTTACCAATAGATACCAGCTATTTTGATGCTGATAACACCGTGCTTCAGCGCGCCTATGATAACTGGGAGTTGATTCGGTTTACTCAAATAGATAAAGACATCACCTTTACTATTGACGACATTGTTACAGGCAACATTAATGCTGATTCGTTAGAGTTCATGTTGAATTTCTTGTCGTCACAAAGTGATATTGAGACTTGGCAAAAAATATCTGGCACTGTGGCAGTTAACTTTACGCCTAGTCCTGCCGTAGAGCAAATATTGACAGATGCACAGTCTGATGACTTTGATGGATATTCGCGAAGTGTTAGTACCCTGTATAACGCAATTAGTGAAGACGGTGTAAAAGTTGGTACGGGATCCGCTCCGTATACAAAATTATCTTTTACTCCAGAAGGTGATGACGAAGCTGAAACTTATTTTGTAAGAGAATACAGAAGCCGTCCTGTCGTAGTTTCGGTTGCCGGCCAAGTAAATGTTCTTCCAGTGATCTATGACACTTACGGTGGGCAAGGTGGCGCAACCGATGTCAAAATACGCCCCGACGGCGGTTATTATGTTGTTGGAAGTAGCTCTGTTAACGTCCCCCAAGACCGCCAAGAAAACTACGACGAAAATTGTGATAACGTCGATGAACCCACTGCGGTGTGTGTTTGGAAGTTTGAAAACCAATCAAGTCGTAACCTCTTAAGTTCATTTTATGACGTCAGAGCTACCCTGTGGACACTAGACGCAGACCTTAATGTTATTGATACGACAGAATTAGGTTTAGGCTTAGAGCGAGAAGAGGATGAGGGAAGTGCTTTTGTATCGCAGGCTTTAGCAGTGAATAGCCAAGGCGTCGCCGTCGGCTATTCTCATGTACGTCAGTATAATAACGAAAACAGTATATTAGTGTTACCAGTTGTCTTTAAAGATGGTCAAGTTAGTCAAATTCTAAATCAAGAAGATGGTTGGTATGAAGGTAAAGCCCTAGCTATTAATGACAGTGGGGTGGTTACAGGCTATGGCAGTCGAGTGATTGAAGGTCGTCGTACTACTAAATTCTTCTACCATAATATTCATACGGGTGAGACTACCTTCCCAACAGACTATTTCTCGAGCTCAAGCTCGGTGGCACGTGATATAAATGCCAATGGTGTTATCGTTGGGGAAGGTGAAGTTGATGTTGTAAACTCTAACAGTCGTCGTCGTGAGGGATTCATTTACTCAATAGGCGATGAAAAGATTGCAAACATAAACGACTTGCTTCCTTGCTATGACATTGATGGTGAAAGTCCGTACCCTTATAACTTCGCTGAAGCAACTGCACTAGATGATGATGGTAATATCTATGGTGTAGCGACGAAAACTGTCGAAAAACTAAATGCTCGTGGTGAGGTGGAATTCGATGATGATGGTAATACTCTGTACGAGAGCGTTGCTACTCCTGTGATGTTGCGCCCAATCGCTGGTGGAGAAATCGAGCAGTGTCCACCTGAAGCCGCTGGTAGTTACGAGCGACAAAGTGGTTCTTTTGGTTGGCTAGCTCTACTTGCATTGCCGCTGTTAGCGCTTAGACGTAGATTTAAATAATCTAAACGGTCGTTTAATAAAAAGCCCCGCACTGAGCGGGGCTTTTTATTGTATTAAGCATTTGTGAGTTTAGAAATAAACTCGCACACCAAGGCGCAGATTACGCCCAGGTAGGGGCGCTTGCTCTTTAATGAATGAGCTATGCACAAAGCCTAATTCATCTGTTAAGTTTTGCGCTTGAAGGTAGGCAACACCATCACTGTGACCAAACGCAAAGTTATAATTCACTTTAAAGTCGACTAGCGTGTAACTGGCAGTATCACTTTCAAAAGAAGAGATGTCGTCTTGTTTTAGATAGTGCGTGGCTTCAAGGGCAAAATCCCAATCGTTCAACGCATAAGACAACTGTCCACCAACTTTAGCTGCTGGAATACGTGGAAGGTATCGACCATCTTTAAGTTTAGCGGTTACCGAGTCAGCGAAGCCCTTAAGTAACCAACTCTCAGTGAGCGCGTAGTGTACGTCTAGTTCGAAACCGTAAAGCTTGGCATCAGCACTAACATACTGATACACATCCATTGCATCTTCATCAGCAACAGATTGCGAAATAAAGCCGAGGTCATGCTCATAGGCTAGGCCAGTGTTTTGTTGATAGTAAAAGTCATCTACTTCGTTATAGAAAATACTGAAGTTATAGCCAAAATCGCCAACGAATTTACGCAAACTTAGGTCGATGTTGGTCGCTTTTTCTTGTTGAACATTATCCCCCTCGAAATGTGCTTCTCCATCTTCAATATGATAGCCAAGCCCCAGTTCATAGGTACCCGTTGCAATGTGAACACCATTAGCTAGCAACTCTGCGGTTAAAGGTGCGCGTTCTGAATGTGACACACTTAATGCAACGGAATGACCTTCTTGGTATTGCCAAATACCACCAATAGATGCGCTGAGGTTTGTTTGTGAATAATCATATAAGATGGCCTCGCTCACTTCTTCGTCATGCATTTCATCTGCATGCTCGTCTAAGTGTTCATCTGCATGTGCGTCAGTGATTACACTGTCTAACTTATAATCCTCAAATCGCGCACCCAGCTCTAATGTGAAATCCCCAAACTCACGCTCTTCTAATAAATAAAATGCGTGCACTTGAGTGTTCGTTGCAGGGGTAAATGCTTCTTCGCCATCTGCGCGGTACTCGCTATCGCTGTAGTGATAACCTAGGGTACCGTGCCATTGTCCAACGCGATGCTTTGCGTTTAGGCGTGCCTCACGGGCTGTGTTTGAAAACACAGTCCCTAGCTCATCGCCCTCGATCTCTGCATGTGTGTAATCAGTGTAGCCGGCACGAAGTGTGAGGGTCTCCAACAGACTATCGTGGAAAGAATAGCTCGCGAGTGCTTGCCACCGATCTTGCTCCATTCTTGCAAAGACGGACTCTTCGCCATGCTCCGGATGTTCATCTTCATGGCCCATTTCTTCTTCGTGGCCAACTGCCTCTTCATGACCGTGTTCGTCACCGTGTCCATGCTCTGAGTGGGCAGGTATACCGTAATCACTTTCGATAGTTCCAAAAGAGAGACCGACTGTCCAGTGCTGTGCTACATAGCTAGTACCAAAGTTTACTGTGGCGCTATCAATGAATGTATTGTCCACTTTATTAAGTTGCTCAGGCTCGTCCTCTTCGTGCTCTTGGAACGTAAACGTCGGCGTTTCGTAGTCATGTCCCACACGATCAGTGCCATCAACATGTACATTGAAACCTTTATGCCCAGCGGTAAACCTTCCTGCATACGTGTTGGTATTTGACACAGTATCGTGTGAGTACTCGCCAGCACCTTGATACTGGTCTATTACATCGGTAGGGATGCGATTATCAACAACATTGACAACACCACCGATTGCACCAGAGCCATAAAGCAACGTTGCAGGGCCGCGTAGCACCTCTATTTGTTCAGCGGCAATAGACTCAGTACTCACCGCGTGATCTGGACCAACGCGAGACGCATCGGCGCTGTCTAAGCCATTTTGCGTTATTTTTACTCGCGGACCATCTAAACCACGAATAATAGGGCTAGAAGAGACGGGGCCGAAGTAGCTAGCATTGATCCCAGGAAGGCCCTTTAATGTTTCTCCCAATGTAGGTTGTGCTCGGTCTCTTAAATCATCTCCGCCTAACACCGACACAGGCGATACCATATCGAGATTATTTTTATCTAGTCCAGATGCGTAGACCACAACGTTTTCGATAGCCGACTGGCGAAGTATGATGTTAAGCTCGGCGTCTGTCGTGCCAACGTCCATACGTTTATCAATGTAATTTTCTTTGGTGAAGTGCAATTGACCGCTTTGGTCTACATTAATCGCAAAATTACCATTGGCGTCAGTACGGATACTTTGTTTTTTACCATGGTAATGGACAACAACGTCACGTAAGGGTTTATTATTCTCATCCACAACAACGCCTGAGATCACTCCTGCAAGCGCTGGAGAAGACGCCAAGATAGAACAAACAGATAAAGATAAAACAGTCGGTTTAAACATAACAATACATCTCTGATGATACTTGCGTGATACTATAACATTATATTTTCACCAAACCAATAATGTTATATTATAACTATATGTAAAATAGCTCTAAAATTGCAGCTATACTGACATTGATATGAAATAAATATAAGAACAGATCATGAGCGACAAAGGACGTGTTTTTAAAGCGCATTTTTCAATCGTTGATAATGTTCATCACTGTCACGTACACGAGCATTTTACTACTGCAAGAAGAGAGCAAGAGACACTGAGTCACTTTATCCTCAGGCTTATAGGGTTTTGTCTGTTTGCCTATCGTCATGACCTAGAGCTGTGTGAAACTAAGCGTAAACCGCAGCTGGATATAGTAGCCTCGTCGTTAGTTGGGGATTACGCGTTAGTCGTAGAGGTATTCGATGATAACGTCAGTGATTTATCGAAGATCGCTAACCAAACCAGTGCCATGTATGTCATTACAACTGCGCCGATCAATTCAGAATTAGAACACTGGTTGTCACTGCATCGTAGCGTGGAAGTGATTGTGGTTGAGCATCAAGCGGTTGAGAAGTTAGTAGAGCTGTTGCAACGCTCAATGCAATGGGATGTGTGTGTGGAGAGTGATTCTTTGTGTATAACCGCAAACGAGCAATATATTTGCACATCTATATCAATTCAGTGGCCGCAATAATACTCAGTCTGTATCGATAACAATATCGCCCTGTGGAACGCTACAGCAAAGTAGAATTTCACCTTCGCGTACAAAGGCGAGGGGTTCATGGGTATAGCTTACTTGACCGCTTTTTAATACCGCGCGGCATGCGCCACAAAACCCTTCACGACATTGATAAGCTGGCGTCTCGCCTTGGAGCTCCACACTGCGCAACAAAGAACCGTTGTCTTGACGAAATATCAGTTCCTTACCGTTAAATGTGATTTTGCTGTCGTGTGTTGGCATGGGGAAGGTGTGTTGGTATGAGGTTACAATAGAAAATAAGGGCTCCAGGCTAGGAGCCCTAAGCTCATTTATAGATCGAAATCACCAAAGTCATTGGCATCGACTTGTGAGTCAATTTGACCAACAAGGTATGAACTAATTTCTGCTTCTTGAGGTGCAACCTGTACGTTGTCAGACACTAACCATGAGTTGATCCATGGGATAGGGTTACTCTGAATTTCAAACTGTGCGGGCAGACCAATTGCTGTCATGCGAACGTTAGTGATGTATTCAACATATTGACACAAAATATCTTTGTTTAAGCCAATCATTGAACCATCTTTAAATAGGTATGCCGCCCATTCTTTTTCCTGTTGTGCAGCATCAGCGAACATTTGAATCGCTTGTTCGCGGCACTCGGCAGCGATATCAGCCATTTGCGGGTCGTCTTTACCTTCTTGCATAATGTTCAAGATATGCTGAGTACCTGAGAGGTGCAGCGCTTCATCGCGAGCAATAAGCTTGATGATTTTTGCGTTACCTTCCATCAACTCACGCTCTGCGAATGCAAAAGAGCAGGCAAATGATACATAAAAACGGATAGCTTCGAGGATGTTGATCGACATCATCGCCAAATATAAGCGCTTTTTAAGCTCATAGAGTGACACATCAACCACTTCGCCGTTTACAGTATGTTGGCCTTCACCATAAAGGTTATACAAAGACGTAAGGTGAATGAGGTCATCATAGTAACGAGTCACTTCGTCCGCACGTTCATTAATCTTGTCGTTAGTAACGATGTCGTCAAAAATAACTTCAGGAGACTGAGTCACGTTGCGAATGATGTGCGTGTAAGAGCGGCTGTGAATCGTTTCACTGAATGCCCATGTTTCAATCCAAGTCTCTAATTCTGGTAACGATACAATCGGTAACAAAGCAACGTTTGGTGAGCGGCCTTGAACACTATCAAGTAGCGTTTGATACTTAAGGTTACTTAAGAAAATGTGGCGCTCATGCTCTGGCAGTGATTGAAAATCGACGCGGTCTTTACTTACATCAACTTCTTCTGGACGCCAGAAAAACGAGAGTTGTTTCTCAATCAGCTTTTCAAAAATAGGGTACTTTTGTTGGTCATAGCGCGAAACGTTCACCGTTTGTCCGAAAAACATCGGCTCTTTCAGTTGGTCATTACGGGTACGGCTAAAGGTGGTGTATGACATAGTCGTAGATTCTCAATACTCAAAAGTTACAACCCAGCAGAGCGGCTTTATCACCGCTCGCTGTTATTATTATATTTTACAAGCGCCGCCTTCGCAGCCATCGTCTGCTTGTGGGGTGAGCTCATCTTGCGCATCAGACGCACCATCACGGGTGTTGTGATAATACAGAGTCTTAACGCCTAACTTGTACGCAGTCAGTAGATCTTTAAGCAGCAGCTTCATAGGAACTTTACCGCCTTCGAACTTATTTGGATCATAGTTGGTGTTCGCTGAGATTGTTTGGTCAACGAATTTCTGCATGATACCAACAAGTTGTAGGTAACCATCGTTTGATGGAATATCCCACAATAGCTCGTATTGATCTTTGAGCGCTTCATATTCAGGCACGACTTGCTTCAAGATGCCATCTTTAGACGCTTTAACACTGATATGACCACGAGGAGGTTCAATACCATTGGTTGCGTTTGAGATTTGCGATGACGTCTCTGAAGGCATTAACGCTGACAAAGTAGAGTTACGCATACCATGTGCCACTATGCTCTCGCGTAGAGAGTCCCAATCAAGGTGCAATGGCTCGTCGCATACAGTGTCTAAGTCTTTTTTGTATGTATCAATTGGCATAATGCCTTTGGCATACGTGGTTTCATTAAACTTAGGACATGCACCTTTTTCTTTGGCAAGTTCATTTGACGCTTTCATCAGATAGTATTGAATCGCTTCAAATGTTTTGTGTGTGAGTGCATTGGCGCTACCATCGGAATAACGTTTACCGTTTTTCGCGAGGTAATAGGCAAAGTTGATAACACCTACACCGAGTGTACGACGCCCCATGGTTGCATTGTATGCAGCCGGAACAGGGTACTCTTGATAATCTAATAAGTTATCAAGCGCGCGTACAGCAAGCTCAGCGAGCTCTTCTAACTCATCTAACGAGTTGATTGCACCAAGGTTAAATGCAGATAACGTACACAGAGCAATTTCGCCTTCTTCATCATTAACATGACTTAATGGCTTAGTTGGCAGTGCAATTTCAAGACACAAGTTAGACTGGCGAATTGGTGCAACCTTAGCGTCGAAAGGACTGTGTGTATTACAGTGGTCAACGTTTTGTAGGTAGATACGACCCGTGCTCGCACGCTCTTGTAAGAACATTGAAAATAGCTCAATCGCTTTAATACGCTTCTTACGAATCGACTCATCTTGCTCATATTTAACATACAGCTCTTCGAATTTTTCTTGGTCTTCGAAGAACGCATCATATAGACCAGGCACATCAGATGGGCTAAATAACGTGATGTAGCCATCTTTAATAAGACGGGTGTACATAAGTTTGTTGAATTGAACACCATAGTCAAGATGACGCACACGGTTATCATCTACACCACGGTTGTTTTTAAGCACTAATAAGTTTTCAACCTCTAAGTGCCACAATGGATAGAATAATGTGGCTGCACCGCCGCGTACACCGCCTTGTGAACAGCTTTTAACCGCTGTTTGGAAGTGCTTGTAGAATGGGATACATCCAGTGTGATAAGCCTCACCATTGCGAATTGGGCTACCCAGTGCACGAATACGCCCTGCGTTGATGCCAATACCTGCGCGCTGAGACACATATTTAACAATCGCTGAAGACGTTGCGTTAATTGAGTCTAGGCTGTCATCACACTCGATTAATACACACGAGCTAAATTGACGGGTAGGGGTGCGCACACCTGACATGATTGGTGTTGGCAATGAAATCTTAAATTGTGAAACCGCATCGTAGAAACGTTTAATGTAATCAAGACGCGTTTCTTTTGGATAAGCTGAGAATAGGCTTGCAGCGACCAATATATAGAGGAACTGTGCGCTTTCAAAAATCTCACCAGTCACGCGGTTCTGTACAAGGTATTTACCTTCTAACTGCTTAACTGCCGCGTAGCTAAAGTTAAGATCGCGTGAGTGATCGATAAAGTTATCCATTTGCTCAAATTCTGATTGTGTGTAATCAGCGAGCAAATGCTGGTCATAACGTTTGTCTTCTACAAGCTTAACAACGTGGTCATACAGTTTTGGTGGCTCAAATTGACCGTACGCTTTTTTGCGTAGGTGGAAAATGGCCAGGCGCGCTGCAAGGTATTGGTAATCTGGAGTATCCTTTGAGATCAAATCTGCCGCTGACTTGATAATTGTCTCATGAATATCTTCTGTACGGATACCGTCATAGAATTGAATGTGTGATTTTAATTCAACCTGTGAAACAGACACATTGCTTAGACCTTCAGCAGCCCATGCAATTACGCGGTGGATTTTATCTAGATCCAACGCTTCCTTACGTCCGTCACGTTTGCTAACAGATAACTGTTGATTCATTGTTGTAGCCCATAATTATAATTAGTTTTCATAGCGCACAGCTGGAAAATGCTTTTCAGCTCTGTTTGGAGCGTGGCAAAGAGTCATTGTGTCACTCGCACATCGGCTCTAACTCCGTTACTCAGTGATTTAAACTGGGTAACATTTAAACACTAGATATGGTGTTTTAATCTCTGTGACTCACAAGATAGTGGGGTCTGAGAACATTTGCAAGCACAGATCTTAATGATAATCTGTGGATAACTAAGGTCTGTTAGTGACCGTTAACCTTAAAGCATTTTTAATGCTGACTATTGTCGGAAATCAACGGTAAAAAAACAAATTTAATGATTTTTTCGTGCTGCAATCGAATGATTTTTTTATAAGCAGATCGGTCAGCATTTACACATCGGATGAGAGTCGAAAATACAATATCTGGTGTGTAAAATATAGATACACACCAGATATAGTGTTTTGAGCAATTCATCTAACACTAGATGTAGGTGTTTGGCACCCGCTTATTAGAGCTTTTCAAAGTGCAGGATGTAATTGACGCCTAAGTCTTGCCCGAGCGTATATTGTTTTGTGAAAGGATTGTAACTTAGACCGGCACTGTGACGTACTTTTAGGCCGGCTTGTTCTGCCCACTGAATGAGCGTAGATGGGCGAATAAATTTGTTATGATCGTGTGTGCCTTCAGGAACAAGCTTTAACAGCTGCTCAGCACCTACGATTGCAAACAAGTAGGCTTTAGCGGTTTTATTCAACGTTGAAAAGTAAACATCAGCCCCTGGTTTAGCTAGCGCAGCGGCGCTACTAATAATAGATTGTGGGTCTGGCACATGTTCGAGCATTTCCATGCACGTCACGACGTCAAATCGTTCAGGGTTCTCATTGGCATATTGCTCAGCCGTGATTTGTTGATAATCAACCTTAACGCCAGACTCCAGGCTATGTAACTTGGCAACGTTCAATGGCTCTTTACCCATATCGATTCCGGTAACTTTGGCACCTAACTTAGCCATGCTCTCAGCCAATATACCGCCACCACAGCCTATATCTAATGTTTCTTTTTCTGCTAGGCCTTGCGCGTGCTGGGCGATAAAGTCTAAACGTAACGGATTAATTTCGTGCAGTGGTTTGAATTCTCCATCCATATCCCACCAGCGGTCTGCGATAGCTTCAAATTTCGCAATTTCGTCACTATCCACATTTTGATGTTCGGTCATAAAAAACTTCCTCGTGTTTCTGAGGCCATTATACGAGGGGGAATTGCAAAATCGCAAAGATTTAGCGCCTGTAAAATCAAAAATAATGTGGTAGCATGGCCTGAGATAATAACGACAATAGGTCTAGCAAGCAGATAGGGCACGATGCCTTATGCTTTTGCGCTAAGATCTAAACAAGAAGGAAAGTGAAATCAATGACTGATCTCGCCAATGAAGTCCTTCCGGTTAATATTGAAGATGAGTTAAAAAATTCATACCTCGATTACGCGATGAGTGTAATCGTTGGTCGTGCGCTACCCGATGTCCGTGACGGCTTGAAGCCTGTACACCGTCGTGTGCTGTTCGCTATGAATGAACTCCGCAATGACTGGAACAAACCATATAAAAAGTCAGCACGTGTAGTGGGTGACGTTATCGGTAAATATCACCCACATGGTGATAGCGCAGTGTACGACACAATCGTACGTATGGCACAGCCGTTTTCGCTACGTTACATGCTGGTGGATGGCCAAGGTAACTTTGGTTCTGTTGATGGAGACTCGGCCGCTGCGATGCGTTACACCGAAGTGCGCATGTCTAAGCTTTCCCAAGAGTTACTTGCAGACTTAGAAAAAGAAACGGTTGATTATGTGCCTAACTATGACGGCACGGAGCAAATCCCAGACGTTCTTCCTACAAAAGTACCAAATTTACTCGTCAATGGTTCTTCAGGTATTGCCGTGGGTATGGCAACCAATATTCCTCCACACAACCTGACAGAAGTGGTAAACGGCTGTTTAGCACTTATAAAGGAACCTGAAACAACCATTGAAGAGCTGATGGAATATATTCCAGGCCCAGATTTCCCAACTGCGGCTATCATCAATGGTAAAAAAGGCATCGAGCAAGCTTATAAGACAGGCCGTGGTAAGGTATACATTCGTGCCCGTGCTGAAGTAGAAGTTGACGAGAAAACAGGTCGTGAAACGATTATCGTTCATGAGATCCCGTATCAAGTTAACAAAGCACGTCTGATCGAGAAGATTGCAGAGCTAGTAAAAGAGAAGAAGATTGAAGGCATTAGTGCACTTCGTGACGAATCCGATAAAGACGGTATGCGTATTGTTATCGAGATTAAACGTGGTGAAGTGGGCGAGGTAGTCCTTAACAACCTGTATGCACAAACACAAATGCAAACTGTGTTCGGCATCAACATGGTTGCGCTAGATGGTAACCAGCCTAAGTGTTTTAATCTTAAAGAAATGCTAGAAGCCTTTATCTTACACCGTCGCGAAGTTGTTACCCGCCGTACGGTGTTTGATTTACGCAAAGCCCGTGAGCGTGCTCACACTCTTGAAGGCTTAGCTATTGCGCTAGCTAATATCGACCCAATCATCGAGTTGATCCGTAAGTCACCTACTCCAGCTGAGGCGAAGCAGGCATTAGTTGCACGTCCTTGGGAGTTGGGCAATGTTAAATCAATGCTTGAAAAAGCGGGTGATAACGCGGCACGCCCAGACTGGCTTGCAGATGACCTCGGTATTCGCGACGGTCAATACTATCTATCAGAGCAGCAAGCACAAGCGATCCTTGAGTTACGCCTACATAAGCTAACAGGTCTTGAGCACGAAAAGATCCTTGATGAATATCAAGAGCTCTTAGAGCTTATCGCAGAGCTTCTTCACATCCTTGGTTCTCCAGAGCGATTGATGGAAGTAATTCGCGATGAATTGGTGACAATTAAAGAGACATATGGCGATGAGCGCCGCACTGAAATTAGTGCCGCTGCGCATGATATCAGTCTTGAAGATTTGATCACTGAAGAAGACGTTGTGGTGACGTTGTCACATGAAGGTTATGTGAAATATCAGCCTCTGAGCGATTACGAAGCTCAGCGCCGCGGTGGTAAAGGTAAATCAGCAACTAAGATGAAAGATGAAGACTTTATCGAACGTCTGCTTGTTGCTAATACCCACGATACTATTTTGTGCTTCTCGACAGCAGGCCGCTTATATTGGCTGAAGGTATATCAGTTGCCACTAGCAAGCCGCGCAGCTCGCGGTAAGCCAATTGTTAACTTATTACCACTTGAAGCTGATGAACGTATTACAGCTATTCTGCCTGTACGTGACTACGAAGCAGACAAATATGTATTCATGGCCACAGCTCACGGTGTGGTTAAGAAGACACCTCTTGTAGATTACTCACGTCAACGTGCGAGCGGTATCATTGCTGTTAACCTTAAAGACGGCGATAGCCTCATCGGTGTTGATATCACCGATGGCTCAAATGAAGTGATGCTCTTTACCGATGCAGGTAAAGTGGTACGCTTTAGCGAAGAACATGTTCGTTCAATGGGCCGCACAGCAACCGGTGTTCGTGGTATTAAGATGCCAGATGACGTATCTGTCGTATCGCTTATTGTTCCGCATACAGACGGTGCAGTATTGACGGTTACTGAGAACGGTTACGGTAAACGTACAGAGCTTGCTGAATACCCAACTAAAGGTCGTGCAACGCAAGGTGTAGTATCAATCAAAGTCAGTGAACGTAACGGTCGCGTTGTGGGTGCTGTTCAGGTTGATGACAACGATGAAATCATGATTATTTCAAACCGCGGTACATTAGTACGTACCCGCGTTAACGAAGTGTCTATGGTTGGTCGTAACACCCAAGGTGTTATTTTGATCCGTACTGTTGACGGCGAGCAGGTTGTTGGTTTACAACGTATCGAAGAGATCGACGAAGATGAATTTCCTGTAGAGCAAGGGGATGACGCTGATACTGGGGAGCAAACACCAGTAGCTGAGGCAGATAACCCTGAGCAAGATACAGAGTAATGATTAAAAAGCGGCTTCGGCCGCTTTTTTTATCCCTTATATAAAATTAATTCAATTCAAACACAATGCATAGGCGCGTATTGTAGTGGTACGCGATGTGGAATGAGGAAGTAGTAATGAGCGTATATAACTTTTGTGCCGGCCCAGCAATGTTACCGCAAGCAGTAATGAAGCAAGCGCAGCAAGAGTTTTTAGATTGGCAAGGCTTAGGTGTGTCAGTGATGGAAGTAAGTCATCGTGCTGAACCGTTTTTATCAATGGCCAAAGAGTGTGAGGCACGCCTGCGCCGCTTAATGAATATCAGCGACGACTATGCCGTACTCTTTATGCACGGTGGTGGTCGTGGCCAGTTTGCAGCAGTGCCTTTAAATTTGCATTTAGGCGATGCTCCTGCTGTTTATATCAATACCGGCATTTGGTCTGATGGTGCGGCTAAAGAAGCACAAAAATATACAGACGTCATCGAAATCAATGTTCGTGATGATCAAGATGGACAGTTTGCAGTAAAACCAGTGTCACAATGGCAATTACCGCAAAACGCAAGTTATATCCACTATTGTCCTAATGAAACCATAGACGGTGTTGAGTTATTTGACGTACCAACCCATCCAACTGCGCCTATCGTCGCTGATATGTCCTCGATGATTTTGTCGCGAGAAATTGATGTTAACCAATTTGACGTTATTTACGCTGGTGCTCAAAAGAATATCGGGCCGTCGGGTTTAGCGATTGTGATAGTGCGAAAAACGCTGTTGCAAAGAAAAGGCCTACCTCGCCCCGGTATCCTTGATTACACAGTTGAGGCCGAGCAAGGGAGCATGTATAACACGCCACCCACGTTTGCTTGGTACCTAGCAGATGTCGTATTTAAATGGTTGGAAGAAAATGGCGGTGTGCCAGCTATGCAGCGTCATAATAAAAACAAGGCGGCCATCTTGTATGATTACATTGATAATTCAGACTTTTATACAAATAAGGTTGATAAAGCCTGCCGCTCATTGATGAACGTTCCTTTTTGGCTTAACGATGAAAGTTTGAATAAACGCTTTTTGGACTTATCAAAGCAAGCCGGCTTGTTAGCCTTAGAAGGGCACAGATTTGTTGGCGGTATGCGAGCGAGTATCTACAACGCAATGCCAGTAGCGGGGATTGAAGCACTTGTTACCTTTATGGATGAATTTGCGAAGGAGCATAGTTGATGGACTCACTTCGCTTAGAACCAATTAAAAAAGTGCAAGGTGAGGTGACATTACCAGGCTCAAAAAGCTTATCAAATCGTATTTTGTTGCTCGCAGCTTTATGTGATGGCGCCACCACGGTAACCAATTTACTCGACAGCGACGATATCCGTCACATGTTGAGTGCGCTAGATGCAATGGGTGTTAAAGTCGATCTTAATGATGATAAGACTCAAGCCACAGTCCATGGGCAAGGGGGGCGACTGTCAACTCCGGCGCGGCCGCTGTTTTTAGGTAATGCCGGTACAGCTTATCGGCCGTTAACTGCCGTTTTGGCTGCAACGCAAGGGCAATTTGAACTTGTTGGTGAGCCGCGTATGGAAGAGCGCCCAATAGGGCACCTCGTAGATGCTTTGCAAGCCTTAGGCGCGGATGTATCTTATTTGAAATCTAAAGATTATCCCCCTTTAGCGATTAATGGTAAAACGCTTGCTGGTGGTGAGGTAAGTATCGATGGCAGTATCTCTAGTCAGTTCTTAACCGCACTGCTAATGGCGGCGCCTATGTTCAGTGGCGATACGGTGATTACCATTAAAGGTGAGTTGGTATCAAAACCATATATCGATATTACCTTGGGTGTCATGGCCAAATTCGGCGTTGATGTACAAAATAATAACTATCAAAGCTTTGTTGTTAAAGGTAATCAACAGTATCGCTCACCCAAAGAAATAATGGTTGAGGGTGATGCATCTTCAGCGTCTTATTTTATCGCAGCAGCAGCGATTAATGGTGGTGAAATTACCATTAACGGTGTTGGTGCTGATAGTGTGCAAGGTGACATTGGTTTTGCCAAAGTAATGGAACAAGTCGGCGCTGAAATAGACTGGTATAGCGATAGGCTTGTTGTACGCAAAGGTCAGTTGGTGGGAGTGGATATTGATGCCAATGCCATTCCTGATGCCGCGATGACATTGGCAACAGTGGCGCTGTTTGCAAAAGGCAAAACGGCCATTCGCAATATCTATAATTGGCGAGTAAAGGAAACAGACCGTTTGTATGCCATGGCAACTGAACTCAAAAAATTGGGCGCAGAGGTCGTCGAAGGGCATGATTTCATCGAAATCACCCCGGTTGCACAATTAAAAGATGTCGCCATCGATACCTATAACGATCACCGTATCGCGATGTGTTTTTCAATGGTGGCAGTTGGCGGTGCACCGGTAACAATAAATGATCCAGGCTGCACTGCAAAAACATTCCCTACCTATTTTGACACCCTTGCCAGCGTAAGCTGTGCGTAATCTATGCGCTCGCGGTTGACCTTAATCGCGGGCCATATTTTTCAATCTGTTACAAACTAATCCTAAAAATATCCACTAGATACGGGAATTTAAACAAAACTTCACGTATAATACCGCCGTTTTAGAATGTTTGCTGTGCATGCAGGAGGTTTAAATGCAGGCATCAATGCCGGTGATCACTGTTGATGGTCCAAGTGGATCAGGTAAAGGAACCGTGTGTCGCTTACTCGCGCAAAAGTTGGGCTGGGATGTGCTCGATAGCGGTGCGATATATCGTGTTTTAGCGTTAGCAGCGCTACACCATCAAATTGCACTAGACAACGAGGAAGCATTAGTCCCTCTTGCCGCTAATTTAGATGTGCAGTTTGCTTTTGATGCAGACAATCACAGCAGCAAAATCATCCTAGAGGGTGAGGAAGTTACACATGGCATCCGCAATGAAGAAGTCGGTGCAGCAGCCTCTAAAGTGGCTGCGTTACCACGTGTACGTGAAGCTTTGTTACGTCGTCAGCGTGCATTTAGAACTGAAGCAGGGTTAATTGCAGACGGGCGCGACATGGGCACCGTTATTTTTCCAGACGCGAACGTGAAAATATTCTTGATTGCAAGCGCACAAGAGCGTGCCCAACGCAGGTATAAAGAGTTGAAGGCTAAAGGTCTGGATGTTACACTAAGTGGTCTACTTGAAGACATTCAAGCACGCGATGAGCGTGATATGAATCGTGCAGTGGCTCCTTTGGTTGCCGCTGATGACGCTATTACGCTTGACACAACTGAGCTAGATGCTCAGCAAGTGTTTGTTGTAGTACAAAAAATACTCGAAGATGCTGTGCTAGCTGGTAAGCTAGAGAGTGCGAGTATTAGGTAAATATTTATTTCGCATGAGCAGGACGCACGTGCATTTTTAACAACCCCGCTGAGCAGTGAAGCGACGTGGTGAATTTAACTTATAGAGACGTATTAAGTATGTCAGAAAATTTTGCGCAGTTATTTGAAGAAAGCCTACAGGGTTTTGAAGCTCAACAGGGCTCAATCGTAAAAGGTACCGTAATTTCTATCGAGAACAACATCGTTCTTGTAGACGCTGGCCTTAAGTCAGAAAGTGCTATCCCTGCAGAGCAGTTCAAAAATACTGCTGGTGAACTAGAAGTTGCTGTTGGTGACGAAGTTGATGTTGCACTAGATGCAATCGAAGACGGTTTCGGTGAAACTATCCTTTCTCGCGAAAAAGCGAAGCGCCACGAAGCGTGGATCCGCCTTGAGAAAGCATGTGAAGAAAACGAAACTGTTACAGGTATCATCAATGGTAAGGTTAAAGGTGGTTTCACTGTTGAAGTTGACACTATCCGTGCCTTCCTACCTGGTTCACTTGTTGATGTTCGTCCAGTACGTGATACAGCTCACCTTGAAGGTAAAGAGCTTGAATTTAAAGTTATCAAGCTTGACCAGAAGCGTAACAACGTAGTTGTTTCTCGCCGTGCAGTTATCGAATCAGAGAACTCACAAGAGCGTGAAGAACTTCTTCAAAACCTTGTTGAAGGTCAAGAAGTTAAAGGTATCGTTAAGAACCTTACAGACTACGGTGCGTTCGTTGACCTTGGTGGTGTAGACGGTCTACTACACATCACTGACATGGCGTGGAAGCGTGTTAAGCACCCTTCAGAAATCGTGAATGTTGGCGACGAAATCAACGTTAAAGTTCTTAAATTCGACAAAGATAAGACTCGTGTATCTCTAGGTCTTAAGCAACTTGGCGAAGATCCATGGCAAGAAATTGCTAACCGTTACCCAGAAGGCGCTAAGCTATCTGGTCGTGTAACTAACCTTACTGATTACGGCTGTTTCGTAGAAATCGAAGAAGGCGTTGAAGGTCTAGTACACGTTTCAGAGATGGATTGGACAAACAAAAACATCCACCCATCAAAAGTTGTTTCACTAGGTGACAACGTTGAAGTAATGGTTCTTGAAATCGACGAAGAGCGTCGTCGTATTTCTCTAGGTCTTAAGCAGTGTAAAGCTAACCCGTGGCAAGAATTTGCTCGTCTTCAAAACAAAGGCGACCAAGTTAAAGGTAAGATCAAGTCAATCACTGACTTCGGTATCTTCATCGGTCTTGACGGCGGCATCGACGGTCTTGTACACCTTTCAGACATCTCTTGGAACACTCCAGGCGAAGAAGCTGTACGTGAGTACAAGAAAGGCGACGAAATCACTGCAATCGTACTTCAAGTTGACCCAGAGCGTGAGCGTATCTCTCTAGGTGTTAAGCAAATTGAAGCTGATCCTTTCAATAACTACCTAGACGCAAACAAAAAAGGTGCTATTGTTAAAGGTACAGTGACAGCTGTTGACGCGAAAGGCGCAACTGTTGAGCTTATCGAAGGCGTTGAAGGTTACATCCGTGTAGCTGACATTGCACAAGAGCGTGTTGAAGATGCAACTGCAGTTGTTTCTGAAGGCCAAGAAATCGAAGCTAAGTTTGTAGGCGTAGATCGTAAGAACCGCGCTATCAGCTTATCTGTTAAAGCGATCTTCGAAGCAGAAGAAAAAGAAGCATTAGAAAAACTTAAGGCAGATGAGCCTCAGTTCGAAAATGCGATGGCTGCTGCATTTAAAAATGCACAAAAAGACTAAGATTTAGTCTAGTCTTAGGAAGGGCGAAAGCCCTTCCTATTGTAAGCCCTTGAAAGGAAACATTATGACCAAGTCAGAATTAATAGAACAACTTGCGGAAAAATATTCTCATGTCCAAGCACGCGACGTTGAGAATGCAGTAAAAGAAATTCTAGAACAGATGGCAGGTTCATTATCAGAAGCAGAACGCATTGAAATTCGTGGCTTCGGTAGTTTCTCACTCCATTACAGAGCTCCACGTACTGGTCGTAACCCAAAAACAGGTGAGACAGTAGAGCTAGATGGAAAGTACGTTCCTCACTTTAAGCCAGGCAAGGAATTGCGCGATCGCGTTAACGCGAGCATTCAATAATCAGGGATGGAGTAACCGCTGAGTGAAGGTGTTTAAAATCATTCTTTATGTACTGTTTGTTTTTATTGCCTTCGTGCTAGGGTCGCAAAACCCACAAGCGGTCAAAGTCAATTATTTGATAGCCAGTGCTAATATGCCGCTCGCTGCATTGATGAGTGTTTGTTTTATTATTGGTTTATTAATTGGTTGTTTCATTACTCTTCGCCTTTTCTCCCGATTAAAATGGCAGAATTATCGTCTTCAAAAGCGAAACGAAAAACTAGCACGTGACGCTCAGGAGCAGTTTCAAGATAAGACTCCAGATTTAGTCGAAGAGCGCTAGTTATGCTTGAACTGTTGTTTTTACTCTTACCCGTAGCCGCCGGATATGGTTGGATCATGGGTAAAAACAGTGCAAAAAATCAAGCCCATCAGCAAAATAGAAAAATAACAGCACAATACAGCAAGGGACTTAAGTTCTTGCTTGATAGAGAAGATGATCAAGGCTTAGAGCACCTTATTGAAATTCTTGAAGTATCAGCTGATTCAGTAGAGCACTACCTTACGCTCGCAACTTTGTTTCGCCGCAGAGGCGAATTAGACAGAGCGATTAAAATCCACGAATTATTACTCGAACATCCAAACTTAAATCAGCAACAGCAAATCGATGTCCGCTTAGAGCTTGCACAAGATTATATCCTCGCAGGTTTGCTCGATAGTGCCGAAGAGCACCTTCTTATCCTCATAAAGCAAAATAGTGCGCAAGCGCTAGAGCCACTTATCTCCTTGTACTCTCAGACCCGTGATTGGCAAAAGGGTATAGCGTTACATCTTCGCTACGCACACCTGTTTTTGCAGCGCCAACACAAAATCGCCATAGCTAACTTTTATTGTGAAGCCGGGATCAGTGCACAAAAAACTGAATTAATGTCACAAGCTCTGGGCGTTGGTGAACCAAGTATTCGGCCACTATACGAACTTGGGAAAATGGCATTTGCTAGAGAGGATTATGTTCAGGCTATTCACTATTGGCGAGATTTGCTATATCACTTTACTGTGAGTTCGCCTTTAGTGCTTGAAAACTTGGCGTTGAGCTATCGACACCTGCATTTAGAACATCAATTTGAACATGTCTTAAGTGAATTATTAGAGCAAGGTGGTATCGGCATAAAGATTCAGTACTGCCAGTATTTGCTCAAAGATGGCAAGCGCAAAGAAGCTGTTGAATTTATAACTAAGAGTTTAAAGAAACAACCTAATATTCGAGGCTTTCGTTTTTTGCTACAATTGCTCGCTGGGCAGAACGTGCAACTCGACGAAGCACTCAACCCAATTGACAAACTAATTCAATCTTACATTGACACCAAAGCAGAGTACCAATGCCAGCATTGTGGTTTTCAGAGCCACAGTCATTATTGGCTGTGTCCTTCTTGTAGACATTGGGAGTCGATGCAACCAAGCCGTGGGCTTGATGGTTTTTAAACAGGAATAACATGAACGCCGTTGATTCTAAAAAAGTAGTAATAGCCTTAGACTATGACGATAAAGCAAGTGCGTTGGCATTTGTAAAACAACTATCACCTGATACATGCCGATTAAAAGTAGGTAAAGAGATGTTTACTTACTTTGGCCCTGAGTTTGTAAAGGAATTGGTAGATTTGGGCTTTGATGTTTTCCTTGATCTAAAGTTTCATGACATTCCAAATACGGTTGCAAAGGCGGTAAAAGCAGCTGCGGATTTAGGTGTGTGGATGGTCAATGTACACGCCAGTGGTGGTGTTGAGATGATGCAAAAGGCTAAAGAGATCCTTGCACCATACGGCGATAAAGCCCCCATTCTTATCGCGGTTACAGTGCTTACCAGTATGGATGAGGCACAATTGAAGCAATTAGGTGTTGAGAAAACACCACAAGAACAAGTGCTTTATCTTGCTAAACTGACTCAACAAGCTGGGCTTGATGGTGTCGTGTGTTCGGCGCAAGAAGCGAAACTACTTAAAGAGCAGTTAGGCGAGTCGTTTAAATTGATCACTCCAGGTATTCGTCCAGCGGGAAGCGATGCTGGGGACCAAAAACGTATCATGACTCCGAAGCAGGCTGTGGAAAATGGCAGTGATTATCTTGTGATTGGTCGTCCAATTACCCAGGCTGCAGACCCTGTAAAAGTATTAAATGACATCAACGCAAGTTTGTAATAGCTTGTATATAATAACAATAATAAAAAGTGTGCAGTGATTCACTGACCTCTTTGACACTAAGCGTTAGCTAGGAGTATAGAGTGAAGTATGTACTATTGATTATCTTGCTTGCAGGTGCCGGTTACTATTACCACAGATACACGACCACTCAAGATAACGAGCAAGCAATGCAATTGTTACTTGAACAAATTGAGTATCAAAATGTGGATTTGTTTGAACTAAAAGACGCATCGGTGAAACGCGTGTACGCAATATGCGCAAACAATGAGGAAATGTTATTGCAATCAAGCCGCAGTGTAGAAAGTTGTATGCAGGCGCACGATTCAAAACAACCTCAGTGTGCAGAGCATATTTTCCGTTTGGCACCACTGAGCATAGAGTCTCGCAAAGACATGGTAGATTATGCTAAGCGATATACTCGCTGCACCTTACCTTACAAAGATTTAAAGTATCAATCACTGTAAATGAAAGCGCGACCTTATGGTCGCGCTTTTAGTTTAATTTGTGTTGCTTCAATATCGATGAGGCCTTCTTTAAACAAACCACCGATGGCTTTTTTAAAGTTCGCTTTGGACGTACCAAATTGACGTTTTATAGCGTCTGGTGCCGATTTGTCACCCAGTGCTACTGTGCCGCCTCGGGCATTAAGTTCATCAATGATCTGCTGTTTCAGCGGGTCGATTTTTGCCATACCTGGCGCTTCAAGTACAACATCTATTTTGCCGTCTTCACGACAGTGTTGCACATAGGCGTCAAGACGCTGGCCAACAAACAGGTTGCGATGAACGCGATTGTGGAAAATGAGTCCCCAATGTAGCTCATCAACAATCACTTTATAGCCCAAGTCAGTTTTGCCAGCGACGATAATGTTTACGCTGTCACCTGATTTGTAACTCGGCATCGCACGACCAACAAATTTGTTGAGATTACTAGATGCACAAATTCGTTTTGAGGCATTATCAAGATACAGTTTTACGAGGTAGCTCCGCTCTGGCTGCATCTTTGGCTTTTGCTCATTAAATGGTACCAGCAGGTCTTTTTCTAACCCCCAGTCCATAAATGCGCCCACTTTGTTAACTTGCTTAACCTGCAACAGTGCAAAGTCACCAACTTGCGCCAACGGTTTGGTGCGTGTCGCAGTTGGGTGCCCCATGTTATCGAGATAGACAAACACGCTTAGGCTGTCGCCTTGTTCGATATCTTGTGGCGCTTGCTCAGCAGGTAAAAAGACTTCGCCTAAATCAGTGCTGCGAAGATAGACACCTTCGCCGGCAACCTCATCAACAAACAGTGTTTGCCACTGTCCTAAACTACTCATTATTCTTCCTCATCCTGTACAGGTTTTGGCTTGCGCTTTAATGAACCCATCGCATTGGGGTCAAATGGCGCCTTGATAGGCTTTTTGGGCCTAGCAACTTTACCTTTATGCGCTTTAGGTTTAGTCGACTTAGCGACCTTATCTACTTTTTTGTCGCCACGTGTTGGCTTTTTCACCGCAGGTTTTGGTTTGGTAAAGCCTTTGAACTTTCCAACGAGCCCGTCAATTTGACTAAAAGGTAGCGGACGACGCATAAATTGATTGATGGCTAAATAGCTTTGCCAATCTTTTGGTCCAACCAACGAGATGGCAAAACCCTTAAAGCCTGCGCGACCTGTACGGCCAATACGGTGGATATATTCTTCAGCATTTTTTGGCAAATCAAAATTGATTACATGAGTCACGTTAAGTAAATCTAGTCCGCGCGATGCAACATCCGTGGTGATAAGCACTTGATACAGACCACGACTAAAGCTGTCCATTATTTCCAAGCGTTTGTTTTGTGCCATCGCGCCCTCAAGTGCAACTGCCTTGAGACCATGCTCACTTACTTTGTCACATAAACGCTGCGTGTCCTCACGAGTCGCCGTAAAGATGATGCATTGGCCTAGCGCGTTTTCATTGGCGAGCAAATGTTCAAGCAAGGCTTCTTTATGATCTAAGTGATCAGCTAAATATAAGCGCTGATTAATATCGCTGTGTTCATCTGTAGCGGCACTGATACTCACGCCTTTTGGATTTTTCAGTAAGTTACGTGATAGTGCACTCACTTGAGCATGTTCAAGTGTCGCTGAAAATAACAAGCTTTGACGCAACCTGTGATCAGCACTTTGGTTTATAAGCTCAACCTGTTCAGTAAAACCAAGGTCAAGAATTCGGTCCGCCTCGTCAAATATCAGCATCTCTAAGCCGCTTAAATGCAGCGACCGGCCATCTAGGTGGTCGGCGATACGACCCGGCGTGCCGATTACAAAGTGAGGGTCCTTGCGCAGCGCCTTTACTTGGTCATTGTAATTTTCGCCACCGAGAATTTTAACTGCACTTAACGCAGTGCCCGCAATCAGCAATCGTAATTGCGAATATACTTGCGTAGCTAACTCACGCGTTGGGGTGACTATCAACACACGAGGATCGCGTTTTGATAGTGCTTTTTGCTTCATCACTCGCTGAACTGCAGGTAACAGGAATGCCAGGGTTTTCCCTGAGCCCGTTTTCGACTGCGCAAATAAATCATGTCCAGCCAATGCTAATGGAATCGCTTGGGCTTGGATATCGGTAGGGGTGGTAATACCTTGGTGTGTCATTTGTGCGCACAAACGCGAATCGATACCCAAATCACTAAATTGCAAATTCACTCTCCACTAAAAAATACGTTTAATACAGCGATATTATAACTTAATGCAGGCGTTATCTGGCAGCAAATTTTGCGTTTTTGCGCATTTGCAGTAAAATACGCGCCCCTAATGCGCCGGATTTGCGATTCGGTTTAGTTAAAAGCAATTAAAAGGTACTTCAATGTCACAACAATACGTCGTGTGTGCGCTGTATAAATTCGTAGCGCTGCCAAATTTTGAACAAATTCGTCAACCTCTTCTAGACACAATGCTTGCGCATGATGTGCGCGGTACTTTGTTACTCGCTAACGAAGGTATTAACGGTACTGTTGCAGGTAAACGTGAAGGTATCGATGCTCTGCTAGCGTGGTTAGACAAACAACCAAATCTTGATAACATCGTAACGAAAGAATCCTTCGATGATGAATGTCCGTTCTATCGCACCAAGGTTAAGTTGAAAAAAGAAATTGTAACTATGGGCGTTGAAGGTATCGATCCGCGCGAAGTTGTAGGTACCTATGTAAAACCAAAAGATTGGAATGCGTTAATTAGCGACCCTGAAGTGGTATTAGTTGATACGCGTAACGACTACGAGATTGAGATTGGTACATTTAAAAACGCGGTAGACCCAAAAACAAAAACTTTCCGTGAGTTCCCAAGTTGGGCTGAACAAAACCTTGATCCTAAAAAGCACAAAAAGGTAGCGATGTTCTGTACCGGGGGTATTCGTTGTGAAAAATCCACGGCCTACATGAAAGAGCAGGGCTTTGAAGAGGTATATCACCTAGAAGGTGGGATCTTAAAGTACTTAGAAGAAGTGCCAAAAGAAGAAACCATGTGGGAAGGTGAGTGTTTTGTTTTCGATAATCGTGTAGCAGTTGACCATGATTTGAATAAGGGCCAATACGATCAGTGTCATGCGTGTCGTATGCCAATTACAGAGCAAGACAAAGAAAAACCACAATACATGCAGGGTGTTTCTTGTCATCACTGTCATGACAGCTTAACTGAAGAGCAACGTGCACGCTTTGCGGAGCGTCAAAAGCAAATCGAACTTGCTAAAGAGCGCGGCGAAGGGCACATCGGCCACGAGGCTCAAGAAATGCTGCAAAAGCGCAAACAGTTAAAGCAAGCGTTCAAAGAACAACAGCGCGCTGCAACTAAATAAGTAGCTCATCAAAAAGGAAGTGAACGTCACTTCCTTTTTTGTTGCCTCGACGCATCAATTCAAAATTACGCTAAAGTAAAGAAATGCAAATATCCTCCCTTCGCATTCATTCATGTACTAAGCTACTGAATAATTAATAACTTATACCAATCCTGCAACAGTGTATTGTCTTTTTTGTCGGCACGAAATTCATACTTCAACTATCGCTATGTCCTAGATATGTGAGCATGATATTTAGTCCGCTTGCATCAGAGGCTACTTAACGGAATTGGTAACAATCATACAGGTATTAGTCGCAGCTATTTGTTAGTTCAGCGAGGATACATCCAAAAGCTGATCAAAGCGTTGTTACACTGCGTACAAACCCAATGATTAACATATAAAAACAAGGTTGGTTTGTTTTGCGCACATATTTGTTTCCTTTAATCATCACCCTAGCGTTTAGTGCACATCTTGATGCTCGCGCCTCAAAAGTCGTTGTTGAGTCGGTCAACTTAGAGCGAACTCAACAAGTTGTTCAAGCAGTTGGTAATGCAGAGGCAGTCCGCTCAGTGGTGTTATATCCCGCGGTGGGAGATCGCGTTACTGGGGTGTTTTTTGAGCCCGGACAGAGCGTAGAGCAGGGCCAAATTCTGCTAGAACTAGACTCTCGTCTTCAAAAAGCGGCACTCGAAGAGGCAAAAATAAAACTCGCTGATGCGCAAAGAACGTTGTCCCGTTTGGAAGATAGTTTTGCCAAAGGGGCCATCCCCAAAAGCGAACGTGATAATGCACTCACCGCCCGTGATCTTGCTAAAGTCGCACTGACTAAAGCGCAAGCAGAACTCGATGATAGAAGCGTGCGGGCACCGTTTGGCGGAGTTATGGGGCTCACCGATGTGGAAGTTGGGGATCGTATTAGTCAGCAAACAGCAATTGCAACCATTGACGATGTAAGTGCGTTGTACATCAATTTTAATGCCCCTGAATCCGCTATTTCAATGCTAAAAGATAACGCGACTGTTAGCGTGCAGGCATGGCAAGAGCACTCTTATATTGATGCACAAATCGCGTATTTAGACTCACGAATAGACAGTAAAAACAGAACATTACGTGTAAAGGCGAAAATTGATAATAACACTAACGCATATGTGCCTGGCATGAGTTTTCGGGTGAACATGTCTATGCAAGGTGAGGCATTCGCTGTTGTGCCGGAAGCCGCATTATTGTGGGGAGCAACAGGGCCTTATGTGTGGAAAAGCGTAGACAATGTTGCCACTAAAGTGGACGTTCAGATTGCCCAGCGTTTATCTGGACGTTTACTTGTAAGCGGGGATTTGGGGATAGGTGATTTACTTATTGTTGAAGGTGTTCAAAGACTTAGACCAAATCAAGAAGTGGCATTTGAGCAAGCGCAATTGGCAAAGAGTAACTAGTCATGAGCGAAAATTCAGCGACTAACATGCAAGACTTACCGTCAATGGCGATACGCCGTCCGGTGCTCATTGTGGTACTCAATTTACTTATTATCATCGCCGGTATCGCGGCTATTGCTGGGGTTGAAGTACGTGAACTGCCAGATGTAGACCGTCCGCGAATTACTGTCTCTGCATCATTTCCAGGTGGCTCCCCTGAAACGGTGGATACCGAGGTCACTAGTAAGCTTGAGGGGGCGGTCGCGCGTGTCAGTGGTGTTAAGTCTATTCGCGCCCAAAGTGAAGAAGGCAGTAGCCGTATTGTTGTGCAGTTTCGCCCGGGTGTGAATCTCGACGATGCTGCTAACGAAACCCGAGAATCGGTTGCGCGTGTGCAGCGAGAGCTACCTGAAGAAGTCGAGCGCGTTTCGATTATAAAGGCCGATAATGATGCTGAAGCCGTTGTATCACTTACAGTAAGTAGTGAGTCATTGTCATTGGAAGCATTGACGGAGCGCGTTGAAATAGACCTCGCGCCTCAGTTTCTAACAATCCCCGGTGTTGCTGATGTGCGCTTAAATGGTGATAGAGAGCGTGTACTGAGGGTGCGCATAGACCCATTAAAGTTAAGCAGCTTCAATTTAACCGTGCCAGATGTAGCAGATGCACTGCGTCAAGCGCCATTTGATGTCCCCGCAGGCAGCTTGAAGTCCAACGATCAGCAGCTGATTGTTCGCGCTGATGCGACCTCTATCACAGCAGAGCAAGTTGGCGACATTATCGTTCGTGGCGACACTCGCATTGCGGATATTGCTTCGGTGTATTTTGGTCCTGCAGATCCTCGGTCAATGGTCCGCTTGGACGGTAAACCTGTTATTGGTATGGAAATTATCCGCCAAGCACAATCCAACACCATTGAGATTTCTGATGAAGTATTGATGTTGCTCGAGCGTATGAAAGTCCGTTTCCCAGAAATGGAATTTACGCTCACCTCAGACGATGCTCAGTTCATTCGAAGCTCCGTTGATGAAGTGCTTAATTCGTTAGCATTGACGGTGGTGCTAGTGATAATTACGTTGTGGGTTTTTATTGGCTCTTGGCGAGCAACACTCGTTCCAGCATTTGCTATCCCTGTAGCGCTCATCGGCTCGTTAGCCTTGATTTGGGCACTGGGCTTTTCAATAAATATTTTGACCTTGTTGGCATTGGTACTGGCGACAGGCTTAATCGTTGATGACGCAATTGTTGTGAGTGAGAACATTCAACGCCAGCGCACGATGGGGCTTGGCCGACGTGCGGCCGCGGTTATTGGTACTCGTGAAGTCTTTTTTGCGGTAATCGCCACGACAGCGGTACTGGCGGCTGTGTTCGTACCCATCGCGTTTTTGCCGTCAACTGCTGGGCGTTTGTTCCGCGAATTCGGTGGCGTGCTTGCTGGGGCGGTGATTATCTCAAGTTTTGTCGCACTGTCACTGGTGCCTGCACTGACCTCTAAACTGAAATTGAAAACAGGCGGCTCACACTTATTCGGTGTAATGGGTCATAAGCTAGCTGATATCTACAAGTGGTGTATCAACAAAGTACTGAATCATGCATGGTGGGTGTTTGCTGCGAGTGTTCTTCTAGCTATAGGCTCCGGCGCTCTGTATTCGCAACTTGAGAATGAGTTACTGCCTAGTGAAGATAGAGGCAAAATACGTATTTTTGCACGGGGCCCTGATGGGGTCGGCTTAAACTTTATGGATAGGCAAGCAAAGCAAATGGAAGACGTGTTGCTGCCGTTTGTACAAAGTGGTGAGATAGAGTCCATTTATACCGTTGTTGGGCAGTGGGACCCAAACATTGTGTTCATTACGGTGCCTTTAAAACATTGGGATGAGCGCAGCATATCGCAACAAGAAATTATTAATAAGATCCGCGGTCCATTGGGGGCTATTCCAGGTGCCCCAGCACGAGCTTTTGGCTCCAACAGCCTTAATTTACGTGGTCAAGGGGGTGGCGTCGAATTGGCATTGCTAGGCCAAGATTACAATGCTATTTACGCAGCAGCGCAGGACTTTGCAAAGGTTGTGGAGCAGGCTATCCCTGACGTAGCGCCTGTGCGAATTTCATATCAACCATCACAGCCGCAATTAAGAGTGAATATTGATAGACGAAGAGCGAGTGAATTAGGCGTTGAATTACGCGATATCGCTATTACTTTACGCTCTGCGATCAATGGCGACGACATTGCTGATTTAAATGTGGGCGATCAATCTATACCCATTATGTTACAGGCACAAAATAGAGCCATTAATTCTCCGAGCGATCTCTCCAACCTCTATGTAGGCGGTGCTAATGGCACTTTGGTGCCACTCAGTTCTGTAGCGACGATAAGCGAAGAAGGGGTAGCCGCTGAACTTGAGCGCCATGCACAACGTCGCGCAATCGAAGTGGATATGGAATTACCGCCAAATATGACAATGGCACAGTTAGTTACACAGTTACGGGAATTAAGCCAAGAAAGCTTGCCTGCAAGCATCACACTGGCGTTTAAAGGGGAAGCGTTAACCTTTGAAGAAACGGCTAACGAAGTCATGCTGACCTATGTGCTGGCTTTTATCATTGTTCTACTGGTGCTTGCGGCTCAGTTTGAGAGCGTTAACAGTGCAATTGTGGTTATGATCACCGTCCCATTTGGTATTACTTCGGCTATTCTCGCGCTGTACTTAACTGGAACCTCTCTCAATATCTTTTCGCAAATAGGACTTGTGATGTTAATTGGTCTTATCGCCAAGAACGCCATTTTGCTGGTGGAGTTTGCCGATCAGCTGCGCGATAGAGGCCTACAAGTGCGAGAGGCTGTGGAGCAAGCCGCGCTTGTGCGCTTGCGTCCTATTGCCATGACCTTAGTATCGACTCTGCTTGGAGCACTGCCGTTGATTTTATCAACAGGTGCTGGCGCCGAAGCGCGTAATGCCATAGGTTGGGTCGTCTTTGGTGGGCTGTCGTTAGCGGTGTTGTTCACCTTGTTTTTAACGCCGGTCGTTTACCTAGGGTTAGCGCGCTTTACCAAACCACGCGCAGATGAGTCGCAACAATTAGCCAAAGAGCTTGAGCAAGTTAGTTAGGCTATAATTATGGAGATTATGCCCGCATCATCGCGGGCATTTTTATTTCAGTTATTTTTATATTAAGCTTCACCGCATTACCGATATTAGGGATACACGGATGCAAGTTGAACAAATTGAAATTGCGCAGTTTCTCGAAAGTTACGCCCCGTTTGATGATTTACCCGAGGATGCGCTTAATTACCTAGCCCAGCACATTGAAGTGGCCTACTTTCGCGCCGGAACCAAAATACTTGGCTATGGCGAAGATATCCAAGATTTATACGTCATACGCTCTGGTGCGGTTGAGTCTTACCGGCGCAACGGCGATTTGTATAACCGAATGGAGGCCGGTGGCATTTTCGGAGAAATGGGCTTGATGATGAACCGCAAAGTACGCTTTGCAGTCACTGCCATAGAAGACACTTTGGTGTACTGCATTCATGTCGATATTTTTAATGAATATTGCGATAAATACGAAGCCTTTTCTGATTATTTCGAAGCCGAAGGGAGTGTTCGTTTACATCAAGCGGTGGTTGAACACGATGATAATAACGATTTAACAACGGCTAAAGTGAAGTCACTATTACATCGCGACGTTGTAACGGTGCGTTGCGATACCGCCATTCAAGAAGTGGCGCAGATTATGACCGACGAGCACGTGTCTAGTGTATTAGTTGTTGACCCTAATAAGCCTATTAGTGATGACCCTGAAGAAGATGATGGTCAAGTCGTGGGCATTGTCACCGATAAAGACATTCGCGCTAAAGTTGTCGCCAACGGACTCACTTTAGATATTGCAGTAAACGCAGTAATGTCTGAGCAACTGATATTTCTTGATGCCAATGCTTACGTTTTTGAAGCTGTTCAGGCAATGCTCAAAGATAACCTTCATCACTTGCCTGTACTGCACAAGAAAAAGCCAATAGGGGTGATTTCTTTATCTGACATATTACGCTATGAATCGCAAAGTAGCTTGTTGTTGGTGCGAGGTATATTGGCGCAACAAAGTGTCGAAGATTTAACGCATTATGCTAAACAGTTGAACAATGTCTTTGTGCGTATGGTTAACGAGGATGCCAATTCCCACATGATTGGCACAGCCATGGCGGTAATAGGACGCACATTTAAGCAACGCTTATTAGCGATGGCAGAAGAATCATTGGGGCCACCGCCGATACCTTATTGTTTTATTGCGCTGGGCTCTATGGCCCGAGATGAGCAGCTGATTGTGACTGATCAAGATAACGCCATGATCCTTGACGACCGCTTTGACGAAGCGAAACATGGCCAATATTTTCAGAATCTTGCGGATTTTGTGTGTGACGGTTTAGCACAATGTGGATATGCCTATTGTAGCGGTGAGATCATGGCGTCATTTAAGAAATGGCGTCTTACTCGCAGTCAGTGGCGAGCGATCTTTATGTCGTGGATAGAAGAGCCCAAGCCACAAGCATTGTTAAATAGCTCAATCTTCTTTGATTTAGACGGCGTGTGGGGAAGAATAAAATGGGCAGACGAACTCAAGTCTTTTGTCGCAACGCAAGGGCGGGCCAACAAACGCTTCCTCGCAAACATGGCTGCGAATGCACGTAATCGCACGCCACCACTGGGGTTCTTTAAAGGTTTTGTACTTGAACATGACGGCGAACACAAACGCTCAATGAACCTCAAGCGCAGAGGTACCGCACCGTTATCTGATGTCATCCGCGTACATGCATTAGCGGTAGGTTCACGCAAGCAAAACTCGTTCGAGCGCCTTGAAGATATAATCGAGGCAAAGTTGCTACCCGAGGGCAAAGCGCAAGATTTACGTGATGCACTGGAATACATTGCAATGATCAGGATCCGCCACCAAGCGTGGCAAATCGAACAAGGGGAACAACCGGATAACAGCATAGACCCAAATTTGTTATCGCCTTTTGAGCAACGCAACCTCAAAGAGGCATTCGCGATATTGGAAAAAGCACAAAGCTTTTTGAAGTTCAGATATCAAACAAATAACGGATTAAACTAGTGTTGAAGCGACAAGCAAATATCCAATGGGATGTACGTTATCACGCGTTATGTCAGTCATCTGTGCATCCTTCACTTAAGGCGTTTTACAAGGCCGGTTTATGTAATGGGCAGACAACGGTCGCTAATGCGCAATTTGTGGCCTTAGATTTTGAAACGACAGGCCTTAATAGTGACACTGACGACATAGTGAGTATTGGTTTGGTGCCGTTTGATTGGCAACGTATATACTGTCATCAATCGCGTCATTGGGTGGTGCAACCAAAATCGAAACTAAACCAAGAATCTGTTGTAATTCATGGGATTACACATTCAGATGTGGAAGCAGCTCCTGATTTAATGAGCGTGCTCACTCCTTTATTGGAGGCAATACAGGGGAGGGTTGTGGTCGTGCATTATCACCCCATAGAGCGCACATTTTTAGCCAATGCACTGCTCAAACGTATTGGTGAAGGGATTGAGTTTGCAACGATAGACACAATGGAAATTGAACGTTTAGCGCTTAACAGTCGCCGAGGAGTGATAGGGAAATTACTGAGGGAAAAAATCCCATCTTTACGTCTTGCAGATTGCCGAGAACGCTATAATTTACCCCTGTATAGCGCCCACAATGCGTTTACGGATGCTCTGGCAACCGCAGAGTTATTGCAAGCTCAATTACGTTATCATTATCGCAGTGATACACCGATTGGTGACATTTGGATATAAAAAAGCGCTGCAAATGCAGCGCTTGGTTTTAAAATTCATTGTAATTACGCTTTAGGCTCTGTACGTAGCCCGAGAACCAAGCTCACACACATTAGAAGCAGCACAATCGTAAAGGGTAAACCGGTAGATACGGCGCCTGCTTGTAGTGCTTCCATCGCTTCTTTACCACCAATCCACAATAATGCCGCAGCGATAGCACCTTCAATTGTGGCCCAAAAGATGCGCTGAGGAACAGGTGCGTCTACTTTACCACCCGCGGTGATTGAATCGATAACCAAAGAGCCCGAGTCTGAGGAGGTAATGAAAAATACCAGAACCAACACCACTGCGATGAACGACAACACGTCTGACATTGGTAATTGCTCAAACATTTGGAACATTGCTAGCGGTACTTCGGTTAAGCCTTTTTCACCTAGACTACCAACGCCTGAGACGATTTGGTCAATGGCGATACCACCGTAAATTGACATCCACAAAGTAGTCACTAAGGTGGGGATCAACAACACCGCGATTAAAAACTCTCTTATCGTGCGACCTTTAGATACACGGGCGATGAACATGCCGACAAACGGCGACCAAGAGATCCACCAAGCCCAATAAAACACGGTCCAACCATGCATCCAGGTCTCGTCTTCGCGACCATGTGGGTTACTCAGCGGAATAATGTTTTCAATATATCCCACTATGGTGGTGGGTAAATTGCCAAATGCCGCAGGTAAACCAACGAGGGCAACAAACACCATCAGTGCCAGCGCCAATAACATGTTCACGTTACTCAGTACTTTTACACCGCCGTCAATGCCTCTGGCGACAGAGACAATTGCCAATAATGTAACTCCAATGATCACAATGATTTGTGCGCCGACTTCGCCTTGTGTACCGAACACATGGTTAAATCCTGCGGTTGCTTGTTGTGCCCCCAAACCCAAAGACGTGGCAAGACCGAACAAGGTTGCAAGTACTGCTAAGATATCAATAACATGACCCGGCCACCCCCATGCTCTATCGCCTAAAAGTGGATAAAAAATAGATCGAATAGAAAGAGGCAGCCCTTTGTTGTACGTGAAAAATGCCAAAGACAGTGCTACTACTGCGTAAATAGCCCAAGGGTGCAAACCCCAATGGAACATGGTGGCCCCCATAGCTGTTTGCGCAGCCTCAGGGGTGTTTGCTGTAACACCAAGCGGCGTTTCGTACCAGCCGGTAAAGTAGGCCACAGGCTCCGCAACACCCCAAAACATAAGCCCAATCCCCATGCCTGCGGCAAATAACATCGCCATCCATGAGAGGCGAGAATGGGATGGTGTTGCATCTTGGCCGCCAAGGCGAATGTTGCCCCAGGGCGAACATATTAAAGCGATACAAAAAACAACGAAGATATTCGCTGACCACATGAAGAGGGCATCAAAATTGTTAATAATGTCCCACTTAACGCCATCTAATGCAGCTTTTGCGGTGGCAGGGTCAATCACTAAAATAGCAATTAGGAATAAGAAAATTAGCGCAGCACTGGTGCTAAAAACAGCGTTATGGACATCAAACCCCCATTTTTGGACATTGTCTTGGCCAACTGTGTAATCGGTGCTTTCTATGCTGTACTTATCAGGATTAGCACTCATGGTTACCTCTAGGTTGTATGGTGAATGACACAGGCCCTCTTGTGTTGAATGATTATATTAATTAGTGAACTAACCAATTAGGACCCAAAACAAATACGATATTTTAGATGTTTAATTAAAAATGTAAACTCTACCGTATTCATGTGCATAATATTTGCCAGTAGTTACATAGTGTACGCCAAAAACAAAAAAAGCGCCCAATGGCGCTTTGTTATATATAAAATAATTAGCGATGAAATTATTTTACTATATGCATTTCATCAAGAAGGTTCTGCGCGTTATCTACGTTTTCCATCACCCACAGCATGTAACGCGTATCGACATGGATAGAGCGATTTAGCGCAGGATCGTAATCCCAATCGCCGATAATGCTTTCGCTTACACCATCAAACAGCAAGCCGACTAGTTCTGCTTTGCCGTTAAGGGTCGGTGAACCTGAATTACCACCTGTTGTATCTACTGTGCTTAAGAAGTTCACAGGCACCGAGCCTAATTGCTCGTCTTTGTAACTGCCATAGGCTTTGGCGGCGATTTGCTCCATTTGTGCTGTTGGTGCATCAAATGGTTCAATACCCGTAAATTTCTCACTGATCCCCTCTAATTTAGTAAATGGCGTGTAATTCACCGCGTCACGTGGTGTGTAGCCTTTTACCGTGCCATAAGTCACGCGTAGGGTGCTGTTCGCGTCAGCGTATACAGGAAGGCCTTGCTCTTTGTAAAAGGCTATAATGGCAGCCATATACTGAGGGCGAACGGCATTAAGTTGCCCTGCCAGAGTCTTCTTTTGTTGCTCGCGCTGTTTCATTTCGTCGAATGTGGCTACTGCTAGAGCGATAAAAGGGTCATCACTTTGCTTGAATTGCTCAACAGAATGTCCCATCCATTCAAGTCGCTTTTGCTCATCATTTAATGACGTGCTGGCGTACATGTTTGCCAATTTAGAGCGCAGCTGCGCTTGGTCATAGCCATTGTCTAGACCTAACACTTTATCGAGTGATTTGAGGCGCTTTGATGGCTCAAGCTGCGCATATAAATCAGCAAAATGTGCAAGTAGTGCCATATCAACTTTGTCATCATAACGACGTGATAGGCTAGTCATAGACGCTTTAAAGCGAGTCATGTCACGTTCTTGATATCCAGGCTCACGCTGTGCATCGGGCAGTTGTTGTTCATTGGCTAATCGATATAAACGAGTAGCTGTGGACATCATCGCGCTGCGATTCATGTAGCCTAGTACCAAATCAAGCTCAGAACTTTGCTGAGTTTGCGCGATGAGTTCATCGAGCTCTTTAAGCACTTGCGAATACTGCTTTTTGCGGCTTTTATCTGCGTTGATCCATGCACTTAGTTGTTCAGCGAGCGTGTCTTTGCGTGCTTGCATGTCTGTTTTTTGGTACGAATTGATCATGCCACCGTAGTTTTTGGCGTAGTTGGCCAGACCCGCGAGTGTACTTTCATAGGCTATGCGGGCTTTAGAACCCTCAGGAGCGTTATCTTTAATAATCTCAATGGATTGCTCGCGGTATGCCTTTGCTGTGGGGTAAACATGGGTAAA
Source organism: Pseudoalteromonas maris (assembly GCF_049257235.1). NCBI lineage: Bacteria > Pseudomonadati > Pseudomonadota > Gammaproteobacteria > Alteromonadales > Pseudoalteromonadaceae > Pseudoalteromonas > Pseudoalteromonas maris. The sequence continues at coordinate 410,599 of NZ_JBMMUF010000002.1, forward strand.
CTGATGAGTTACTTCGCTCGCTGTACGATAGCGATTCGTGCGCCCCGGGTAACCGGTAACCATCACAAAGTCACCTTCTTTAACACCTTTAGCACTGACTTTTAGGAACGACTCAGAGCTAAATGGCACGTTGTCTTCACTGAAAGGTGCAGGTTTTCCATCTTTGTTTACATATGCACGATAGAAGGAATAATCTCCAGTGTGACGCGGCCACATCCAGTTATCAATGTCGCCACCGAATTTACCAATGCCCATCGCCGGATTGTACACCAAACGTACGTCTTCAATTTCTAATGACTTGATGAGGTAATATTCCAAGCCGCCGTGAAAGGTGTACACATTACAGCGATAGCCTTGGTCTTGCTCGCACTGTGATACTAACGATTTCTCGACTGTTTCAACGGCTTTATAGCGTGCTTGACCGTCCATATTATCGCTAAGCGCTGCATTTACCTTATCAGTTACGTTAGTCACTTGCTCGGTAACATACACACGTGAGCCTGGTGAAGCCGGTAATTCTTGATCATAGCTTTTTGCCAAAAAGCCATTGGCTAAAATGTTGTTCTCTGGGGTTGAATTGTATTGGATTGAGCCATAAGCACAGTGGTGGTTAGTAACCACAAGACCTTTTGGAGATACAAACGACGCCGTACATCCACCTAAACTTATTACCGCATTCATTGGGAACTCGGTTAATTTAGAAATATTTTTAGGGTCAATTTCTAACCCTTTTTCTTTTAGTACAGATTCTAGTTCTGGTAGCTGGTGCGGTTGCCACATACCTTCGTCAGCGAATGCTGGCATAAGTGTAGAAGCAAGTACTGTAGCGCCAATGATAGATAAACGCATTGTTTCTTCCTGATTTATTGTTATATCGCATGGCAGTTTCGCGTACCCAAGTTGTTGGTGCAACTTTTAATTATTTCAGGATATTTCAAGGTGTAAATTTATCGCTACGTAGGGTGCAAAAAAGCACGGTATAACCCGTGCTTTGTAGGTGTTTAAAGCATCATGAAGAGTTAACTTTGATACGCTGAATTATGGATATTAGCCGCGCGACCCGAAGGGTCTGCATTGTTTTGGAATGACTCATCCCATGCCAGCGCTTCAGGCGTAGAGCAGGCGACTGACTTACCGTGAGGAACACAACGAATAGCACCCCCCCCCGGGAAGTGCTGCTCGAAAATGTTGCGATAGAAGTAGGCTTCTTTCGTCTCTGGCGTGTTGATAGGGAACTTATAGTGGGCGTTTTGCATATCTCTGTCGCTCACTTGTTGTTCTACATATTCTTTGAGCGAATCTATCCAGTTGTAGCCAACGCCATCTGAGAACTGTTCTTTTTGACGCCACAGGACTTCTTCTGGAAGGTAACCCTCAAATGCTTCACGGACAATATGCTTTTCAATACGGCCATCTTTGCACATTTTAGATTCAGGATTAACGCGCATAGCGATATCCACGAACTCTTTGTCTAAGAAAGGTACGCGAGCTTCGACGCCCCAAGCAGCCATTGATTTGTTAGCACGCAAACAATCAAACATATGCAATTTAGACACTTTACGATTGAGCTCTTCATGAAATTCCTGTGCATTTGGCGCTTTGTGGAAATATAAATAACCGCCAAACAATTCGTCCGCACCTTCGCCCGAAAGTACCATTTTAATGCCCATAGCCTTGATCTGGCGAGCCATCAGATACATCGGCGTTGAGGCACGTACGGTTGTTACATCGTAGGTTTCTAAGTGATAAATAACCTCTTTTAAAGCGTCTATACCTTGTTGTACGGTGAAATGAATCGGATGGTGAATCGTGCCAATGTCATTCGCTACTTTTGCAGCCGCTGCCAAGTCAGGTGAACCTTCTAAGCCAATAGAAAAAGAGTGGAGCTTGGGCCACCATGCATCACTGGCATCGTCATCTTCAACGCGTTTCGCCGCAAACTTTTGGGTGATGGCAGAGATCACTGAAGAATCCAAACCACCCGAGAGTAAAACACCGTAAGGCACATCACACATCAGTTGGCGCTTCACTGCAGCTTCGAGACCGTCTTTGACTTCTTGAGCAGACGCTGGGTTCGCCTTCACTGCATCAAATTCTTGCCAATCTCGCTGATAATAAGGGGTGTATTCGCCAACGTCACTGTCAAGGAAGTGCCCTGGAGGAAATTCCTCTATGTGGTTGCAAACTGGTACGAGTGCTTTTAATTCGCTCGCGACGTAAAAGTTACCATGCTCATCACGGCCGGTATACAGCGGCACGATGCCGATGTGGTCGCGTCCAATCAAATATTTATCTTTGTGTTCGTCATACAAGCAAAAAGCGAAAATACCATTGAGGTCGTCTAGGAATTGATTTCCTTTTTGCTCATACAGCGCCAAAATGACTTCACAATCACTTTGCGTTTGAAATTCAAACTCAATGTCTAAGTTAGCAGCGAGTTGCTTGTGGTTATAAATCTCACCATTAACGGCAAGTACATGGGTTTTACTTGGGTTGAATAGGGGCTGCGCACCACTTTGTACACCTACAATGGCTAACCGCTCGTGTACAAGAATCGCTTTGTCACTGCTGTATACACCCGACCAATCAGGTCCACGGTGACGCAGTAACTTAGACATGTCGATTGCTTGCTCTCTTAATCGCTCGACGTTGGACTTGATATCCAACACCCCAAAAATTGAACACATACTGGATTTTCCTCATTCCTGTTACTTCTTCCCCTCATTTTTAACAGAAAAGAAATGCCAAGTCACACGGCTTAGAGGCTTTAATTTGTAAAATTTATCTATTTACAATGTGCATGAGAAAAAATCATGCACATCAACAGGTCTGTAGTATTGAGCTTGGTGGCTGAGTATACAGGGCTAACCTTTAACCCAGCACCACAGCTAACGGGACAACTGATATCGCGTGGCGATACGTAATTTATTGAAATGAATATAATGATCAGCGTTCATTTGGGCAGCTTGTTCAGCAGTGATTGCTTTAAATTCAATTGAGTCGCCACCTCGTAATTGCCCAAGCCGAGATAAATCAGCAGCAATAACTTGGCCGATAATGGGGTATCCACCCGTTGTTTGGCAGTCATTGAGTAACACGATAGGCTCACCACTGGGGGGTAATTGTATTGTTCCAGGGCTCACGGCAGTACTGCGGATACTCAAACAATGGCGCAACGAACACAGTTGATTACTTGGGGTTAATCGCAAACCCATACGATTGCTCTGGGCTCCTATGGACCATGTGTCATGACATAATTGTTCGACAACGTTTTTTGTTAATCCATGTTCGCGTGGCTCGATGATAAAGTGAATAGGACCTTCTCTGGATGGCAATTGTGCGCCCACTTTGACAAACTCGCTTGTGTCACTGGTGTACGATAGGGTGTCGCTGCTTTGTAGCAGATGCCCTTGACTTAGCCCGAAGCCAGCCATTATGTCTGTACTGGCGCTACCTAGAATGGCTTGTGTTTTGAAACCACCGCTTATTGCTAAATAACAACGTAAACCCTGTGTGCCTGTGGCGAAGGTAAGTTGCTGGTGGGCTTTGGCAGTGTAATTCCACCCACAGTATAGTTTTTGACCATCGAGATTGGCATTCATATCAGCCCCGCATAACGCAAAGTGTGTGGGGGCCGTGAATGTGAATGATGCCATACCTAAGGTGATCTCTAATACCGGCGTATTTTCATCATTGCCCAATAGTATGTTGGCGATACGCATTGCGTCAGCGTCTGCGGCACCACATTGACTGATACCAAGATGACGATGACCGAAGCGCCCAAAGTCTTGAATGCTTAGTTGAGGACCTGATTTGATAATCTCGAGCATTACTTAGCCTCCACAAAGCGCACCGTATCTCCTGGGCGTAACAGCGAAGCTGGAGTACGATTAATGTCAAATAACCTTACATGAGTAGAACCAATAATGTGCCAGCCTCCCGGAGAGTTTGCCGGGTAGACCGCTGTTTTATCCGCTGCTATGGCAACACTGCCTTTGGGGACTTGCGTACGAGGTTGTGCCAAGCGCGGTAATTGAATTGATTTTATGACACCGCTCATATAAGCAAACCCAGGTTGAAATCCGAGGAAATCGACGTCATACGTTACACTACAGTGTGCTTCGATAACCTGCGCAGTGCTCATGTTGCATTGCTCAGCGACTGTCTCAAGATCAAGACCGACACTCCCACCATACTCAACGGGGATCACGTGGTGCTGGGTGTTTAAGTCGTCATCCTCAAATGCGTGCCACTGAGCTAATGCGCATTGCTGTAACTGTGCTACGTCACACTCTTGACGAGTGTACAGTGTGAGACTTTCATCTGCGCTTACTGCGTCAATAACATCGTCTAAGGCATAACACATGCCTGCCACATAATTAATGAGACGTTGTTTATGCTTATGCGTGAGCTCAGTAATGCCAAAGCAGTCAATGACCAAGGTAGTGTCATCAATTACATATACGTCAGGAGAGGGTAGCTTGCTCGGCTTCATTTATATTCCTTGTTCGAATCACGACCACAATGAGTGAAATAATCTATTAATTAATAGGTTGCAGTATTTTTAAACTTTGGGCAATGCAAACGCGCTGAGCGCTCCACCTGCGCCCATCGCGCTATACAATAAAATGAGTTCGCTATGACTAAGCCACTGACTCATAAAACCCAAGCTACCAAATGCTAATAGACACACACCAATGACGGTATTGCTGACTGCGACGTAATCCGTGCGTTGATTACCCTGTGCCATATCGACTAAATAGGTCTTTCTGCCTAAACGTACACCCTGATGTGCGATGGTAAGGAAAAAATACATCAAAGGAATGAAGTATGCGGTTGATAACAGTGTGGGATTTATTGCGGCAACAATAAAAATAACGAGGCCATTGAAACTCACAAATAAAGCACTGAGCACAAGCACATGTTTAGCACTACGATCACTGAGTTTGCCCCAAAACGGTCCGGATATCAGCGATGCTAATCCGGATAATGCTATAAATAACGCCAACGTTGAAAGAGCGTTATTGTGTTCACTGGCTAAGATAATATAAAACGGAGCGCTCAGCGCAGAGCAAAGCAACAATGCGCGTGTAAAAACAAAATGGGCGAATTTTTTATCGGTTTTGAGCAAGCTCAATTTTTTAAGTGCATGCAGCAGACCATTGCTACCACCGGAGGTTTCTCCCTTAAACTCTGCAATTTGAGCATATACGATGGCCGCTATAACCCACATTAATGCACCGCAGGCCAGTGCAATGGTCACGGCGTAAAGACCGCCTAGCTGTTGTAAATACCATAATGCACTGCCAAAGAGGATCGTCGCCAAACCTGCAGCGCTTGCTGCGTATCCAGATAGACCACCACGCTGGTTTTTGGGAATGCATTTACCGAGCACGTCCTTTGCAGCGACTGAATTGAATCCCCTTGCCAATGAAAACAACACTAGCAAGGCGATAATGGCGAAGCCAGCTGGTCGTCCATCAAGATTAAGCGCAACAATTACCATAGCCAAAATGCACAGAGCTTGGACGAGGGCTCCGTACACCCACACCCATTTACGCACGGGTAATGCACGTACATAGTTAGCAATTGCAAGTTGCGGTAATAGCGAGCCTGATTCGCGGATAGGCACTAACCACGCTACAAACGTACTGGGTACGTTTAATGCCTGCAGTAACCAAGGCAATGTGACTTTAGGGTTTAACATAGCATCGGCAAATTTGCTTAGTATCTGTGCTAAAAGCATGACAACGTAATTTTTTGCTACATATTGGCATGCGTCGTCATCAATTCCCTTGCAAGCGCGAGCATCTTCCTCGTTAGCAAGTCGGGCGTAAAGTTGTTCTTTTGTTACTTTAGCTTTCATAAATGCTGCGAATTATTTGTTCAGTTATACGGTCATCTAAAAACATATCGATTTCGTATGCAAATTTAGAGTGCGCGATATTAGTGTTAGTGTAGTGAGGTGAGAATGTTTAACAAGTTGTTTTTTAGTGTTATTTTTGTATTCCTCGGTCTGGGTCTTGCGCTCTTAGGCCATGCGCAGTCCCCAAGAGTAAATAGCTCTGACATGACAGATGCAACGCAACATATAGTGCTGGGTGCAGGGTGTTTTTGGGGTGTCGAAAAGCGATTTGAGGCGCTAGAGGGCGTGATTAACGCTGAGTCTGGTTATGCAGACGGCAATGGATTTAAACCCACTTATCAGAACATCATCTCATCCAAACGTCGTTTTGACCCTAACAATTACGCTGAGGTGGTGCGTGTTACCTTCAATGCCAATATGGTGAGCTTAGAGCAGATTTTGCAGTTTTATTTTGAACAGCACGACCCAACGCAGGTAAATCGTCAAGGTAATGACAAAGGCACGCAGTATCGCTCTACAATACTCACTTACAATGATGAGCAAGTTGCGATAGCCAATGCAGTGAAGGCGCAGTATCAGGCTTTGTTAAGTGCAGCAGGTTATGGCCAAATCGCGACCGTCATTAAGCCGTTGGATGCATTTCACCTAGCTGAGCAATATCACCAAGACTATTTGCAGAAGAATCCCAATGGTTATTGCCCTGACCACTCAACAGGCGTGCGCTTTACAAAACAGCACGATGAAAAAGTAGATAATTCAGCATTATTGGTTGGCAAGCATATCGTGGTGTTGGACTCGCGTAGCTATTGTCCGTATTGTGAAAAATTCAAATCCGAGGTCTTAGCGCACTATCAAGGGACTATTGATGTACATCTTCGATACGCATCACAATTAGATGGATTAACCATTACGTCACCGACGTTTGCCACTCCAACTATCTTGTTTATAGAAAACGGCAAAGAAGCCGCCGGTTACCAAGGTTATATGGAGCCACAGCTATTCTATAAAGCATTAGGTGCTTTTAAACTCGGTAATAGTGAAGCGTATAGAGTTGCGTTTAATCAAGGTACGGATAATCGTTTTTGTAAGGAATATGAAATATTTAAAAACACACCAGATGGGGTATTTGTGGATAAACTCTCCGGTGCGCCTTTGTTTGATACGCGAGATAGATTCAACTCAGGGACTGGCTGGTTGTCATTTACACGCCCTGTGAAGGGGCAAGTAACTAGACACGACGATAATAGTTATGGCATGCAGCGTATTGAGATCCGTTCAAAATCAAGCGGCATTCATTTAGGCCATGTATTTGAAAACGAAGGGCCTGGTGGCAAACCACGTTATTGTATTAATGCCACAGTGTTGGAATTTATGCCTCGCGCAGAGCATGAAGCAAAAACGATGTAAGGCAGTTAAGTATCGCTGTCAAAGAGCTTTTTCCTGACTAATGTTCTGTAAGCGCTTGGGCTTTGCCCAAGCTCTTGGCTGAACAATTTGTTAAGCTGTGTTTGATGATTAAATCCAAGCTCGAATGCGATATCACTGATACTCAAATTGGAATTCGCCAGTAACTCTTGGGCGCTGCGCACTTTGAGTTTTCGCCAGTAGTGGTTTGGGCTTACTCCTGTTGCGCTTTTAAAGCGCCGTGTCAGCGTGCGTTGGGATATATCAAATTGCGCTGCGATGTCGGCAATAGTGCTCTCGCTACTGATGTTGTTTTTCATCCAAAACTGTATTTGCGCCATGAGCTCATCAGGGTGTCGCTCGTTCATTCCTTCTAGATAACGTTGTTGCTCGTAGGGCTTTCGCACTTCATGAGAAAAGTTACGCTGTACGTGCAGGGCGCATTCTCTGCCATAAATATTCTCAAGGATGTGGACAATGACATCTGCTAAAGCGTTAAGACTAGCGACACAATATAAACCTTCAGCCTGAGTGATAAAGTATTCTGGTTTGAGGTCGACTTTGGGGTAATCACGCTCAAACTGTGAGGCGTAATGCCAGTGTGTCGTGGCTGGATGTCCGTCGAGTAACCCCGCCTCAGCTAAAAAACAGTTTCCTGTGCCCACACCCAGGAGCGCACACCGTTTTGTATCGACTTTGGTGAGTGCTTCAATGAGTGGGACTTGTTTTTTCAGCACAACCCGAGGATTTCGCCACAGGCTAGGTAATATCAACAAATCACATTCATTGAGTGCGTCGAGTGTCGTATTGGCAACAAAAGGCAAGCCACTGTGTGCGTGGACTTCACTTAGCGAGTCACTCATCAAACGAAGGTTCAGAGCCCGAGCATTGTCGTTGTGACGACGCGCATACGCGTAGCCGGCATTAAGCATCTCAAAAGGCAGCGTGAGGCTTGTTGCAAGCATATTTGGATACAGGGCAATGAGAACATTAAACATGTGTATATTGATCCGACCACTACAAAATGGCCATTAATGATAACTTTGTGGCCATTAAAGCATAAACAGCAGTGAGAGTTCCACATACACTAGTGCGCTTTACACACTATCTGAAATATAAGCTGAAGGTTTTATGAGTGCATTACCTGTAATTGTAGCGATGGGCGGAATTAACGCCGCTGGGCGAACGTCGTTTAATCAAGGTTTCCGCCGCATTGTTTTAGACGCATTACCACAACAACAACGTCAAGAAACATTGTTAGGCTTAGCAAGTCTTATGAATCTTGTGCGCCATGAAGACGACCAACTTTTGACTAAAGACAACGACGTTATTACGCCAGACAATGTCGAAGCAAAGCTTGGTGAGCAAATTTTAGCGGGTACGCTGATCCGTCGTATCGAAAAAAGCTTTTTTGATGTAGATGCGACTCATTGGCAGCAAAAGATCTCAGCCAACGCCGGTGCGCCAGTGCGCTTTGTAACTAAAGCGCGTCAACTGCCAACGCCACTGCCAAGTAATTGGCAAGTAACAGAATTAGAAAAAGGGCAGGTAGAGGTAACCATCGAGGGTGAATTTGAAATTAAGCATGACACCTATCGCGATAACCCAATAAAGGCCGCTGGCCAATTTCCAACAGGCTTTGATCCGGCAGCTTTGTATAACAGCCGCTATCAACCGCGTGGATTACAAGCGACTATTTTCGCAGCCAGCGACGCTATTCATTCTAGCGGCCTAGATTGGCAAAAAGTGATGAACTCAGTGGCCCCTGATCAAATTGGTACCTACAGTGCGTCGGTAGCGGGTCAGGTGAATGCCGAAGGCCTAGGTGGCTTATTTAAAGCGCGCTTATTAGGTGAGCGTGTGAGCACCAAGCAACTTGCATTGGGTCTAAATACCATGAGCACCGACTTTATCAATGCCTATGTGACAGGTAATGTGGGAACCACCTTCACGACATCAGGTGCGTGTGCGACCTTCTTATATAACCTGCGTGCAGCAGTACAAGACATCAAAGCAGGGCGCACGCGTGTTGCTATCGTAGCTTCAAGTGAATGTGCCATTGAGCCTGAAATTCTTGAAGGCTTTGGCAATATGAGCGCGTTGGCAAACGAAGATAACCTTAAGAAGCTCGATAATTCAGACACGGTTGATTATCGTCGTACTTCGCGTCCATTCGGTGAAAACTGTGGCTTTACCATAGGCGAGGGCGCGCAGCTAACTATTTTGATGGATGATGCACTAGCACTTGAACTAGGTGCAGATATTCTAGGTAGCGTACCAGATGTATTTGTAAACGCAGATGGCTACAAGAAATCTATTACCGCACCAGGCCCAGGTAACTACATCACCATGGCTAAATCGGTGGCATTGGCGCAAGCTATTGTCGGCGACGAGTCAATTAAACAGCGTAGTTTTATTCTTGCTCATGGCTCTAGTACACCACAAAACCGTGTTACAGAGTCGGCCATTTATGACCGTATTGCATCAGCGTACGATATCAACGATTGGCCAGTAGTTGCACCAAAGGCATTTGTTGGCCACACCATTGCACCTGCAAGTGGCGATCAACTTGCTTTTGCCCTTGGGGTCTTTAGCGACAACATTATGCCTGGAGTGACAACGATTGATAAAGTCGCCGACGATGTATTTGCAGAACGCTTAAATATTGCACTTGAGCACGCTTCGTGCGAACCACAGGATGTTGCTTTTATTAATTCAAAAGGTTTTGGTGGTAATAACGCAACCGCACCGGTTTTAAGTCCTGCGGTGACTAAACACATGCTAACAACACGTCATGGTGACGATGCAATTGCGCAGCATGCTGAGCGTAATAAAGGTGTGAAGCAACAGCAGCAGGTTTATTTCGAGCGCGCTCAAAAAGGCCAGTTTGATCTCATTTATCGTTTTGGCGAAGGCTTGATTGACGAAAATGAGATTGCGTTCGATACAATGCAGATGACCATACCAGGCTTTGATAAGCCGATAAAGTTAAGCGTTGATAACCCATACGCAGATATGAGCAAATAATTTATTACCTGATTTGCAGCAAGCTATGATGAATAGAGCCGGCATTAATGCTGGCTTTTTTTGCTTTTCGTCACTTAGTTTGCATGGTGGCGTGTAGCTAAGTAAACTGTGTGTTTTACCCCAATTAAGTACATGCTGTGACTGTGAACATAGAGCGCTTCGCTATTGTCATTTGTGTTGTGATTGCAATCATCGCGCTGGTGGCTCCGCAAACATTAATTACGTTAATCCAACCTATTATTCAGCAGTCTATTTCATCAATAGGCGGTGCTTTTTTCCTATTTATTAACGGTTTATTCTTAGCGCTATTGTTGCTGTGTGTAAGCCCCTTAGGCGCAAAGAAAATGGGGGGAGAGCACAGCAAGGTGGAATTTAGTACCTTTGGTTGGTTATCAATGCTGTTCGCCGCTGGCATGGGCTCCGGTCTCATCTTTTGGGGTGTTGCAGAGCCTGCTATTCACTATACAGACACGCCACTGAAGCAGAGCTTTTACCCAGATAAATTAGGTGCCAGTATGGCTTTAACGATGCTCAATTGGGGGGTGCATGCATGGGCGTTGTATGCTGCTTTTGGTGTATTACTCGGTGGCATCACAAAAGCAATCAGTAAACCTGAAGAATTAAGCGCGCCTGTGCTTTTTGGCTTGGGTAAGTGGCCTGGCCAATCTGTCTCGCAGTCAGTTCACAACGGTATCTGTTTGGTGGCCATTATCGCCATCTTTTTTGGGGTAGTGGGCACAATCGCGAATGCGAGTATGTTGTTGAAAAATGGCATGCAGCAGGCGTTGAATAACATTGGCTTTAGTATTGATACCATTTGGTTGGCACTCGTTATATTAAGCTGTATCACTGGATTGTATTTTGTATCGACTAGGTTGGGCTTAAAAAAGGGCATACAGTCACTGAGTAAATTCAATGTGTATTTGACGCTAATTATGATGTTTTTGGTCATCAGTAGTGTGCCGCTTGAGCCCATATTATCGACATTCACGAGTGCTATAGCTGAATATACAATGTTGGTTATCTCAGGTGCGTGGCAATTAGACTCGCAGCTGGTCGATGCCAATTGGGCGAATGGCTGGACATATAACTATTACTTTTGGTGGTTAGCGTGGGGACCCTTTGTGGGGGTGTTTTTAGCTCGTATTTCAAGGGGTAGAACATTACGGCAATATATTCTTGCAGTGGTTTTCATACCGACATTGTTAACACTTGTTTGGTTCAGCGTGTTTGGCGGCTCCGCAATTGCGATTGCGCAACATCTTCCTACTGATTTACTGAGTGTAATAGCGAATGATTATACACAAGGCGTGTATTTCTTTTTCTCCCACTTGGGCACCATGGGGGAGGTTTTAACACTATTGAGCTTTGTGCTATTGGTTGTCTTTGTAGCCACAAGCGCAGATTCTGCATTATTAGTGATTAAACAATTGTGTGCACCTAGTTCAGCTAAGGGATCGATCTTTATATGGTCTGTTTTAATGGCCATTATCAGCCTGTGTTTGGTGTTAATTTCTGATGAAACACTTAATCGCAATATTGCGGTTATTGGCGCACTTCCTTTTGTTGTCATATTTGTGTTTCAGATCGTGGGCTTTGTAAAAGCGCTGGTTAGCGAAATGAGCGAAGAAGATGATAAAAAAGCCCCATAATTGGGGCTTGAGGCATTATTTAGTTCATAAAAGCGTTGGCAGCAAAGGCAATGTGCTGATCGATAAAACTACTGATAAAGAAGTAGCTATGATCATACCCTGCATGTTCCTCGATAACTATGTCGATGCCTGCATGCTCCGCGGCTTGCGCCAAACAGTGGGGTTTGAGTTGCTCGGTCAAAAAGTTATCAGCTAAGCCTTGGCTGACTAAGATGGGTGGACACTCGCTTGGCGGGATGCTTTTTAGCATCTCGCAGCTGTCATAGCGTAGCCAAGTGGATTGGTCGCCTCCTAAATAACCTTGGAACGCCTTTTGTCCCCAAGGGCAATCAATCGGGTGAGTGATCGGGGCAAACGCACTGATACTGCTATAGGCATGTGGATGTGACAATCCCACTACGAGTGCACCATGACCTCCCATTGAATGGCCACTAATAGCCTTTTTAGCGTTTGTGGGGAAGTGGGCATCGATTATTTCCGGTAGCTCTTTACTCACGTAATCGAACATATGATAGTGGCTACTGTAGGGCGCTTGAGTGGCGTTAACATAAAAGCCTGCACCTAGACCGAAATCGTAATTACCTTGCGGATCGTCAGCAACGCCTTCACCGCGAGGGCTGGTGTCTGGCGCAACCAAAATAATGCCATGCTCTGCGGCGGCCCTAAACGCCCCCGCTTTTTGCATGAAGTTTTCATCTGTACAGGTTAATCCTGATAACCAATAAAGCACGGGCGCGCGGTTGTGATCATCGACCGCTTCTGGAATAAAGACAGCGAAGGTCATGTCACAATTATTCACACCCGACGTGTGGCTATAACGTTTATGCCAACCGCCATGTACTTTGTTTTTACTCAGTAATTGTAAGTCCATGGGAACACCTTATTTATCATATTGAATCACACTGCGAATGCTTTTTCCTGCATGCATTAATTCAAATGCGTCGTTGATATCTTCAAGCGCCATGGTGTGCGTAATAAAATCATTGAGAGCAAATTCGTTATTTAGGTAGCGCTCAACAATACTTGGTAATTCAGAGCGCCCTTTAACACCACCAAACGCGGTACCACGCCATACTCGACCTGTTACCAGTTGGAAAGGTCGTGTTGATATTTCTTGGCCAGCACCGGCAACGCCAATGATGACAGACTCGCCCCAACCCTTGTGACAACACTCTAGGGCACTGCGCATGACGTTAACATTGCCAATACATTCAAACGAATAATCGACACCACCATCGGTCATTTCGACAATGACTTCTTGAATCGGTTTGTCATAGTCATTTGAATTAATTAAGTCTGTAGCGCCGAGCTTTTTTGCTAACTCAAACTTACTTTCGTTAATATCGATGCCGATAATGCGCCCAGCACCCGCCATTTTCGCGCCAATAATTGCAGAGAGGCCAATGCCACCTAAGCCAAAGATGGCAACGCTGTCGCCAGGTTGGACTTTGGCAGTATTGAGTACGGCTCCCATACCTGTAGTTACACCACAGCCTAATAAACACACTTCTTCTAATGGTGCCTCTTTATTTACCTTTGCCAGTGATATTTCAGGTAATACAGTGTACTCAGAGAATGTAGAAGTCCCCATGTAGTGATATATAGGCTCACCGTCTTTATAAAAACGCGTCGTGCCATCTGGCATCAGGCCTTTGCCTTGAGTCTCACGGATTTTTTGGCATAAATTAGTCTTGCCTGAAGTACAGAACTTACACTCACCACACTCAGGGGTGTAAAGCGGAATGACATGATCACCTACAGCAACGCTGGTCACGCCCTCGCCAATAGCTTCAACAACGCCGCCGCCTTCATGACCTAATATCGCAGGGAAAATACCTTCTGGGTCTTCACCTGAAAGGGTGAAAGCGTCTGTATGACACACACCCGTGGCATGGATTTTAACTAATACTTCGCCTGCTTTTGGCATCATGACATCGACTTCTTCGATTACAAGTGGTTGCTTTGGGCCCCATGCAACCGCTGCTTTAGATTTTATAAATTCTGCCATGTTCTTTTTCTCAAATAGTGAAATGAGTCAAAATTATTACACAATATGTTATGGTCTGACTTAGATTAATTAACTTTTACTCAGGTGTAATAATGCGATGGCAAGGAATGTTGGAATTTATCGCTGCAGCGCAATGTGAGTCATTTACTAGCGCGGCGAAGCAGGTCGGTACGTCTGTGGCGCATATAAGTCGCACAATCAATTCTCTTGAAGATTACTATAACGTTCAGCTGTTTGTGCGAAGTACTAGAAAGGTCGTACTCACACAACAAGGGCAGTTGCTACTGCATCATGCGAAGAAGGCGCAAGCTGTGTTAGAGCAAGGAGAGTGGGCACTCAAAGAGCAACAAGCGCAATTGAGCGGGCAGTTGAGAATTACTGCGCCAGTGATGTTTGGCGAACAATTTATTATGCCTTTGGTGCATGAATTCATGGCGCACTATCCAAAAATTAGCGTCAATATGGTGCTGACAAACAACACCCTTGATTTAATAGGAGAGCATATCGATTTGGCAATTCGCATTGGAGAACTCGCCGATTCAAACCTAACGGCTAAAAGGCTCGCATCGCGAGCGATGATCGTGTGTGCAAGTAGGCAGTATCTCAAAGAACACGGTGTTCCTTATGCCCTCAATGAGTTAAGTGACCATAATTGCTTGCTGGGGCATTCCGACTTTTGGCAGTTTGTGGAAAAGAACAAGATCCGTCACGTTAAAATGAGTAAAACAAGGTTACGTTGCAATAGCGGCTGGGCATTGTGTGACGCTGCAATAAAGGGCTTAGGGCTTGTGCAATTACCTGATTATTATGTCAAAGAAGCAATGGCCCAGGGTAAATTGCAAGAGGTGTTGTTGTCTTTTGCCATACGCAAAGAGCCAATATGGGCTGTGACGCCGGCGAAGCTGTATCAGGCTAATGCGACCAAAAAACTATTAGATTACTTAGCTGAAAATTTGACCGCGCAGTTAAATTTATCTCTAAGTTCGGATTAATCCAGTGCTGTAACATACCCATTATTTGAGACCTATGTTAGCATCGTGCAATTGTATTTTTTGGTTAAGCTGTTGATGTATAAGCCTGTCAGTTTATTTATTGGTCTACGCTACTCGCGCTTATCTAAAGGCAGTGCCTTTGTCTCATTTGTGTCGTTTTTTTCCATAGCGGGGATTGCGCTTGGGATCACTGCGCTTTTTACCGTGATGTCGGTAATGACTGGCTTCGAAAACAATCTCAAACACTCGATGTTGTCGATGATCCCGCATTTACAGTTTGATATGCAGCATCGTTCAGATAGCGAACAGCAGCAACTAATAGCACATCTAGAACAGCAACAAGCGGTTATTGAAATAAAGCGCTATCATCAGGCACAAACAATTGTGCAAAGCGCACATGATATTCAAGGGATCTTGCTGCAAGCGCCCTATGAGTCGTTGCCAACTAATGTTGAACAAAATATCGAAGTTGGCAGTGTGCAAATTATCTATAGCCAACGTTATCAATTAGCAATCAGTCGCTATTTGGCCCGCTCATTGTCTGTGGGTATCGGTGATACAGTGCGCGTTACTATTCCTTCAGTGTCAACGTATACGCCTATGGGGCGTATCCCCGTGCAGCGATTATTCACGGTGTCAGCGATTTACCGCAGTGGCTCGGAGCTTGATATGTACACCATGTTCACGTCAGGTGAGTCGTTGCAGCGCCTCAAAAGAATTAAACAACAAAACGCAGCGCCCATTGAAGTGATGCTCAGTGATGCATTTTTAAGCGAGCAAGTGTTGGCGAGTCTTGATGATGCACAAAAGGTTGGAGTAACAGACTGGCGTAAGAGCCAAGGAAGTTTGTTTAGTGCGGTAGCGATGGAAAAACGAATTATGAGTTTGTTGCTTGGGCTGATTTTCGTCATTGCTGTGTTTAATATCGTTTCTTCACTGACGATGATGGTCAGAGAAAAACAAGGTGAAGTCGCTATTTTGCAAACCTTGGGCTTAAGCCACCACCAAGTGGCACGCGTGTTCATGGTGCAGGGGCTGTATAACGGGGTAGTGGGCAGTGCAATCGGTGCACTAGGTGCACTGGTTGTGGTACTTAATCTCAATGAAATACTTCGTGCTATCGGTCTCAACTTATTCGGTCAACAAAATCTACCAGTCGTTGTCTCGTATACCACGTTGTTAACCATCGTCTTAGGCGCTATTGCCATGAGTTTTATCGCCACACTCTATCCCGCTAAAAAAGCAGCACAAGTTCGCCCAGCTGAGGTTTTAAGATATGAATGATTACGTTTTACATTGTCGCAATTTAACCAAAACCTATAGTGATGCAGCTGAGCAAGTCGATGTGCTTAAAGGCATTGATTTAGAAGTTGCTAAAGGTGAGAGTGTTGCTGTAGTTGGTTCATCTGGCTCAGGTAAAAGCACCTTGTTGCACATTCTTGGGACGCTTGATAAGCCCAGCAGTGGCGAAGTGAATATTTGTGGTAAAAACATAGCCAAATTGGATAGAAAAGCACAAGCAGCTTTTCGTAATAAGCATTTGGGCTTTATTTATCAATTTCATCATTTGCTCATGGAATTTACCGCATTAGAGAATGTAGCAATGCCTTTGTTAATTGCGGGCGTTAGTGCCAAAGAGGCGCAGCAAAAAGCACAGCGAATGCTCGATAAAGTGGGGTTGTCTCATCGTATTGACCATAAACCTGCCAATTTGTCAGGTGGTGAACGCCAGCGCGTCGCGATTGCTCGAGCGGTAGTCAGTGAGCCAGACTTAGTATTGGCTGATGAGCCTACTGGGAATCTTGATAAAACCAATGCGCAAAAAATCTATGAACTGCTAATGGAGTTGCAAAATGATCTTGGTACCAGCTTCATTGTAGTGACCCATGACCTTGAATTAGCGAGCCGCTTGAGCCGCACCGTGATCCTTGATGAAGGCGTGTTAAGTCAAAAAAGTACACAGGTAGAAATTGCATGAAGTCGACGTCATTGAGCTTTTTTATCGCTCAACGTTTTCGCCAGTCACAAAAAGGCAACGGCTTTATGGGCTTTATGGCTAAAAGCTCTAGCATAGGAATAATGTTGGGTGTGGCTGTGTTGTTACTTGCGCTGTCTGTAGTCAACGGCTTTCAACAACAGTTAGTAGAACGTTTATTGGCACTGGTGCCGCATGTTGAGTATGTCGCGGCAGACGAATACATAGACGACTGGCAAACAAAACAACGCTTATTAGAGCAACAGACAAACGTCAAAGCCGCAGCTCCTTTTATCGCTGTTAATGCCATGGCGCAGGCAGGGAGTGTGCTTGAGGCTGCGCAGTTAAGGGGAGTGGATGTCGCACTCGAACAAGACGTATCCATTGTAAATCAGTTTATTAATGGTGCTAAACTAGACGAGCTTAATAAAGGCGAAGTTATTCTAGGTAATGAACTAGCGCAAAAATTGGGACTGCAAGTAGGTGACAAGCTCACATTACTTATGTCGGATCTCAAAGACAGAAGCAAAGGTATGAGTGCGCCTGTGCGTTATAGTGCGACATTAGCAGGATTGCTTCAAAGCAATGGCCCCTTGGATAAACAACAAATTTTAATGCGACTTAGCGATTTACAAGCTTTGTTCTCGTTAAGAGCCGATCAGGTAACAGGGTTACGAGTTACGCTTGATGATGTCTACAGTGCGCAATCAGAGGCGATGCGAATAGGGCGTATTCTAGATGATTATGTGTACGTCAGTAGTTGGGTGCGTACACAGGGAAGCCTCTATCAGGATATACAAATGGTGCGCACAATCGTCTATTTGAGTGTATTTCTTATTATAGCTGTCGCAAGCTTTAATATTGTTTCGTCACTGTTTATGGAGGTAAAGGAGAAACAAAGCGCTATCGCGATTTTACGTACAATGGGCGCATCGGATTTTGTCATAGTTAACACGTTTTTATTTCAGGGTGTTGTATCTGCGTTAGTAGCTACAGTACTTGGGTGTATCTTAGGCTTAATATTGGCAATGAACATTACTGATTTGTTCAATTGGTATAGCAATCTGATTGGCGAGAATAAGCTCTCTGGTGTGTATTTTATCGATTTTCTACCCGCGAAGATAGAATGGATGGATGTGCTGTATGTTGGTGCAATAACGGTAGTAATTACCGTTATTGCCTCAATTTATCCTGCTTGGCAAGCCAGTAAAGTAGACCCGGCAAAAGTCTTAGGTAATTAGGGTGTGGCCACCGTCGGTGGATTTCTTGCGTTATATTTGAATGACCGAAAATGTAAGTGATGCAGAGTTTGCCTTGCCAAAATACCCCAATGATTGCTTTAAAACGCTAGTACACGCAAATTCTCTTAAAGCTAATCTAAAGGCTTGCATCCGCGGCGCTGAATTCGTAAAGTGATGCCAGCAACAACAAGAGAAGCAGTATTATGTCGCAAGAAATGAATCAACAAGAAAAAGAACAACAAGCGCTAGCATTCCAGCGAGAGTGCTTTGAGAGTGCACAAAAGCACCTTGCCGAAAAAGGTGTGTTGCCACAAACAGTATTCGAAAAAGAAAGTCGATTTCTAGCGCCTTTATGCGCCGTTTGGAAGTTCAAAACTCAAAACGGCAAGTCATATTGGGTGATCAGTGGTCGGTTGCCGACCGACCATGCCGAAGTGAGTGCAGCATCAAACGCACGAGAAGCAATGCGCTACTTTTCACTTCAGTGGCAAATTAAAGCTGAGCAAATTTTATCATCAGTACGCATTGATAAAACACAGCATGACTTTGCTAACTTACTTATTAAGCGTGCGCATGGCCTTTATGAATTGTACGACAATGACAATTTGTGGGCTAATGAACCATCGTAAAAGGGCTTGAGTCACATGTCTCTATTCGGCATTCTAAGCGCTGTCTTGGAATGCCGGCTTCCATAAATACGGAGCTGCAAGGCGAAAACCCTTTTTGTTTAAAGCGCTCTACCTCATGCAACACACAATTTATACAGATTGACTGCATACCGCAGGTTGACGCATTGGTAAGAATGTACTGAAGAAGCTCGTTGTAAATACCACGATTGCGATGCTCTGGAAGGACTGCAATACGGCCAAGTAAACCATCTTTACACAGCCTAGCTGTAGCAACTGGTTCACCCTGTTCAGTGTAAGCCACGAAGTGTAGGGCGCTACTATCGCGGCTATCAAATTCAACTGACATTGGTATATTCAACTCAAAAACGAAAACACGTTCACGGATTTGCCTAATAGGACTATCTTTTAGGCCCCATTCTATTTGGTTAATCCGATAAGGCATGTGTCCCCCTAGTCAATAAACCAGAAACCCTCTCTTATCAGTGTAGCCATCATTTGTCTGAAAAGTAAACAGTGTGTGTGCTCTAATATTAATGGTGTTTGCACTTGGGGCTGATCACATAGCGCTTGCACAGCAGTTAAGTGCATGATTGGCATGTTAAAACTATGTCCTTCGACACCAAGCATGACGGACTCATCTTGCTCTATGTAGATACAGCGTAACCCACCTGCTTTGTATAGATATGGGTAATTATGTAAATAATTTGATACAGACGACTCGTCTATCTCATCATCCAGAGGAAGCAAATCTTTATCGTGCTTTGGTGCGCTGATATGTTCTGCGATAAAACGAAGGAATACATCATCATCATTTATCGCATCAGTGACAAGTGCCCGTAAATGTTCAATTTCATTTTGTTGCAGCTGTCCACAACTGTCGCGTAAGGTGAGTGATGCATCGGTATATCTGCTTTGACCTAAATCGTGATCAATGAGGTGATCAGCAAACGCTGACAATAAGTCAGTTTGATTCGGGGCTCTAAAACCCACGGAGTAATTCATTGCGGCTTCAGTTGCATACCCTTCGTGTGGCGCGCTAGGTGGGATATATAAGATATCGCCAGGTTCTAGTATCACATCAATTACAGCGTCAAATTGACCTACTTGAAGTAGCCCTTTGTTGGCACTGAATTGTTGTATTGATTTGTCGACATTGCCAACTCGCCAATGTCGCTTTCCTAACCCTTGTATAATGAACACATCATACTGATCAAGATGAGGGCCAACACCTCCGCCTACGGTGGAGTAGCTCACCATCAAATCGTCAATGCGCCAATTGGGGATGAAACGAAAAGGCTCAAGAAGCTGCGCCGCATCGGGATGCCAATGGTCAACTGCTTGCACTAGTAAGGTAGCGTTTTCATTGCTAAGAGGGGAGAAATCTTCAAAAGGTCCATTTGTGCATTGCCAACCATCGTGATTAGTCACTATGCGTGATTCTATCCCTTCTTCCATTGCCAAACCGGCAAGTTCATCGGGCTCAAGCGGGTCTTCAAATGATTTAAAACCGCCTTTTATCAATAACGGTTTTTTCTGCCAGTACTGAGATAAAAACTCTTGCTGTGTTAGATCATTGATATGCAATGTATACATATGTGCTTCCTGTATTAGGGAACTTTGCTAGCGAGTTAAATACGTCGACCGCCCTTAAATATAGGGTGAGTACACATAGAAGTGTTAGTATGGCCAGCGCGTCAATTTAGTTGCTGCAATTGATAAAAAAAAGCGAAAGACCTTGTGCATATGACTGCGTCTTTCGCTTTTATGTTGATATTATCGAATCTAATTAAAGGTTGTCGATAAATTCAACTGCACGACCAATATAGTTCGCCGGGCTTAGTTCTTTTAACTGCGCTTTAACTTCAGCTGGTAATTCTAATGTATCAATGAACTCGGCCATAGCCACTTGATCCACACGTTTACCTCGTGTCAGCTCTTTTAGCTTTTCATATGGCTTTTCAATGCCATATTTACGCATAACTGTCTGAATTGGCTCTGCCAATAATTCCCAGTTTTGGTCAAGTTCATCAAGCAGACGTTGCTCGTTTACTTCTAGCTTGCTCACACCTTTAAGCGTTGCTTGATAAGCAATAAGTGCATAGCCCATACCAACACCAAGATTACGAAGAACTGTTGAGTCTGTAAGGTCACGTTGCCAACGAGAAATTGGCAACTTCTGAGCTAGGTGGCCAAAGATAGCGTTTGCTAAACCAAGGTTTCCTTCAGAGTTCTCGAAGTCGATAGGGTTAACTTTGTGTGGCATGGTTGAAGAACCAATTTCACCTGCGACTGTTTTTTGTTTGAAGTGGTTAAGCGCGATGTAACCCCAAACGTCACGGTCGAAATCGATTAGCACCGTGTTGAAACGTGCAACAGCATCGAATAACTCAGCAATGTAATCATGTGGTTCGATTTGCGTGGTGAACGGATTAAATGTAAGGCCTAAGCTAGTCACGAACTTCTCAGCGTGTGAGTGCCAGTCGTAATCAGGGTAAGCACTTAGGTGAGCGTTGTAGTTACCAACTGCACCATTGATTTTACCAAGCATGTTTACTTGTGCTACTTGATCACGTTGGCGCTTCAGGCGCATGTACACATTTGCAAACTCTTTACCCATAGTAGAAGGTGAAGCAGGTTGGCCGTGAGTACGAGTCATCATTGCAACTGATTTGTATTCGATTGCTTTTTCTTTTACCGCATCAAGAAGTTGATCCATGTAAGGAAGCAATACTTTGTCACGCGCTTCAGTTAGCATCAAACCATGTGATAGGTTGTTAATATCTTCTGAAGTACATGCGAAGTGAATAAACTCGTTAATAGCATTCAATTCTGCGTTGTCTGCTACTTTTTCTTTAAGTAAATACTCAACCGCTTTTACATCATGGTTTGTAGTGCGCTCGATATCTTTTACACGCTGTGCGTCTGCTTCGCTGAAATTGTCAACGATGCCATCAAGTAGGGCATTCGCTTGCGCGCTCAACGCTGGAACTTCAGAAATTTCAGCTGCCTCGGCTAGGGCTTGTAACCAACGTACTTCTACTTGTACGCGGTATTTGATCAGGCCAAATTCACTAAAAATGCTACGCAATTCTGCAGTTTTGCTGCCGTAGCGCCCATCTACCGGAGAGATCGCGGTTAACGCTGAAAGCTCCATATTAACTCCTAAGTTACGTTGAACGATTATCTTCTTGTTACTCAATTGTATTTGAGTAGGGGTTTAAATTTGTTCTTTTGCGATTGCCAAGATTTTCTTCTTGGAAAATAAAAAGTGTCGTCTTTTACCGCCAACCTGTCGCCATAGCACAGCAGCACGAATACCGGCTAAAAGTAATGCGCGAATACGGTTTTGAATACTCTTTTGTTTTAGTAGTTCAGGTTGACCAAACACTTGAATGCGCTGCCCAAGTGGACTAATTATTTGTGCGTATGTATCGGCGAAAGCCGCGATGATAGATTCATCTAAAAGCGCTAAATGAGCGAGCTTTTCTTTAGTAGCACCAATGTCACGACCCAGTGCGTTAAGTGCATCTGGACGTGAACTGAGAATGCGCTCAAGTTGCACTAGTGAACCCACATATTTAACCAACTCAACGTTCTTTTCAGTACCCGTTGATAGTTGCGCTATCAAGGCTTTGTAGCCGCTCATTAAATTGTGTTTCGAACCGTATATAGCTTCAACATTGGCTGCGTCGGTTGCTAACAGTGATTGCATCAGTGGTTCAATCTCGTGCTGTTGTGACTGACCATACTTTGCAAGTTTCTGTACTTGAATAGCTACTTGGCACATAGCAGCAAGTGCCATTACCTGATTTGCATTCATTTATTTGATCACCGAATCAATAATCCCGCCACCCAAGCAAACTTCGCCGTCATAAAATACCGCTGATTGCCCTGGTGTTACCGCTTTTTGTGGTTCATCAAATAGCACGCGAGCCATGCCATCTTCACCCACAAGTAGCGTGCAGTTGATATCCTCTTGGCGATAACGCGTTTTAACCGTTACACGTGCCGTGCCTTTAGGGCCAACTCTGTCCACCCAATGTAACTGGTTAGCGTACAGACCATTGCTGTATAGGCGAGGGTGGTTTTTACCTTGACCGACTACCAACACATTGCGTTGAATGTCTTTATCTACAACGTACCATGGCTCACCAGAGCCTTCTTTCAAACCACCAATGTGCAAGCCTTTGCGCTGACCTAATGTGTGGTACATCAACCCTTCGTGCTCACCCACTTCATTGCCGTCTGTATCTTCAATAATACCCGGTTGTGCAGGGAGGTAACGCTGTAAGAAATCTTTAAACTTTCTCTCACCAATAAAACAGATACCTGTACTGTCTTTTTTATCGTGGGTTACTAAGCCTTGTTGCTCAGCAATTTCGCGTACCTGCGGCTTTGGTAATTCACCAACAGGGAAGAGTGTTTGAGCAATGTGCTCATGGCTCAATGTATACAGGAAATAACTTTGGTCTTTATTATCGTCTTCACCGCGTAACATAGCGAACTTGCCGTCTTGCTCCTGACGACGCACGTAATGGCCAGTGGCTATATAGTCAGCACCTAGCGCTTCTGCGGCAAATTCAAGAAAAGCCTTAAATTTGATTTCTTTATTACACATAATATCTGGGTTTGGCGTGCGTCCTGCCTTGTACTCTTCTAAAAAGTACTCGAAGACGTTATCCCAGTATTCTGCTGCAAAATTGACAGTGTGAAGTTCAATTCCGAGCTTTTCGCACACCATTTGCGCATCTTTTAAGTCTTCAGCCGCTGCGCAGTACTCATCGTTGTCGTCTTCTTCCCAGTTTTTCATGAACAGGCCTTCAACCTGATAACCCTGTTCTTTAAGAAGGTAAGCGGATACGGATGAATCAACGCCGCCGGACATACCGACGATAACTTTTATTTGGCTGTTGTCGCTCATAGGTTTTGAATTTCACATCACTTTGCTTCGAGGGCGCGAATTATATCACGCTTAAGCAAGGGCTTGAAGTGCGCTATGAGCGCAAATAATCAAGACTTATCAAAGGGCGTGACAAAGAATCCTCTATGCATTGCAAAACAAGTTCTGAACGTAATGGCTTTTGTTTGATTTCGTCCAACGTCAACCAGTGGCAGGCAATAATATCGTCGTCGTGTGGTGTTGTATGAAGCTCAGTATCAAGCTCGCCATAGAAACAAAAACGCAAATAATGTTTACCATTTGCTGCGTGCAATGAATAGATACCGACAAGACCTAATAACTGTGCACTTAGCCCAGTTTCTTCTTGTAATTCTCTAATACAGGCCTGAATAATGGTTTCACCATGTTCGAGGTGCCCAGCAGGTTGATTAAAAACGATTTTTTGACTGTACTTATCGCGTTCTTCTACGAGTAAGTAGCGTTCGTTGCATTTTAGTACAATGGCAACCGTTACGTTTGGCTTATGCATAAGGGGCCACAATCTTGTATTGTCCAAGTGCCAAATCACCCAGTTGGTATGGGCCGATACTGGCACGAATTAACCGCAATGTTGGATTCCCAACGTGTGCGGTCATGCGACGAACCTGACGATTCTTACCTTCTTTAATACTTATCTCAAGCCAAGTAGTGGGTATGTTTTTACGGTCTCTAATTGGCGGATTACGCTGCCAAAGCCCCGGCGGTTGTTCAATTACACGTACTTTGGCAGGCAGTGTTAAGCCGTCTTTGAGCTCAACGCCTTGTTGTAATGCCTGTATTGAAGACTCTTCAACCGTACCCTCTACTTGAACCCAGTAGGTTTTATAGGTGTTCTTTTTGGGGTTAGCCAGTTTGTGTTGTAACTTGCCGCAGTTGGTGAGTAACAGTAGACCTTCAGAATCGCGATCTAAGCGACCTGCCGCGTATACGTGTTTTATATCGATGTAATCAGCTAAGGTCGCGCTATTGTTGTCGTCGGTAAACTGACATAGCACGTCAAACGGTTTGTTAAACAGCACCACTTTTACATCATGTGGCGCAACTGCTGGTTTGCTTCGCTTGCGTACAAACTTTGCCTTTGGACTGTGACGCCCAGTTGATGGGGTTTTTCCCTTGGAACTATAATTTTTCATTGATTTGACTAGTCCTGAAATAAGTTGACACTTATTTTGATTAAAACGCCTGATGTACTTCATCGGGCGTTTTGTATTTTAGGGCCATGTGTGGCCTCCTCTTATTATAGGTTGCTACTGACTCTGCA